>DATCCA010000078.1:0-29924 GCA_036511575.1 Acidimicrobiales bacterium
CGGTCGCGGGACCGGTCATGATGACCCTCGCCGACACGTCGGCGTGGGTCGTGATCATGTCCCAAATTGGACCGATTGTCTTGGCCGTGACGACGAGTCTGCACATCGACTTTTTGCGCAAGCCCGAACTCACGGACCTCATGGCGAGAGCGCGAATCCTTAAACTCGGTAGGCGTTTGGCGGTCGTCGACGTCGAACTGTTTTCGCGAGGTTCAACCGAACTCGTCGCGAAATCGCAAGTGACCTATTCAATACCGCCTCGTCCGACGCCCTGACGTCGCCGTTAGCCTCGCGTTGATGAGCACGGTCAGAAAGAGCGACGTCGAGGCTCATCAGCCGCTCTCTGGCCCCTTGATGACGATGATGGCCGTCGCCATCGGCGTGATCATCGCCAATCTCTACTACTTGCAGCCCTTGCTCCATCAAGTGACCAAGGACTTTCACATCAGTGAGACGAAGGCCACGCTGCTCGTCACCCTGATCCAAGCCGGGTACGCCGCCGGATTGGCGTTCATTGTCCCATTGGGCGACCTCATCTCTCGGCGACGACTGACGGTCGGCATCTTCGTCGCCGCGGCTGTGGTCGTGATGGCCGGTGCGGCCGCCCACAACTTTGTGCTCTTCGCGGCGATCACCTTCTTGATTGGACTCGCCACGGTCGGTGGGCAAGTCATCATCACGCTCGGTGTCGACATGGCCGAGCCGTCGATGCGCGGGCGCGTCATAGGTCGCCTCATGACCGGCCTCTTGATGGGGCTGTTGCTGTCGCGATCCGTCTCGGGCGTCATTGCCCAAGCGGCCGGATGGCGCAGCGTGTACTGGTCGGCCGGCGTCGCGCTAGCCGTCATGGCGGGTGTGCTGTACCGAGTGCTGCCGAACGAGCCAGTTCGAAAGCGCGTCTCGTACCCGTCACTGATCACTGGATCACTGCGCTTTTTCACGACCCTGCCGCTCCTGCGCCGTCGCTCGACCTATGCGGCGTTAATCTTCGCCGCGTTCAGCACCTTGTGGACCACGCTGTCGTTTCATCTCGCCGGCGCACCGTTCCATTACAACAATCTCGTGATCGGACTTTTTGGACTCTTCGGCGTAGCCGGCGTGCTGGCGGCAAACGTCGCTGGTCGAAACGCGGATCGCCAGCGCACCCACATTGCGACGATCGTGTGCGGCGTCTTGATATTTCTTTCGTTCGTCGTGCTCTATATCGGGCGAAACGTCGTCGTGGTCCTCGCACTCGGCATAGTGATGCTCGACGCGGGCATGCAGGGACTGCAGATCACCAACCAATCGATCATCTTCTCGCTCGTGCCCGACGCACGCAGTCGCGTCAACAGCGCCTATATGGTTTGCGCATTCGTTGGCGCCTCACTGGGATCGTTCGCGGCCGGTCAGGCGTACGCGCACGCCGGTTGGCGCGGCGACTGTCTCTTGGGCGCAGGCATCGGCTTGGTCATCTTGTTGCTCGCGCTCATCTGGCGCGAGCCGATTACCACGACTTAGCGACGCGCTCGTCGCGTGGCAATCGTGCCGCGCAGCGTCATGGGTACGATCACGACACCGTTGACCGAGATGGGATCGAGACGTCGTCGCAACTCGGCTCGCATTGCCTCTCGGCCGTCGTCGCTTTGAATGATGGCGCCCGAATAGGTGCCAAAGAGCGAAATCATCTCCTCGACGCTGCGCGTCCACTCCCAATCGATCTCCACTTGGCACTCAATTTCGAACGGACTGTCAGTTGAAAACTCTGCCGACCAGCCTCTCGGTCGTTTACCTTCATCATTAGAACGCTCCCGCAACTCTGCGAGCGACGCAATCCACGGCACGTCACGACTGAAACCGTTCCACAACACCGCGAGGCGACCATGATCACGGAGCACTCGAGCCATTTCATGCGTCGCGTCGGGCTGCTCGAACCAATGCCACGCGGACGAGACGAGCACCGTGTCGAAGGAGCAATCGTCGAGCGGAAGATGCTCCGCAGCGCCTTGGATGGCGTGGACGTGAGGACTACGTCGAACGAGGACTGCGCGCATGTCATCGTCCGGTTCGACCGCGGTGACCACCGCACCGAGTTCGACAAGAAAACGGGTCCACTTACCGGTACCGGCCGCCACCTCGAGCACGTCACGCCCGCTGATGTCACCAAACAGCTCTGCGGCACTGGCCGGTGGGCCGGGGCGGAACTCGTCGTACTGCTCGGCGACCGAGCCGAACTTCAGGCCCCGCTTGTCGTAGGCCACCGCTAGTTCTGGTTCGTGCGCTCGCGTAACGATGCGAGGAGGTCGTCGAGCTTCACACGAACTTGCTCGGTCGTGTCGCGCTCGCGCACCGTCACCGCGCGGTCGTCCAGCGTGTCAAAGTCGACCGTAATGCAGAAGGGCGTACCAACTTCGTCCTGTCGTCGGTAGCGCCGGCCAATTGACTGGGTGACGTCGTAGTCGCACATGAAGTGGGGCTGAAGGATGTCCAGGACTTCGCGCGAGACGCCTTCAAGTTCGGGTTTCTTCGAAAGCGGCAACACGGCCACCTGATAGGGCGCGAGGCGCCAGTCCAGACGCAGCACCGTTCGAATCTCGCCCTCGATCTCGTCCTCGTGATACGCCGACAGTAAGAAGGCAATCAACAAGCGAGTTGCGCCGACGGCCGGCTCGATGACGTAGGGCGTGTAGCGCTCGTTCGTCGTCTGGTCGAAGTAGTCGAGACTCACGCCTGACGCCTTGGCGTGCTGGGTGAGGTCGTAGTCCCCGCGATTGGCAATACCCTCGAGTTCGTCAAAACCCCAGGGGTACGCGAACTCGACGTCGGTCGTGCCCCGCGAGTAGTGCGAGAGGTCCTTTTGTTCGTGCTCGTGCAGTCGCAGTTGATCGGCCGGAATACCGAGATCGATATACCAGTCGAGGCGGCACTGAATCCAGTAGCGATACCACTCTTCCGCGTCGGCCGGCGGGACGAAGTACTCCATCTCCATGAGTTCGAACTCGCGGGTACGAAAAATGAAGTTTTGCGGCGTGATCTCGTTGCGGAACGCCTTACCGATCTGGGCAATGCCGAACGGCGGCTTCTTTCGACTCGTCGCCAGCACGTTGGCGAAGTTGGTGAACATGCCCTGTGCCGTTTCGGGTCGCAGGTAGGCCGTGGCGCCCTCTCCCTCGACGGGCCCGGCCTGCGTCTTGAACATGAGATTGAAGTCACGCGGTTCGGTGAACTCCGTGGAGCCACAGTTTGGGCAGACGCCGTCGATTTTGTCTTCTCGCCAGCGTTCCTTGCACTTCTTGCAGTCGACCAGGGGGTCGGTGAACGTCGCCAGGTGTCCCGAGGCGGCCCAGACCGCCGGTGGGCCGAGGATCGCGGCGTCAATGCCGACGATGTCAGAGCGGGTTTGGACCATTGACTGCCACCAGGCCTGGCGGATGTTGCGCAGCATGTTGGCGCCCAAGGGGCCGTAGTCGTAGGTCGAACGGAATCCTCCGTAGATCTCCGCCGAGGGGAAGATGAACCCACGCCGCTTGGCCAGGTTCGTTACCTTTTCGAGGAGGTCGGGGGTTTCCATCGACCCATGTTAACGACCTACTCCGCAGTGTTTAACCGGAGGATGACCTGGTTCGCGAGCAGTCGTCCTTGCGGAGCCAAGGTCACTCGGCCGTCGGTTACCGAGACGAGGTGGCGGATTTCGTCGAGTGAGCCAAAGGCCTCCCTGGGGACGCCGCGCGCGGTGCGAAGCGCGAGCGAGTCGCGTTCGAACTGTTGCGTACGATCGTCAAGCTCTTCCTCGCCCCCGAGCGGACGATTCCCGTCGCGCACCAACGAGATGTAGCGATCGGGTGTGCGGACGTTCCAGAATCGTCGACCGCGTTGGTGCGAATGAGCCGCCGAACCAAAACCGACATAATCGTCCTGATCCCAGTAGACGTGATTGTGGCGACACTCGTGACCGGGCTTCGCCCAGTTCGAGATCTCTTCCCAGAGATAGCCGTGTCCCTCCAGGACCTCGGCGACGACGTCGTAGGCGTCGGCCGCTTCGTCTTCGTCGGGGTGTCGCAACGGGTCTTGGCCGAGCGGCGTGCCCGGCTCGGGCGTCAAGACGTAACACGAGATGTGCGGCGGTGGGTACTCGAGGCTGAGCAGGTCGTTCAATGTCGCGCGAACGTCGTTCAGACTTTCCGCGCGTGAACCAATGATGAGGTCCATGTTCCACGTCGCGAAGCCCGCGGCGGTGACGGCGTGCGATACCTCTTTATGGGCCGACGTGCCGTGTCGACGTCCGAGGTCGGCCAGGACGGCCGGTTGCGTCGACTGCACGCCGAAACTCATCCGGTTCACTCCCCCGGCCCGGTAGGTGCGAAGTCGTTCCACGCTGGCGTCTTCGGGGTTGCACTCGACCGTCACTTCCGCATCGTCGCTACGAGGAATCACGTCGAGGATGGCCAGGAGTTGTGCAGGCGTGAGTCGCGACGGCGTGCCGCCGCCAAAGAAGACCGAGGTCGCGAGTGGTAGTCCGTCCTCGCGCGCCCAGGTGATCTCCTGGATGACCGCTTTTACATAGTCCTGCATCAGATGATCGCGGTCCGAGTACGTCGCGAAGGCGCAGTAGTCGCAGCGGTGCGCGCAAAAGGGCACGTGCACGTAGACGCCGAACGACGTGGCCGATTCAGCCATGGCTCTCACGATCACCCGCGAACGGCGCGAGTGGCGCCGTCGACCTTGACGCACGAAGACGCTTGCCGAAGTGGTCCTCAATTGCATCGAGCGCGATGGCCATCACTTCGCCAGCGCCGGCCGGTATCTCCCCGCGAAGTACACCCGCGAGGTCGCCTCCCACGATTCGTCGAATGAGGGTCAATGCGTCGCTCGACATCGACACGCCCGAACGACAGTCGCCACAGAGTGCGCCGCCGACCTGCGCGTCAAAGGCAACCAGGGGGACGTCGCGGCCGCAGTTGACGCATTCGTCAACGACAGGCCCCGAGCCATCGAGCGTTAAGAGTTTGAAGTAGAAAGACGTTGGCACCAACGTCGGGTCGAATGAATCGTCGTCGAGAGTCAGTAAGACCCGCGAGAGAAGGTCGAAGATCGCTTCATCGGCGACGTCATCGGAAGGTATGGCGTCCACAACCTCCACCACTGCGTAGCCCGCGTTGATCCTCGCGTACGAGGCGCGCAGGGTCGTGAGCCGCTCCGTGTGCGACACGTGGCGAGCGATGTAGAAGTCGCCGCGCGTCTTCACGAGATCGACGTTGACGTACGCGAGCGTCTCAAGATTCCCGCCCAGTCGACTGGTGGCCTTGCGAATGCCCTTCGCGAGGACGCGCACCTTGCCGTGGCTCCTCGTCCAGAGGACCACGACCCGATCGGACTCCCCGGACTTATAGGTCCGCAGTACGACCGCGTCGTCGCGAAACTCCTTCACCGCTCCGTCTCGTCGTTGGGATCGTTGAAGTGTTGTTTGCGCGGCTCGATGCCCATAAACCGGTTGAGCGCCACCCCGAGCGCGACCATCACCGCCAACACCGCCGGGATCAGCAAGGGCGCGACCAGTTCGTTGTCGCCGTTGGCCGCCAACACCCAGAGGAAGACGTAGAGGAGAAAGCCCACGACGAGCATCGTCTTGGTCATGATCATTTGTCGAGCCCCCCATAACGGCGCTCGCGTTGCTGGAACTCCTCGACCGCCTCGAAGAGATGCTCGCGACGAAAGTCCGGCCACAGCACCTCGGTGAAGACGAGCTCGGAGTAGGCCATCTCCCACAAGAGGAAGTTCGACATTCGGAACTCCCCCGAAGTGCGAATCACGAGGTCCGGGTCCGAGAGTTCCGGGTGATAAAGCCGCGAACGAATCGCCTTCTCGTCGACCTTGCTCGCGGGCACCTTGTCGGCGACGAGTTGGGCCACGGCGTCGACGATCTCGGCGCGACCCCCGTAGTTGAAGGCGATGTTGAGCGTCATCACCTTGTTCTTCTGGGTCAACTCGGATGACGCCTCCATGTTGTTGAGCACTTTTTTTGGCACGCGCCAGTCTCGACGGCCCGAGAAGGTGATGCGCACACCCTGATCGTGCAGCTCGTGCGAGCGACGTTGCAACAGTCCGCTGTTGAAGTTCATGAGATAGCGGACCTCGTCGACGGGTCTGCGCCAGTTCTCGGTTGAGAAGGCGTAGACGGTGAGCACCTTGATGCCGAGCGACAGTGCGCCGTAGGTCGTGTCGAGGAGGCTCACCTCGCCGGCGCCGTGTCCGACGGTGCGCGGGAGGCCTTGACGCTGTGCCCAGCGGCCATTTCCGTCCATCACAATTGCGACGTGGCGAGGCACGCCGGATACGTCGATCGACGTCGGGACGGGGGTCGGACGAGGGTCGGGCACGTATAAAACCTACAGGTTCCATCTCACAAACCTTCTGGCGCGAACACCTAACCTCCATAGGTGAAGAGTTTCGACCCCGACGAGGAGAGCACCTACGTCGAGCCCGATGCAGACAGTGGCGTCCAACTCGACGACGACGTCGTGGCCATCGACGCCGAACGCGCACTGGCGCTCCTCGACCTCATTACGGGTGAGCTTCCCGGTGGTGGCGAGAGCCGGGAGGGCCAACGAAAAATGGTCGAATCGGTCGCTGCGGCGATGTCGCGACGCCACACGACGATCATTGAAGCGGGCACCGGTATTGGTAAGTCGCTCGCCTATCTCATACCGGCCGTCATGTCGGGCCATCGAGTGGTCATTGCCACCGCGACGAAGAATCTCCAAGACCAGTTAGCGAAGAAGGATGCCCCGACGGTGGCGAGTCACGCGAAAGGGGTGCGCGTCGCCGTCCTCAAGGGTAAGGCGAACTACCTCTGCAAGAACCGTGCCCAGAGCGTCGGGGGCGCCGCGCAACTGAGTTTCGACGATGGGTCTGATATTCCCAAGGGAGTCGCCGAACAGATGCGAAAGATACTTCGCTGGTCCAATGAGACCGAGACTGGCGACCGCGACGAACTGCCCTTCGAGGTGGAGCAGCGCGCGTGGCGTCAACTGTCGGTGACGCCCCAGGAGTGCCTGCACCGTACGAACTGCCCCCAGGGACAGAACTGCTTCGCCGAACTCGCGAAGGACCGCGCGGCAGAGTCCTCGGTGCTCATTGTCAACACCCACCTCTACGCGTCGCACCTCGCTTCAGGTTCGATGCTGCTACCGGCCCATGACTACGTGGTCTTCGACGAAGCCCACGAGATTGTCGATATCTTCGCATCACTTCTCGGCACGTCACTCAACGCGACGCGACTGCGTGCCTTGGCCGGCGTCGCGCGGCCATTGCTCGGACCGGCGTTCAACGAGCGGGGCCTGGACCTCGTGAACGTCGCTGACCGCTTCGCGGCGTCGCTGCAAATCCAGTTCGAACGCAATGAACTGACCGGACTCGACGAAGATTGCCAACGAGAACTGGCGCGAGCCAATGAGTTGGTCTTCGCACTCGTCGAGGGACTGCGCGCACTCACGACGACTGGCGCCGACGAGGAGGCGCGAAAGATACGTGCGCTCGGTCCGGCGATTCATCTGAGTAACGACCTCGCGCGGGTCATCAAGGTCCGCGACGGTGAGTTGCTCTTCATATCGAAACGTGATCGCGAAGTCGATGTTGAGATCTCGCTCGTCGACGTGGGGCCGCGACTCCGGGACGATCTCTGGGGATCGGTCACGGCCATCCTCACGAGCGCGACAATCCCTGACACATTGCCCAAGAGCCTCGGCCTCGACGACACGAAGATCGAGCACTTTGACAGTCCCTTCGACTACCATTCGAACTCGCTGCTCTACGTACCCGACGGCTTTCCCGGACGAAACGAGCCCGAGGCCGAAGCGTCAATTATCAAGGAGCTAATCGGACTCATCAACGCCGCCGGAGGCCGAACGCTCGCGCTCTTCACGAATCGTTCGGTGATGAACCGGGTCGCCGAAGCCGTGATGGACCAAATCGACACGACCGTGCTCGTGCAGGGCACGCTTTCACGACAGCGGATCATCGAGGAGTTTCGCGACAACGCCGAGGCGAGCCTCTTCGCCGTCACGAGTTTCTGGCAGGGCATTGACGTGCCGGGCCACTCCTTGAGTCTCGTCACGATCGACCGTCTTCCGTTCGCCGTGCCGAACGACCCACTCGCCGAAGCGCGTCGGGCACTGTCGGATCGGCCCTTCTACGATGTTGACCTCCCGCGCGCGACAATGCTGCTGGCCCAAGGAGTCGGACGCCTGATCCGCAATCGAAGTGACCGTGGTGTCGTTGCGGTGCTCGATACTCGCCTCGCGCAGTCGAGTTACCGCGCAACAATGTTCAAGAAGCTGCCCCCCATGAAGCGCACCCGCGACCGCGAACAGGTCCACGCCTTCCTTCGAGAACTGCAACGAGCCAGTCCCCCAACCAACGGCGATTCAGTGCCAGTACCTCGCGAGTCGGTAGATTAAACTACTAATTCACTAGATATTGTCTCGTTGGAGTCGTCACATGCACATTGACATCTACCTAGTACTTGGTAGCGCCGTCGTGGGACTCCTGGTCGGGTTGACGGGCATGGGCGGTGGCGCGCTGATGACGCCGATGCTCGTGTTGCTTTTTGGCATCACGCCGTCGGCCGCCATTACCTCGGACCTCGTGGCCGCGCTCTTCATGAAGCCGTGCGGCGTAGCGATTCACTGGCGCCGAAAGACGGTCAACAAGGACGTCGTGCGCTACCTCTGTTACGGCTCGGTGCCCGCTGCGTTTTTCGGCACGTACGTTTTCCATCTGCTGGGCCAGAGCGCCACTGCGGAGACTCGTCTAGAGCTCTTGCTCGGTTCGGCACTCATCATTGGCTCGCTCGCAATCTTCTATCGTTCGATCTTCATCGAAGCGCCACCCAAGGGTGCTGACCACGTACCGGTTCGACGCCTACCCACGATTGGCATTGGCATCGTCGGCGGCTTCATGGTCGGCCTCACGTCGGTTGGCGCCGGCTCGCTGATACTCGTCCTCTTGGTGATGATCTACCCGAAGCTCTCCAATAAACAACTCGTCGGCACTGACCTGGCCCAGTCGATCCCCCTAACCCTGAGCGCCACCGTGGGGACACTGTTGTTCAATCACGTCGATTTCTCGCTCACCAGTTCGATCATCATCGGCAGCGTGCCCGCAGTCATCGTCGGCTCGTTGCTTTCGTCGAAGTCCGAGGGCTACCTGCTACGCCGCGTCATCACGGGTGTCGTTCTACTGAGCGGACTCAAGTACGTCCGTGTGCCGACCACGGCGCTCGGCATCATCGCGGGGCTGATTATCGTGCTGATCACGTGCCTCACCATCCGACACTGGCGACACGGCCAGCGAATCGTGGTGAAGGCTGACTCAGTAGCCGAACCGGTCCAGAGTGTCGTCGCGCTTCTGCCAACCCGGCTCGACGGAGACCTTTAGCTCGAGGAAGCACCCTTCGGGGAGTTGTCGGCGAGCCGCAATGCCGACATCCTTCAAGAGCGCGCCACCCTTGCCAATGACCATCCCCTTCTGGGACTCGCGTTCTACGAGGATCTCGACCAGGATATGGGGCCACTCAAACTCAATCACGCGACAGTGAATGGAGTGCGGGAGCTCCTGCTTCGTCTTTCGGACCAGTTGCTCGCGGACCAACTCGGCCACCCACACTGCTTCGGGCACGTCGGAGACCTCGTCCTCTTCGAAGAGGAAAGGCGACTCGGGCATTGCAGTCTTCACGAAGTCGATCAATGCCTGCGTGCCCTCACCGGTCTTCGCCGACACCGGGAAGTACTCGACGCGGTCCGCCACTTCACTCAGGTTCAGTTCCTCGGCGAGCTCGGCGACTGCGGTCGTCGCCGCGACCAACTGCGCCGCCATTGCTTCGCGACCGGATTTGTCCATCTTGTTCACCACGATGACGGGGCGCGGACCTTTGGGACTGCGGGCATTCTGCAGCATGGTCGTGAGCACGTTGCGGTCCCCCGGACCAATAGAGGAACTGGCCTCAATCACGGCCAGGATGACGTCAACGCCATCGGCCGCCGCACGCGCGGTGTCGTTGAGCCGTCCGCCCAGCGTTGTTTTGGGCCGATGGATGCCCGGTGTGTCCACGAAGATGATTTGCACACCGTCTTCGGTGAGGATGCCGCGAATGGCCTGACGCGTGGTGTTGGGTGAGGCGGCGGTGATGGACACCTTCGTGCCCACGACTTGGTTGAGGAGCGTTGACTTGCCGACGTTGGGCCGACCGATGATGGCCGCGAAGCCTGAGGTCGTCATTCCGCGTCCACTAGAGGCTGGACCAAC
Organism: Acidimicrobiales bacterium; assembly: GCA_036511575.1. Lineage (GTDB taxonomy): Bacteria > Actinomycetota > Acidimicrobiia > Acidimicrobiales > RAAP-2 > RAAP-2. The sequence goes on from DATCCA010000078.1 coordinate 10,282, forward strand.
ACCTCTTCGACGCGACGACCCTCGAGTCGCAGCACGGTCAAACGGTAGTGACGGGTGTGGAAGACAGCGCCAACTTCGGGCACGCCGCCGGCCAAGTCCATCACCAGTCCCCCGATGGTGTCCCAACCGTCTTTGGGCAGCGCCAACCCGTACTCGACGTTGGCGTCGTCGATGTTGAGTCGTCCCGACAGCTCCAGACCCTGCTCGATGGACTGTTCGTCGCCGTCCTCTTCGACACTTGGGTCGGACTCGTCGGTAATCTCGCCGACGAGCTCTTCGAGGATGTCTTCGAGCGTGACGAGCCCCGCCGTGCCGCCGTATTCGTCGACGACAATATAGAGGTGGCGCTTCGAGCGACGAATCTCGGTGAGGAGCGACGCCACGCGCTTGGTCTCGGGGACGAAGTTCGCTTCGCCCATGTGCTCACGCAAAACCTCGTCGCCGTGAGCGTTGGCGACGAGTCCGGCGAGGTGGCGCAGGTTGACGATGCCGACCACGTCGTCGACACCCTCCCCGAGGACCGGTAAGCGGCTTCGTCCCGACTCGACGGCGAGGTCGAGGGCTTGGCGAATGGTGGAGGTGTCGGCAATGTCGACCATGTCGATGCGCGGCACCATGACTTCACGCACGATGGTGTCGCCGAACTCGATGACCGAATGAATGAAGTTGCGCTCGTCGGACTCAATGGCCCGATCCTCGTGCGCCACGTCGGCCATGGCGAGGACTTCGGACTCCGTCACGCGCGACGTTCGTCCGGTCGGGCCGAACCATCCGATCACCGTGTCGGCGATCGAGAGGAGGAAATTGGAGACCCACTTGATCGGCCAGAACTTCAGGATCCTTCGCACGACCGGCGCCGCCGTCAGGGCGGCCGAGTCGGGATGCTGCACCGCGTAGTTCTTTGGAATCGCCTCGAAGATAACGAAGATCACGACGACCTCGCCGACGGTCGCAATGAAGAGCCCGGCCGCGCCGAAGAGTCGTCCCGCGAGTACACCGACCATGGTCGCCGAGACCAATTGACAGATGAGGACTAACAGCAAGATGGTGTTCAGGAACTTTTCGGGCGACTCTGAGAGTTCGACGAGTGCCTTCGCGCCGTGGCGACCCTGGTCGCGAAGTGACCGAGCTCGACTCTTGTTCATTCGAACGAGTGACGTCTCGGCGACGGCGAAGAATCCCGACAGGACCAAGAGCACGGCGACCGTGACACCGAGATAGGTGTCACTCATCGTCCACGAAGTGGCAATCACGACGAACTCTTCTGATAGTGGCGCGTCAACAGCTCGCGCTCGCGGGCCTCCATCCGCTCCGCTTCCTCGTTCTCCACGTGGTCCCAGCCGAGCAGGTGCAGAACGCCATGCACCACGAGGAGCGCGATCTCGTCGTTGAAGGGAACCTCGTGCTCGACCGCGTTGACGGCCGCGACGGCCGGACAGATCACGATGTCGCCGATGAGTTGAGGAATCTCGGGGAGCGGCGGCTCGCCCGGTCCGTTGCCACCGGCGTCGGGCACCCGGCCCGAGGGTTCGGGTTCGTTGTCGATGGGAAAACTCAGGACGTCGGTCGGACCTACCTTGCCCATGAACTGTAGGTTGAGGGCTGCGATGGTCGACTCGTCAAGGAAGATCAGCGAGACCTCCGCGAGTCCGCGCACCCCTTCATCGGTCAATGAGGCGTTGGCGAGTGCGACCCACGTTTCGAGTTCGATCGCTTGATCGTGCTGCTCGTCGGCGGCGTAAATGTCGATGGTCATGAGGGCTGTTGTTCGTAGGCGGCGACGATGTCCGCGACAATGCGGTGACGAACGACGTCCTTCGAGCTCAGGTGAATGAAGCTGATGCCTTCGACGTTCCAAAGGATCTTCTCGATCGTGGCGAGGCCGCTGTGCTTGCCGTTGAGGTCAACTTGGGTGACGTCGCCCGTGACCACGGCCTTGGAGTTGAAACCAATGCGCGTGAGGAACATCTTCATCTGCTCGGGCGTCGTGTTCTGCGCTTCATCGAGGATGATGAACGAATCGTTCAGTGTTCGCCCGCGCATGAAGGCCAGGGGCGCCACTTCGATCGTGCCGTTGGCAATCAGACGCTGCGCGCCTTCGGGACCGACCATGTCGTAGAGGGCGTCGTAAAGCGGGCGCAGGTAGGGATCGACCTTGGCCATGAGGTCCCCGGGCAGAAAGCCCAGGTGCTCGCCCGCTTCCACGGCCGGTCGCGTCAGGACGATTCGCTGCACCTGGCGACGATGCAGTGCTTGGACGGCCTGGGCGACGGCGAGGTAGCTCTTACCCGTACCGGCCGGTCCGATGCCAAACGTGATGATCGACGAGTCAATGGCGTCGGTGTAGCGCTTCTGTCCAGCCGTGGAAGGTCGCACCGCTTTGCCCTTGGCGCCGCGCACGACTTCGTGGCGCAGCACCTCGCTCGGCCGCAGGTCGTCCTCGACCATGTCGATGGTGCGCGAGATCTTCGCGGTGTCGAGCGCCTGGCCACTCTCGAGCACCAGGACCAATTCATCGAAGAGGCGCAGCACCTTGGCGGCGTTCGGGCCCGACACCGAGATCTGGTTGCCCTGCACACGGATCTTTGAATCCGGGAAGGCGCGTTCGACGACGCGCAGGTGCTCGTCACGCGTTCCGAGCAGTCCCGCCATCAGATGGGTGTTCGGTACGAAGGTGGTCGCCGTCAAAGCCTCTTGGGCCGTGGCATCAAAGGTCATCCTGGTGGCCACTCCATTCGTCGTCCGCCGAGGACATGCATGTGGAGATGCGGCACGGACATCTGAGCGTCGACTCCAATGTTGAAGACCAGTCGGTAGCCACTCTCGCGAACTCCCTCGAGTTCGACAACCTCTTGGGCCAGCAGCACGAGGTCATCGACGATGCCGCCGTGGCTCGATGCAATTTGGTCCGCGCTCGTGATGTGTTCCTTGGAGATCACGAGAACGTGCACCGGCGCTTGGGGTGCGATGTCGTAGAACGCGTAGGCCCGTTCGCTCTGGGCAACGGGCTTGGAGGGAATCTCCCCCGCGACGATTTTGCAAAACAGGCAGTCACTCATGTGGTGCTCTTATCATTACCCGATTTTGCCCGACGACAGGTTAAATCCCCATCCACCAGCCCCGAAAGCAAGCAGCGACGCGGCGGCGACCCCAGCCGTCTCGGCGCGAAGCACCGTTGGTCCCAGCGACAGCTTTCGACGCGCAGTCCACTCGTCAAGCGCCCACCCGCCTTCGGGTCCAATGGCGACGGCACGCACGTTGTCCCAATCGCCGTCGCCGTCAAAGTCCGCGATGGCCACGTTCACGGGTACGTCACGCACGTGCACCGGTTCGTCGACGTGTACGAAGTGCGTGCGACGGCACTGCCCATTGGCTTCGGCGGCGATTCGTCGCCAGCGTGCGACGATTTTCTCGCGGACATCACCTTTGAACTTGACGACGAGTCGCTCGCTCACGAGCGGCACGACCCGACTCACGCCGAGCTCAGTTGCTTTCGCCACGACCCACTCGCTCCGGTCACCCTTGAGCGGCGCCAGATATAACGTCGTCTCCGGTGTTGGGGCATCGAGCTCAACGGGCGTCACTCGGTGCAGTCCCACGTCGCCCACTTCACAGAGTGACCACGCACCCTCGCCATCGGTCACGACAATCTCCTCGCCACTGCGCGCGCGAAGCACCGTGCGCAGGTGGTGTTCGTCGTCGGAACTCAAAACCGGCATGTGGGGATCGTCGACACGGAACTGCGCGAGCGCGGCCACGCGGCGCGGCCACTCGAGGTGACTCACTTCTTCGCTTTTCGACGATGGAAGAGCCCTCCGGTCGCCTCGAGCACCGATTCCTTGCGGTGCTCGGCCAGCTGGCGAAGGAGTGCTTCGGATGCATCGTCAAGCTCGGTCGGCACGTCAACCACGAGATGCACGTAGAGGTCGCCACGCCCTCGGCCGTGGAGATGTTCGACGCCCTGGTGGCGAATGCGGTGCACGGTGCCGTTGGCACTACCAGCGGTGACGTCGACGACGACGCTCTCGCGAAGCGTCGGCACTTCAATGGTCGCGCCGAGCACGGCCTGCGTGAAGGCAATGTGCGCCTCGTGGTGCAGGTCGTCGCCGTGGCGTTCGAATCGAGGATCGGTCTGGACTCGCAGGTGGACGAACAGTCGACCGTTTGGACCGCCGCGCGGCCCCGCGGGTCCACGATCACTGAGTCGCATAGTCGATCCGTCCTCGACACCGGCGGGCACCTGCACGGTCAGCGTGGTGGTCTCGTTTCGTCGACCCTCGCCGCGACAATCGGGGCATGGCAACTCGATGCGCGAGCCCATTCCGTTACAACGCGAGCAGGGCATCGAGGTCACCATCTGACCGAGGATCGAGTTGCGCACGCGTCGAACTTCGCCGAGTCCGGCGCACTCGACGCAGGGCACGGGCGAGGTTCCGGCCGCGCATCCTGAACCGTTGCAGGTCGTGCAACGCTGCGCCAGCGTGACGGTGACCTCGTGCGTGGCCCCAAAGGCTGCGTCGTCGAGTGTGATGTTGAGCGAGATCTCGGCGTCGGGACCGGGCTGGGGTCCGCGTCGCTGTTGGGCGTGGCCGCCAATGCCACCGAAGAACATGTCGAAGATATCCTGCACGGAGCCGCCGCCGAACGGGTTGCCGCCAGCTCCGACATCAGAGCCGAAACGGTCGTAGTTGGCGCGACGTTCGGGGTCCGAAAGAATCTCGTAGGCCTGTGAGACCTCTTTGAAGTGAGCCTCCGCACTCGCGTTGCCGGGACTCGTGTCCGGATGGTACTGACGAGCGAGACGGCGATAGGACTTCTTCAGTTCCTCTTCCGAGCAGTCCCGGTTCACTTCGAGGATGGCGTAAAGATCGGAGTTAGCCACGGTCGTCGACTCCCGCGAAGTGTCGAGTCAGGTTCGCCGAGACGACTTCGGCAGCGGCCATCGCCTCGCGGTATTTCATGCGCGTCGGACCGAGCAGACCAACCGCTCCGGCCGGCGCTCCGTCGATGGTGACCGGGGCGACAATGAGTGCGCAGGCCAGGAGGGGCTCGTAGCCGTGCTCGGATCCAATCGCGACCGACAGACCTTGGTCGAGGATGTCTTGGACGAGCGACACCACGAGCAACTCCTGCTCGAGGATGGCCAAGACCTGACGGACTGTTTCGACACCCTCGAAGACCTCGGCGACTTTGGACGAGCCGCCGATGAAGACCTGTTCGCCGTCAGTGACTGGCTGTTGCGCGTGCAGCGTACTGACCGCTTCACGCACCAGCATCGCCTCGTGGTCGTGTCGTGAGGGCACCTGCACTCGGGTTTCTAGGGTGGTGCCTATAAGTAGGGCGTTTAACTGCTTCGAGGCCTCCATCACCTCTTTGGGCGTGGCCACGAAACTGGGCGTGACACTGTGCTTCGCCACGGAGCCGTCGGAGAAGACCGTGACCAGCAGGTGGTGTCGCGATTCGAGGTTGACGAGTTGGGCGCTTAAGACGGTGGCGTGGGCGTGGCCGGCCCCCACGACGACCGACGTGTAGCTCGTAAGTTGACTCAGCAGCGTGGAGGTCTGTTCGAGCACGTCCTCGACCTCCCCGCGCACCCCGGCGAAGAACTCCTTCACCTGTTGCTGCTGGACGGTGCCGAGGACTCCCGACTTCAGGTGGTCAACGAAGTAGCGGTAGCCCTTGTCGGTCGGAACGCGTCCGGCCGAGGTATGGGGCTGGGCGAGGTAGCCCTCTTGTTCGAGGGCAACCATCTCAGAGCGGACCGTCGCCGAGGAGACGCCGAGGTCGGAACTGGCGGCCACCGCCGAGGAACCGACGGGCTGGGCCGTGTCGATGTGTTCGATGACGACCGCCTCGAGGATGGTGGCCTTTCGGGCGTCAAGATCGGGGGCGATGGTCGTGGGTGTACGAACTGCGCGACGGGCCATGCCTCTCCTTGTTAGCACTCAATTCTACAGAGTGCTAAAGCCAATGTGCGGGCTGGGTATCGTGAAGTAATGGAAGAGATGCCGCGATTCGAGCGACCCGAGCCCCTGTATTTGGGCGACGAACGCAGCCAAATGGAGTCTTGGCTCGCCTTTTATCGGGCGACCTTGTTGGAGAAATGTTTTGGACTGACCTTCGACGATCTCGCACGTCGACCGGTTGAGAGTTCCACCATGTCGCTGCTCGGACTGCTGCGCCACATGACCTTCGTCGAACAGATCTGGTTCGACGCTCGCTTCGCTGGCAATGACGTCGTTGAGTACTACCGCCGCCCTGACGATCGTGAGGTCGCGTGGACGGAATTGGAGAGCGCGACGCTCGACGAAGTTGTCGCAACCTTCAACCGAGCGTGCGAGACGTCCGACGAATTGGCTCGCGGGCACGACTTAGGTGAGTTCGTCAAGAACCCGGGCGTTGGATGGGAACCGGTCGACCTGCGTTGGATCTATCTCCACATGATCGAGGAGTACGCGCGGCACTGTGGTCACGCCGACCTACTGCGCGAACTCATCGATGGAGTAACTGGGTACTGACTCCGCACTGCCTTCGCGGACTGTCAATCCTCGAGTTTTAGTGCCGCGACGAACGCCTCTTGAGGGACTTCGACGCGGCCGAGATTCTTCATCCGCTTCTTCCCCTCTTTCTGCTTCTCGAGGAGCTTGCGCTTGCGTGTGATGTCGCCGCCATAACACTTGGCGAGGACGTCCTTTCGACGGGCCTTCACGGTCTCGCGCGAAATGATGCGACCTCCGACCGCGGCCTGGATGGGCACGTCGAACATTTGCCGAGGAATCAGCTCCTTCAATCGCTCGGCCATCCGGCGTCCGTAGTAGTCGGCATTGGACTTGTGCACGATGGTCGAGAAGGCGTCCACCGGCTCATGATTGATGAGGAGGTCCACGCGCACGAGTTGTGAGGTGATGTATCCACTCGGTTCGTAGTCGAGGCTGGCGTAACCCTTCGTGCGACTCTTCAACGCGTCGAAGAAGTCGATGACGACTTCGGCCAAGGGAATCGTGTAGCGCAGTTCGATCCGGTCGGTTGAGAGATAGTCCATTTTGATCATCTCGCCACGTCGGCTCTGGCAGAGGTCCATGACGGAACCGAGGTACTCCGTCGGGGTCAAGATTGTGATGTCCAGCATCGGTTCGTCAATGTGGTCGAGACGGCTGAGGTCAGGCAGCTCCGTCGGGTTATCGACGAGCAGTTCGGTGCCGTCGGTGAGAAACGCTCGGTACACCACCGATGGTGCCGTCGCAATGATGCCGAGGTCGAACTCTCGGTCCAGTCGTTCGCGCACGATCTCCATGTGGAGCAGCCCCAAGAAGCCGCAGCGAAAGCCGAAGCCGAGGGCCTTGGAGGATTCTGGCTCGTAGGTAATGGAGGCGTCGTTCAGTTTTAGTTTGTCGAGTGCGTCTCGAAGGTCCGGAAGGTCGTCACCGTCGATCGGGTAGATGCCACAGAACACCATGGGCTTGGGATCGAGATAGCCCTCGAGCGGCTTGGCCGCCGGTCGGGCCGAATCGGTGATGGTTTCGCCCGAGCGCGCGCCGCCGACGTCCTTGATGCCCGCAACGATGTAGCCGACTTCGCCGGGACCGAGTTGCTGCACTCGAATCATCTCGGGCGTGCGAATGCCGATCTCCTCGATCTCGTGATTCTCGCCGGCCTGCATCATGCGTACGCGTGCGTCGTCTCGAAGCGTGCCGTCGACAATGCGAATTGAACTGATCACGCCGCGGTACTGGTCGTAGTAGGAGTCGAAGATGAGGGCCTGTAAGGCAGCGTCGGGGTCGCCCGTCGGCGCCGGGATCCGTGCAATGACGGCATCGAGCAGTCTTGGAACGCCCTCCCCCGTCTTCGCCGAGATCTCGAGGATCTCGTCGGCCGGCAGGCCGAGGACTCGATCAAGTTCCTCCTTGCACCTCTCCACGTCGGCGGCCGGAAGGTCGATCTTGTTGAGTACCGCGATGATCTCGAGATTGTGCTCTAGGGCTTGATAGCAGTTCGCCAAAGTCTGGGCCTGAATTCCTTGACTCGCGTCAACGAGGAGCACGGCGCCGTCGCACGCCGCCAGCGAACGCGAGACCTCGTAACCAAAGTCCACGTGGCCTGGGGTGTCAATCAACTGGATGATGTGGCCTGAATACTGGACACGGACGTTCTGGGCCTTAATAGTGATGCCGCGCTCACGTTCGATATCCATTGAGTCCAGATACTGGGCCCGCATGAGACGCGGATCGACGGCGCCGGTGATCTCGAGGATTCGGTCCGACAGTGTTGACTTGCCGTGATCGATGTGCGCGATGATGCTGATGGTCCGAATTTTGCTGGAATCAACGGTCGTTGGAGGAGTTGCCACGGTCCATCAAGGCTACACACCCCCTTGCGCGCGTCATCACAGCCGAAGCGTACGAAGAGGGCTGCTATTATTGCAAAACCCGCCGGAGCATTGTTCCGCGCACTGAGAACGAGGAATTTCGTGGCAAACATTAAGAGCCAGATCAAGCGCAACAAGCAGAACGTGGTCGCGCGCGATCGCAACAAGGCCGTCAAGTCAGAGCTGCGCACCCGCGTGAAGAACGCCGTTGCCGCGGTCGGTACCGAGGACGAGGAAACGGCATTGCGCGCGGCGATCAAGCGCATCGACAAGGCCGCCACGAAGAAGATCATCCACAAAAACCAGGCCGCCAACAAGAAGAGTGGCCTGATGAAGCGCATCGCCACCTTGAAGGAAAACGCCTAACCCACGTCGTTGTCGGGCTTCAATCCCATTGACTAGCGGCGCCTCGCGCCCTGGGTCATCTTGGTGAGCCGCGCCACCAGAATCTCAATGACCGTGAGGTCAGTCACGTCCATGTCGGTATTGAGGTCTTTCCCGCCGTAACTGACGCCACCCTTCAGCGCTAAATCGGCGTCGGTGATCCAGTGCACCGCGGTCGCAATCCGCTCCGGTCCGAGGCGTTGGGACATCGCCAGGGACTTCTGCGCGGGGAAACCTTTGATGCCGAGCAACACGCCCGCCTCCTCGGCGTTGCGCACGCCGCTGCCCTCGAGTTTGGTCATGCGCAAATAGTGGCGTTGGAGAATGTTCACGATCTGCAGTCCGGCGCGGCCTTTGGAGTCGAGCATCCGACGGGCCACGACAATGGCCTTGGTCGCGTCACCACTGTCAATGGCGTCGGTCAGGTCCCATTCGGGCACGTCACCGGCGTCACCCAAGTACGGCTCAATGTGCGAGAAGTTGAGCGGCGCCGTCCCGTAGATCGCTTGGAGTGTGCGCGCCAGTGCGTCCACGCGCGCGACGTCGTCGCCGAGTTGATCAGTCACCTTGAGAGCGGTGGCGTGATCGATGGTCACGCGATAGTCCGCCATCTTGGTTTCGACGAAGGTAACCCGGTCAGCCGACCTCGACGAGACGTTCACCTCGACGACTTCTCCAGCGCCCTTCACGAGTTTGTTGGCCCTCGTGCCCACGACGGCGAGCACGAGGACGACCGAAGGGGCCGGGTCGCTCATCCACGCGAGCAGGTCGGTGACCTCGTCGCTCAGCAACGACTGCGCGTCACGCACGACGACCACGCGGCGTTCGACGAGGAAGGGCGGCGTATTGAGAGCTTCGAGGACACGCGGCGCCACGGATTCACCGCCGGAGGACGTCACGTCCTTGGCGGTGAAGTCTTGGAGCGCGAACGAAGGGTCGAGATCGCCCAGGGCGCCGGCGATGACGTTGTGCACGGCGTCGTAGACCATGGTTGCGTCGGTGCCGACCACACAGACGCTGGCCGCTCTACTCATGCGTTTTCTTCAATGAGACTCGCCAGCACGTCGCGCACTCGAACCGCACCCAGGACGTCATGAACCCGAACGATACGACAACCCGCACCAATGCCGAGCGCCGTCGCGGCCAGCGACGGTCCGCGGCGCTCGGTGACCGGTACGTCGAAGAGGACGCCGAGGAAGGTCTTGTTCGACGCCGAAAGAAGCAGTGGCGATCCGAGTGACGCCAATCGGTCCGAGTCGCGCAGTAGTTGCAACGACTGGCTGGCGGTCTTGCCGAGATCGAGTCCGGCATCGAGGACGATCTTGTCCGTGGTGATGCCGACGTCCAAGGCACGCTGGCGGCGCTCGAGCAAGAATTCAGTGACGCTCTGGGTGACGTCTTCGTAGTGGGGATCGGGGTCGGCCACCCGTGGGCGAAGTCGAATGTGCGTGGCCACCACGGTCGCACCAGCGTGCGCGGCGACAGTGAGGTAGTCGGGGTCACCAAATCCGCTGATGTCGTTGCCCACGCACGCACCTTCGGCGAAGCAGGCCTTGGCGACCGAGGCGCGCCACGTGTCAATACTTATAGGGACATCGAAACGCTCGACCAGATGGGCCACGACGTCCACCACTCGGTCGAGTTCTTCGCCTTCACTCACTTCGTCGCCCGGACCGGCCCTCACGCCACCGATATCGAGCAGGTCGGCGCCGTCAGTGACCAAGTGGTCCGCTCTCGCGTACAGCGCGTCCAGGTCGAATGTCGCGGCCGGCTCGAAGAACGAATCGTGCGTACGATTCAAGATCCCCATCACGAGGGCTCTGGACGTGATGTCGTAGGACGCGACGCCCAGCGAGAGCGTGAGCGGGTGCTCAGGTCGATAGACCCGCACTAGTAGAGACGACTGGCGAGCTTGCGTCGATAGGAGACGTAGCGCGGGTCCTCGGGACCGAGGGCGTCGAGGATCTCCAAAAGACGGTCTTTCGCACTCCCCTCTCCCGTTGACTGCTCCAAGAGATGATCGAGCGTGAGGTCGAGGTCGCCGTCCAGGGTGACGCCGCTACGTTGAAGGCGGATTCGTGCGAGCACGGTCTTTGCCGCCAAGACGTTCTCAAATGGCTTCAGGACCTCGTCGGCCTCGTCGAGCCGGTCTGCTTGTCGAAGGAAGTCGCCCAAAGCGACCGCGGCATCGACATTGTTCGCGTCGAGTTCCAATGCGGCGCGTAGCGACTCCTCGTCACCGGCCTCCACCAGTTGGTCGACTTTGCTCGCGCCCGGCGCCAACTTCTCAACGAATTCGCGCACGGCCGATTCGGGCAATGCGCCAACGAAGGAATCAACGATCTTTCCCTCCGAAATCGCGAAGACCGCGGGTATCGATTGGACCCCGAACGCCTGTGAAACCTCGGGATTCGCGTCGACGTCGACCTTGGCCAATTCAACGGCGCCGTTCGTCTCGTCAATGACCTTTTCAATGATGGGACCAAGCGTCTTGCACGGTCCACACCAGTCAGCCCAGAGGTCGACAATGACCGGCACGGTCATTGACCGCTCGATCACGGCGGTGGCGAATGTGGCGTCGGTTACGTCAGTCACGTGCGACAGCATAATGGTGTCGTTCGCTCGCCGAAGGGGTCACATTGCGCTGTTAGCCTCCTCGATTATGAACAGTGCGGCTATCGGAATCGACGAGGCCAACGTCTCAGCGTGGATGAGCGAACATGTCGGTGCGCTCCCGCCACTGACCTTCGAACTCATCGCCGGCGGGCGCTCCAACCTCACGTACCGAGTGACCGACGCGACCGGTCGATCCTTCGCCCTGCGTCGCCCACCAACCAGTCACGTCCTACCGACCGCCCACGACATGGTGCGCGAACACACCGTCATCTCAGCGCTCTACCCTCTCGGCATCCCCGTCGCCCAACCGCTCGGTCTCTGTATCGACGAAGAGGTCAATGAACGACCCTTCTACGTCATGGAGTTCGTCGATGGAGCCATCCTGCGCGACCGTTCCGAGGCTGAAGCGACCTTTGATGAGTCGATTCGTGGCGTCATTGGCAGCCACCTCGCGTCGACGCTGTCGCAACTGCACGACGTCGACGTCGACGCCGCGGGACTGTCGGATTTGGCCCGTCACGACGGCTACATCGAGCGTCAACTTCGGCGCTGGCGCACCCAGTACGAGCAAATGCACGTCGAGGGCGTTGAGTACGGTGGGATCGTCGAAGCCGTCGGTGACCAATTGAGCGCCCAAATACCGGTCCAACAGCGAGTATCCGTCGTCCACGGCGACTATCGCCTCGACAACACCGTGCTCGACGAACGCGGCGCCGTGCGCGCGATTCTCGACTGGGAGATCTGCACACTCGGTGACCCGGTCGCCGATCTGGGACTCCTTCTCGTCTATTGGGCCGAGCCGTCGGACCCGACCGCAAATGTTTTGGGAGTGTCGCCGACGACCGCGGGAGGTTTCGAGAGTCGTGATCAGGTACTGCGCGCGTACGCGTCGCACTCAGATTTGGACCTCTCTCACGTCGCTTATTATCAGGCATTCGGCTATTGGAAGTTGGCGTGCATCATGCAAGGTGTGTACGCGCGCTATAGCGCGGGCGCCGCGGGAGGCGACCAGGGCAGTGTCGCTGAGTATCCGAAGTACATCGCCATGCTGGCGGAGAGCGCGAAGATGACGCTAGAGAGGAAATGATGGACGACGAGATCTACGACCACATCATCTTCCTCGCGGACCCCGAGCTCAGCGAGCCCGTGCTGGTCATTGCCTTGGAAGGATGGATTGACGCGGGGCTCGGTGCGAGCAACGCCATTGGCACCCTGCTCGACACGATTTACACCGAGGTCCTCGCCACTTTTGACACCGAGTACTTCATTGACCAGCGGGCCCGTCGCCCCATTGCCCGCATTGTCGACGGCGTCACGACTGAGTTGACGTGGCCCGAGATCCAACTGCGTTTTGGCCGCGACGGCGACGGCGCCGACATTCTCTTTCTGGTCGGTCCCGAGCCGGACTTTCATTGGAGTGACTTCGTTGACGTCGTCACTGACGCCGCGGGCCGATTCGACGTGCGACTCGTGGTGGGACTCGGTGCCTTCCCTGCGCCCACACCGCACACCCGACCAGTTCGCATCATTGGCACCGCCCCGGCCACGAGCGCTCACCTGCTCACGAGGGTCGGCACGGTCTCGGGCGAACTCGAAGTGCCGGCCGGTATCAGTTCAGCGCTCGAGCTTGGGTTTTCCGAGGTCGATATGGAGATCGTGACGCTCTGGGCCCGAGTCCCGCACTACGTCGCGTCGATGCCCTACCCCCAGGCCTCGGCAGCATTGATTGACGGACTCGCGAGCATCGCGGGACTGACCCTGGACGCCAGCGCCCTTCGCGTGTCGGCCGACGAGGCGCGCCAACGCGTGGACGACCTGGTGACGAACAATCCCGACCACACGTCAATGGTCGAGCAGCTCGAGGCGGCGGCCGACGAAGTCGAGGGTGCCTCGATCAGTGAAGAACTTCCAAGCGGTGACGAACTCGCCGCCGAACTCGAGAAGTTCCTTCGCGGAGAGACCAACTGAGCCGCTCGCCTATCGTGGCGACCATGAGCAAAACCATCATGATTACGGGCGCCGGCTCGGGTTTCGGACGACTGGCCGCACTCGAACTGGCGAGCCGAGGACACCACGTCATCGCCACGACGGAGACCGAGGGGCAGGCCGCCGCGCTGCGTGCGGAGTCGCCGCAACTTCAGGTCGAAAAACTCGACATCACGACCGCTGATGTCGACAAAGTGCACGCGTGGGACATCGACGTTCTAATCAACAACGCCGGCGCGGGTCAGACCGGCCCAATTGCCGACGTTCCCCTCGAACGACTTCGCTACCTCTTCGAGGTGAATGTCTTCGGGACGATGAACGTGACCCAGGCGGTCTTGAAGGAGATGGTCGCGAAGAAGAGTGGACGCATCATCATCATGTCGTCGATTGCGGGCGTCCTGTCGGCGCCGGCCTTTGGTCCCTACTCAATGACCAAGCACGCGCTCGAGGCAATGGGTAAGGCCATGCGCGGCGAACTCGCTCCGCTCGGCATCGACGTCACGTTGATCAACCCCGGCCCGTACCTGACCGGCTTCAACGACCGAATGGCCGACTCAATGTGGGAGTGGTTCGGCGACCAATCACTGAACGGATCCGAAGCGGAACTCTTTCGTGTGATCGGTGACTTCGTCACCACCGGGCAACGTAATCCGATCGAAGTGGCGAATCGACTGGTCGAGCTCGTTGAGGCCGAGACGACGACCGAGAACAACTTCGTGCCCGAGGACATCCGGGCGCAGTTGGGGATCGGTTAGTCCTCGCTCACGTCGACGTCGCCCTCTTCAATGCGAAGACCGAGTCCGAGCGCGTACCCCTCTAGGAAGAGTGCACTCTCTTGCTGACGGGGATAGCGCTCAGCGAGCTCGTTGAACTTCGCCGTGTGACCGACTTCCTGGAGATGGGCCAACTCGTGGACGAGGACCGCGTCGATCACCCACTCCGGACACTGACGGAGTCGACTCGAGATGCGGATCTCTCGACTCGCCGGTGAACACGACGCCCAACGGGCCTGTTGATTCTTCACCCAGCGAACGGAACTGGGCACCACGCCGTCGTTGTACTGCTCGGCGAGCGCCAACGCTCGCTCCTCCAACGCCCCATCGCCCGCCGCGTTCTGAGGACGTTGAGTCATGAGGCGTTCGACGAGGTCGTCAACAAAGGTCGTACGCTCGCGGCCCCGTATGCGCGCAGGAATCTGCACGACGATGCGACTGCCCGACCAATGGGCCGTGCCGGTCTTCTTGCGCCGCGAGGAAGCGCGAATCTCAACTTCCGGCCGATCGAAGCGTGGCGCCTCAATCGTGACCGTGGTGTCGGATTCTTTCGTCGGATGCTTGCTCATCAGACGATGATGTTGACCAACCGAGGTGGTCGCGACACAATCCTCTTGGGCGTCGCACCCGCAAGCGCCAGGCTGATGGCGTTGACTTCGAGCGCTTCGGTCTCGGCGTCGGCCATGGAGATATCCGGCGGTACCTCGAGACGGGCCTTGACCTTGCCGTTGATTTGAATCACCATCGTGATCGTCGAGTGCTTCACCAGTTCGGGGTCAGCGACGGGCCACGCCTGGAGGTGCACGGTCGCCTTGTCGGGGTAGCGCATCTCCCAGATTTCGGCGGTGACGTGCGGCGACATTGGCGCAAGCATTTTGAGCATTGCGTCAATTGCCTCATCCAACGTCGTGCGTTCAGCGCCGTGGTCGCTCCGCGCCCACTTGGACACCGTATTGAACAGTTCCATGAGCGCCGCGACCGCGATGTTGTGGCTCCATCCCTCGAACTCTTCGGTGACCCTGGCGATCGTTCGATGTACGGCTCGACGCACGTCGACGTCGCTTTCGTCGACACCATCGTGGAAGTTGACCTCGTGGTACTGGGTTAATCGGTAGAAGCGATCAAGGAATCGACCACAACCTTCAATGATCTCGTCGGTCTGGTCAGTCCAGTCGAAGTCGTCGGCCGGGGGTCCCGCGAAGAGGTGGAAGAGTCGCAGGCCATCGGCCCCCACGAAGTCGAAGTACTCCTGAGGCGCGACGAGATTGCCTTTGGACTTGGACATCTTCGATCCTGAGAGTCGGATCATGCCCTGAGAGAACAGTCGGGTGAATGGCTCACGGGGCAGTCCCGGCGCCCAGCCAAGATCGTCGAGCGCCTTCAAATAGAACCGCGCATAGAGCAGGTGAAGTATCGCGTGCTCGATGCCGCCGACGTACTGATCGACCGGCATCCACTTCGCGGCTTCGCCCGGGTCGAAGGCTTTGCCGTCCGTCCACGGATCGGCGTAGCGCAGGAAGTACCACGAAGAGTCGCAGAACGTGTCCATCGTGTCGGTCTCGCGTCGCGCCGGTCCTCCACAAATTGGGCAGGTGGTATTGCGGAACCCGTCGTGGGTCGCCAACGGCGACTGGCCGCTCTTGTCCATCACCACGTCATCGGGGGCGAGCACCGGCAACTGGTCATCAGGCACCGGCACCGTTCCGTGTACGTCGCAGTAGATAATAGGTATTGGGCATCCCCAGAAGCGCTGACGTGAGACGAGCCAGTCGCGCAGGCGGTAGTTCACTTTCCAAATGCCATTGGCGTGTGCTGCGAGAAACTCGGCGGCCTTGGTCTTCGCTTCGGCGACGTCTAAGCCGTTCAGAAACTCAGAGTTGATGTGCTCACCCTCACCGCTGTAGGCGCCACCATCGAATCCTTCGGGAGGTTGGGTCGTGCGCACCACGGGCAGCCCGTAGACACTGGCGAAGGCGAAGTCGCGCTCGTCCTCCCCCGGTACGGCCATGATCGCGCCGGTCCCGTAGGTGCCCAGCACGTAGTCGGCGACGTAGACCGGGACCTGTTCGTCCGTGAAAGGATTGATGACGAAACTGCCGGTAAAGGCGCCGCGCTTCTCGAGCGCAATGCCGCCTTCGGAGGTCGACGTTCGAACGACTTCACTCTCTTTGGATGCTCGCTCGACGAGTGCCTGGACACTGTCGCGTTGATCGGGGGTCGTCAGTTCCTCGAGCATCGGGTGTTCGGGCGCAACGACGGCGTAGGTGACGCCGAAGCCAGTGTCGGGACGCGTCGTGTACACCCGAACTGCTTTCGAGCGATCGTTCGCGAAGGGAAGGTCGAACTCGACGCCTTCGCTTCGCCCAATCCAGTTACGTTGCATGGTGACCACGCGTTGTGGCCAGTCGAGGGTGTCGAGGTTGCGAAGCAGTTCTTCGGCGTAGTCCGTGATCTTGAAGAACCACTGCTCAAGGTTGCGACGCTCAACGAGATCACCGGAGCGCTCACACGTTCCATCAGCAAGGACCTGTTCGTTGGCGAGCACCGTGCCACACCCCGGACACCAATTGACCACGGCCTCGGCCCGGTAGGCCAGACCGGCATTGAAGAACGCAATGAAAATGGCCTGGGACCATCGCATGTACTTCGGGTGGTGGCTGATTACCTCGCGGCGCCAGTCGTAGACCGCCCCGAGACGCAGCAGGGAGCCCTTCAGTTCCCTCATTCGGGCCTCGGTGTAGACCCGCGGGTGACTGCCGGCCTTGATGGCGGCGTTCTCCGCCGGGAGGCCAAAGGAGTCAAAGCCGAAGGGAGAAAGGACGGCTTTGCCGAGCATGGTTTGGTAGCGCACGACGACGTCGCCGAATGTGTAGATCCGCACGTGGCCCTGGTGCGCTGAACCGGACGGATACGGGTACATGGAGAGTGCGTAAAAGCGCTCCCGAGGGTCATCGTTGTCGACTTGGTACGTGCCCTCGTCGGCCCAGCGGGCTTGCCACTTCTCTTCTATTTCCGTGACATTAAAAGGCCGCGCCATCCATCCATTCTAGGGATTTCAAGGCGACTCTCCTCTTCGCGAACGGTATCGTTATGAGCATTCCGACATACCTTCTCGTTCACGGCGGTTGGGGCGGGGCATGGTGCTGGCAAAAACTCGCCGCTGAGTTCGACCGTCGCGGCATCAAGTGGATTGCCATCGACCTGCCAAGTTCGAGGAATGGGGCGAAACCATTAACGGACTTGGCTGCCGACGCCGCGGCCGTCGCGGCGACAGTGCATAGGGATGGTCACTACATACTCGTCGGACATAGTTACGGCGGTGCAGTCGTCACGGAGGTCGCGCCACGTATTCCGAACCTCGAACGAATCGTGTACATCGCGGCGTTGGTGCCGAAAGAAGGCCAAAGCGCAACTGAGACGGCGCGCACGGTGCGAGTACCCACGAAACTCGACGAGGCGATTGAAGTGGACGGAGACTACCTGCGACTTAACCGCAACCTCGCCTCGGCCGCGCTCTATAACGACTGCCCGTCGGCCATTGCGAGTTGGGCGGTCGACAAACTCTCTACGCAAACCACTGCAAGTTTTCGATCAAAGAGGACGTCTGCGGACTCTGAAGTGGACTCGCTCTATATTCGTTGCACCCTCGATCGAGCTATCGATCCCCTTCTCCAGGAACACATGTCGGAGCGTTGCGACATTGTGTTCGATCTCGCGAGTGACCATTCACCGTTTCTGTCACAACCCACGAATCTCATGGAAGCGATACTGTCGTAGTCGAGAAAATGGCCGTTCCACCGAGTGTTAGAATCGTTGGACCTTTGGGGGTATAGCTCAGCTGGTAGAGCACTTGCATGGCATGCAAGGGGTCCGGAGTTCGAATCTCCGTACCTCCACTCGCACTCCTTGGTTCTTCGACGTCCGTCGGCGGGATAGGCAGTGCGATGTCACGATCGACATCGTCACATATCGAGTCCCCCGTTGACGGGAACGACCGCCCCAGTGACGTAGGACGCGCGGTCGTCAAGAAGACTCGTGACGACGTAGGCGACCTCTTCCGGTCCTCCTAGACGGCCCACGGGGATGCGCGCCACGATGTTCTCCAGTACCGATTCGGGCACCGTCGCCATCATGTCGGTGCTGATGAATCCGGGAGCGACGCAATTAACGGTGATCCCCTTCTTCGCCAGTTCGAGGGCCAAGGTCTTGGTGAGTCCGTGCATTCCGGATTTCGCGGTGGCATAGTTGGCCTGTCCCACGTTTCCCGTTTCGCCGATAATCGAACTGATGTTGACGATTCGCCCTGAACCACGCTCGATCATGTGTTCGACGACCGCCTTCACCATGTAGAAGCAACCCGAGATGTTGATCCGCATTACCGTATGCCACTCGTCAATGGTCATCCGTCGAACGGTACGGTCGACATTGATCCCGGCGTTGTTGATGAGATAGTCGACCTGTCCGTTCGCTTCCAGGGACTCGTTGATGAATCGAACGCAGTCCTCAGGGTGGCCCACGTCCATCTGGTGGACGCTGATGGAGTACCCGAGTTTCGCTGCTTCGTCGCGCATCGCTTCGGCCGACTCGCCATTTGAGACATAACTCGCGCACACGTGAGCGCCCTGTTCTGCGAGCGCCAACGTTATGGCTTTCCCAATCCCCCTCGTTCCGCCCGTGACCACCGCCACTTTGTTCTCAAACATTTCCGGCACCTCCCTTTTCGACACCCTACGCACATTGACCGCGTTGAACCAGTGTCGACCGAGTCGTCACGCGCGAAGGTGCCTTGCTCGTCGGCGCACAAGGAGCGTCGTTGGCGTTATGCCTGCAACGAAGTGATCACGATGCGACGGGCGTTTGGATCGCAC
Source organism: Acidimicrobiales bacterium (assembly GCA_036511575.1). Lineage (GTDB taxonomy): Bacteria > Actinomycetota > Acidimicrobiia > Acidimicrobiales > RAAP-2 > RAAP-2. Next base: position 29,274 of record DATCCA010000078.1, read on the forward strand.
TTGGGGCACGCAACTTCAGCCCATTGTGGAACTCCTCGGCATCAATCGAATGCCGCCGAAGTCCTACCACGCTTCGGAGACGGCCTTAGCGATGATCGTCGACTCCTCGTCCAGCGACAACGGTTCGAGCAAACGTAACGGGTCGAGTTCGTCGATCGCCGAGATATTTTCGGAGATCATTTCGAGCGTGTTCTCGTGCAGCACGACACCGTGCGTTTCGACAACGAGGATTCTTGCGAGACGACCTCCCGCAACCGAATACACGTTCCCGTTGACCGCACACTCCTCACTGGCGAGGTACGCCACCATCGGACTGACTGAATCAGGCGAGACCTTGGCAGCGAGGTCACCGAGGATGCCTTGGGTCATTCGGGTCAGCGCGATTGGAGCGATGGCGTTCACCTTGATCCCGTGCGCACTCCCCTCGATCGCGAGTACTCGCGTGAGTCCCGCCAGTCCGGCCTTGGCGGCGCCGTAGTTGGCCTGTCCGTAGTTGCCGAAGAGACCCGACGCGGAACTCGTGTTCACGATGCGTCCGTATCGTTGTTCGCGCATCAATCGAAACGCCGGCTGACTGACGTACAACGCACCCTTGAGGTGGACGTCAATGACCGCATCGATCATTGCGGCGTCCATCTTGTGAAACGACCG
>DATCCA010000079.1:0-9823 GCA_036511575.1 Acidimicrobiales bacterium
CCGGTGTGTGCGACCATGCGGTGATCGGGCCGTACGGAACGACCGTCAATGTGCCACGTGCGACGCAGAATCTCCACTGTTTCTTCGAGACCGAATGAGTGCTGTCGCAGCGTCTCACGTAGGAGCTGGGTCTGATTAATCGTGGGCAGATAGCAGAGCAGTATTCCCCCGGGTCGCAGCGCCCCTTCGGCGTGCTTGACCACGTCCCACGGCTCGGGCATGTCGAGCACGATTCGATCGAGGTCAACTTCATCGATGCCGTGGGTGACATCGCGAATCTGGACATCGTAGGGAACGTCGGTGCCCAACATGTCGTGGACGTTCTTGATCGCCTGCTGGGCGAAGTCCTCGCGTAGCTCGTAGCCCGTGATGAACGCCCCGGCGCGCAGCAGCGTCATTGAAAGTGCGCCCGAGCCCACGCCGGCTTCGAGAACGCGCATACCCGGTCCAATGTCCGCCTGCATGAGAATCGTCCCGAGGTCCTTGGGATAGATCACCTGCGCACCGCGGGGCATCTTCAACACGACGTCCGAGAGCGTCGGGCGAAGCACCAAGAAACTGCGCTCCGTGCTTCCGCGAATCAGTGAACCCTCGAGGGAACCAATGAGGTCGTTGTGCTGGACAATGCCGGCGTGCGTATGGAACTCGGCGTCCGCGCGAAGGGTGATCAGGTAATGGCGATCCTTCGCGTCAATCAACATCACGCGCTCGCCGAGTTTCAGTTCGGCGGCACTCACCCGGTGGACTTTTTCGACGCCGGTTTACGCGCGGCCCGCGAATCGAGCAATCGGAACAGTACGAGCGCCCCGGCAACACCGAGCCACTTCTTGGACTTGGTCTCCCACGCTTTCGCTACTGCGCTCGCTGTCGCCACGTTGAAGAGTTTGCGCAGCATCACTTTTTATGACGCTTGCGGATCTGGCGACCGCGAACACGTCCCCACACGTAGCCCGTCATGATGCCCCCAACGCCCACGGCGGAGACGGTGGTGTTCTTGGACGGCGTCAATTCGTTGAGCTCACTCTCGCTCGGCAGGAGTGCGCGTATGGACGACTCGAGCTTGCGGCGGGTCTCGGACTGCACGCGCACGGTTGACTTCACTTGGTGTCCTTGAGTCGCCTTTTCGCGGTGCCGCTCACGATTCGCCAGAACGTAAGTGCCACGACCGCAGCGGCGAGTACCACGATGATCAAATACGGCAGCCACGAAAGCGTGCCGTCGAGCACTGGAAACTGCTCCTGGAGGAAGCGCAGGGCGCCGAGCAACATCAGGGCCACGCCAAAGCCCACCAACAGGCTGCCGGCCGATCCCCACGCCACGAAACGACCCAGGTCCTTCAGCGGCTGCACCGTCTCTTCCTTGATGTACTGGACCGCGAGATCCTTGATCTCCTCGAGGTCGCGCTGGATGGTGGATCCACGAACCAACTTGCGCCACGCCGCCTTTTTCATGACTCCACCCTACCCCTGACGTTCTTTGATGAGGTAGGTAGAACTGCCGGTCGCGACGAGATTCTGCTCTTCGTCGACAATCTCCGCGCCGAGAAAGGCCACCACTGATCCCCGCTTCAAGACCGTTGCCGTGCAGGTGAGCTGCGCGCCCGCGCGCACGGGCCGCAAGAACGACGACTTCATTTCGGTGTTCGCGACGAATACCTTTCGACCTGCGACACTCAGCACCGCGGACGCGCCCATGGCGGAGTCCATCATCGCGGAAAGGAATCCACCTTGGACGAGACCGGCGGGGTTCAGGAATCGCTCATCAACGCGCATTCGCCACACGGTCGAGTAATCGTCGCCCTTTTCGAGACAGGTGAGACCTAGGGTCAGGTCACAGTTGGGCGGAACTTGCAGGGCCATTGCCAGAGGCTACCGGCAACACTTCGCTCGTTCGCGCGTGCCAATTCACTACTCTCATAGCCATGGCTGACAACATGTTCCACGGAGCGACCGACCTCGAAGGAAAGGTCATTCGCGAAATCTCCGCGGTGGCCATGGACGCTCCCGCGGCGGCGAAGTCCGGTCACAGCGGCACCGCAATGGCACTCGCACCACTCGGCGTCACGCTCTGGGGCCGTGTTATGCGACACGACCCTGCCGACCCCCTATGGAGCGACCGAGACCGATTCATCTTGAGCAACGGACACTGTTGCATTCTGCAGTACGCACTCGCCCACGAATTTGGCTACGACTTGAGCGTTGATGACCTGCGTGCGTTCCGTCAACCCCATTCGCGCACCCCGGGTCACCCCGAGCGCGGCGTCGCCCCCACGGTCGAAGTGACGACCGGCCCGCTCGGCCAAGGTATTGCTAACGGCGTGGGCATGGCGATCGCGGAGCGAATCCTTCGAAGTGACTTCGGCAGTGACCTCGTAGATCACCGCACGTGGGTGATCGCCGGCGACGGCTGTTTTGAGGAGGGCGTCAGCCACGAGGCGGCGTCGCTGGCCGGTTCACTCGGACTTGACCACCTCACAATCTTCTACGACAACAACCACATCACGATTGACGGCCCGACCGAACTCGCGTACCACGACGACGCGGTGGCGCGGTTCGCGGCGTACGGCTGGCAGGTGATTGACGTGGGCGAAAAGGCGAACGACCTCGACGCCCTCGAAGGGGCGATGCGCGAAGCGATAGCTGAGACGTCGCGCCCGACATTGATCGTCGTGCGATCGCACATTGGCTTTCCCTCGCCCGAGATGATGGACACGCGTGAGGCGCACGGCTCGCCCTTCAGTGCAGCGAACATCAGTGAAGCGAAGGCCATCCTCGGCGTGCCGGACGAGCCGTTCCACTTCGATCCCGACGTACCGAGCCAGGTGCTCGCGACATTGGGCGAACAGCGCCAGGCGCGTGTCGCGTGGGAGGCCCGCGTCAGTGCGGCCGGTGCCAAGGGCGTCAAGCTGCTCGAACAGTTGGATAACGATGGAGCGGCAACCATCACGACCACGGCCGAGTTGTTTGAAGCGGGCACGAAGGTCGCAACTCGCAAGGCCATGCAACGTGCCATGGACACCTACGCGATCCAGACCCCTGGCATCACCGCCGGCTCGGCCGACTTGACTGACAACACGGGTATGACGCTCTCCCAGTTGTCAGTGCAGAGTGCGACGAATCCCGGCGGGCGACAGTTCCACTACGGCATTCGCGAGTTCGCCATGAGCGCAAACTTGACCGGACAGGCCTGCCACGGCGGCCTACGTCCACTCGGCTCGACGTTCTTCGTCTTCAGTGACTACGCCCGTCCGGCGGTGCGGCTCGCAGCGCTGAGCGAAGCGGGCGTGATGTTCGTGTACACGCACGACTCCGTGGGCGTCGGCGAAGACGGCCCGACGCACGAGCCCATTGAACATCTCATGGCGCTGCGGGCTATGCCCAACCTCCACGTCGTACGCCCGTCAGACGCGAATGAAACGCTCGACTTGGTTGCGGAGTTTCTCAGTGCAAATCAGCCGATGCCGACTGCCATGGTGCTGTCGCGTCAGGACATGCCCGTGTTCTCGACCGAGGACGCGAAAGCGTCCGCGCTCGGTGCTCGACGCGGTGGCTACGTCGTGCGTGATGCGGACAATGCGGTCTTCACGTTGGTCGCTACCGGGTCAGAGGTTGGAGTCTGTCTCAGCGCGTGTGATGAGTTGGCGAAGCAGAACATCGTGACCAGAGTCGTCGCACTTCCGTGTTGGCGCTGCTTTGATGCGCAACCGCTCGACTATCGAAACTCCGTACTTCGCCGCACGATTCCCTCAGTGTCGCTCGAAGCGGGCGCCACGCTTGGATGGACGAAATACGTCGATGAAGCAATTGGCATCGATACCTTTGGACTCTCGGCTCCGAGCGCGTACGTCCTCGATTACTTCAACATGACGGCCGCGACGGTGGTCGCACACGTGCACGACGTTCTCGGCGATGAATAATGGCATTCATGGCACTCAGTTTTTTAACCAGAAAGAGGCGAAGCATGACTTTCGACTTAAAACACACGAAACTGAATAACCTTTATGACCAGTACGGCCAGAGCCCCTGGATTGACAACATTCGTCGAGACTGGCTGAACGACGGCACGTTGGCCGGGCTGGTGACACAGGGTGTGCGCGGCGTGACGTCCAACCCCTCAATCTTCCAAAAGACGTTGGCCACATCGTCGGCGTACGACGAACTGCTCCAGGGGAAGACGGACGTTGATCCCGAAGTCCTCTTCGAAGAACTTGCGGTGCGCGACGTGCGCGATGCCTGTGACGTGCTCTCTGAGGTCCACACGCTGTCCATCGCCCAGTTCGCCGGCAAGACTCGCCGCTACTGCGACGGCTACGTCTCACTCGAAGTTTCACCACGGCTCGCGCGCGACACCGTCGCAACGGTGACGGCCGCCAAGCGTCTCGCGGCCGAAGTTGGGCGCGAAAACGTCATGATCAAGATTCCTGGAACGAAGGAGGGACTTCCCGCGATCACTGAAGTGCTCGGGGCCGGCATCAACGTGAACGTGACCTTGATCTTTTCACTCGAGCGCTATAACGAAGTCATCACCGCATGGATGGAGGGCCTCGAACTCGCCCTCACGCATCGAAGCGACATCGCCACGATCGGTAGCGTCGCATCGTTCTTCTTGTCTCGCGTCGACGTGTTGATTGACCCACAGTTGCCCGAGGGTGACCCGCTTCGCGGGAAGATCGCGAATGCCCAGGCTGCGGGCGCGTACGAACTCTTCCGTCGTCGCATGGCCTCTGAGCGTGCACAGGCGCTGATTGCGGCCGGTGCACAGGTGCAGCGTCCGCTCTGGGCGTCAACCTCGACGAAAAACCCGACGTACCCCGACCTCCTCTACGTCGACACGATCGTCGCCGATGAGACGGTGAACACGATGCCCGACGCCACGTTGGTTGCGGTCCTCGACCACGGTCACTTCGCCGCGTCGAGGTTGCTCAACGACGCGAGCATCCGAGCGTTGGCTTCGGTGATCGATGACCTGCCCGAGAACGTCTCCCTGGCGGCCGCGACCGACAAGCTCGAAACCGATGGCGTCGCCGCGTTCGTCGCGTCGTACGAGGATCTCCTCAAGACGGTCGCCCAGAAGCAGCAGGGCACGAACTAACGCCACTGCGCCCGGTTGACTTGGCGCTCGGGACTCGCCATGGAGCGGTGTTCGGGCGTTGACAACGTACAAATTTTGGGACCGTTCTTGAACCTCGCGACATAGGATGGCGCGATGACGACGCTGCGCGAAACCGCCTCCCACCGCGATCTGCTCAACACTCCACTCGAAGGGCTCGCGAGCCACGCGTTCGCCAAAGCGCGCGCCGCCCATGGCTACGTCGTCACCTACTCACCAAAGGTGTTCATACCGCTGACCAAACTCTGTCGTGACCGTTGCGGGTACTGCACGTTTGCCCAGGCACCCGCGCACGTGGAGTCCCCGTACATGAGCCTCGATGAAGTGATGGCGGTCGCTCAGGCTGGGCGTGACGCCGGTTGCACGGAGGCACTGTTTACGCTCGGTGAGCGTCCCGAACTGCGCTACGACGAAGCCGCGCGCTGGCTCGCGGCTCGCGGCTACCAGTCGACCGTCGACTACGTCGCGAACGCCGCTCAGATGGTGCTCGAGAGCACGGGTCTACTCCCACATGCCAACGCCGGCGCCCTGTACCGCAATGAACTGGCGCAACTGCGCACGGTCGCTGCGTCGCAGGGAATGATGCTTGAGTCGCTCGCTGACCTGGCGGCGCACCGTCTCGCGCCGGACAAAGACCCGCAACGGCGCCTTGACACGCTGCGTTTCGCGGGCGAGCTACGTATCGCCTTTACGACCGGACTCCTCGTGGGTATTGGCGAGACGCGCGAAGAGCGGCTCGCCACGCTCGAGGCGATTGCCGCGTCGCACGAGGAGTTCGGCCACGTCCAGGAAGTGATCATTCAGAACTTCCTGCCCAAGCCGCGCACCGCAATGGCGAAGGAGCCAGCGGCATCCGACGAAGAGTTCCACTGGACGATTGCCGTGGCGCGTCTCATTCTTCCCGACACCATCCACCTGCAGGCGCCGCCCAACCTGAGCGACGACCCGACGCGCCTCCTGGCTTTTGGCATCGACGACTTCGGCGGCATCTCGCCGGTCACCGCCGATCACGTCAATCCCGAGCGCGCGTGGCCCGCTCTCACGGCGTTGGCCGCTGAGTGCGATGCCCGCGGATTCAATCTCGAGCCACGACTCACCGTCTACCCGGAGTTCATCGAAGGTGACCAGGGTTTTCTTGACGCCAAGGTGCGGCCCTTCGTCCTTTCGCACGCCGATTCAGAATTTCTCGCACGCAATGACACGTGGGCGTCGGGTTCGGACGAGATGCCGCCTTCACCTCCCACGTCGCGGGCGCGAACGACGGCGGTGTCGTCGCTCCTGGCGCGCTACGTGCCCGGCTACGACTTGGACCGGGAGGAACTTACAACGCTTTTTAACGCCAGGGGTGCTGACTTCAATGCGGTCGTTGACCTCGCGGACAATCTTCGAAAAGACCTGGTCGGAGACGATGTCACGTTCGTGATCAATCGCAACATCAACTACACGAACGTCTGCACGTTCAAATGCCGCTTCTGTGCATTTTCGAAGGGCCCATTGTCGCTCAACCTTCGTGGCGACCCCTACCTGCTGACCTTGGATGAGATCAGCGAGCGAGTCCGCGAAGCCGAAGCCAAAGGCGCAACGGAAGTCTGTCTGCAGGGGGGTATTCACCCTAAATTCGACGGCGACTACTACATCCATGTCGTGGCCGCCGTGCGAGCAGGCTCGCCGAAGATTCACATTCACGCATTTAGCGCGCTTGAGGTCTTTGAAGGTGCCCGACGTTCCGAGGTGGACCTCGTGACCTATCTCACTCGACTGAAGGACGCCGGGTTGAAGACGTTGCCCGGCACCGCGGCCGAAATTCTTGATGATGACATTCGCAAAGAACTCTGCCCGGACAAGATCAACTCTCAGCAGTGGCTTGACGTCCATCGTGCCGCCCACAGTGTCGGACTTCGATCAAACATCACGATCATGTTTGGCGCCGTTGAGGGTGTCGACAGTTGGGCGACGCACCTTCTGCGCACGCGCGACCTGCAGAAGGAGACCGGTGGCTTCACCGAGTTCGTGCCCCTGCCCTTTGTGCACATGGCAACGCCAATCTTTCTGAAGGGTCGCGCGCGACGAGGCCCGACGTTCCGCGAAGCCGTCTTGATGCACTCGGTCGCACGTTTGCACTACGCCACACTCATTGACAACATCCAAGTGAGTTGGGTGAAGATGGGCATCGATGGCTCTCGTCGGATTCTTCAAGCGGGCGCGAACGACGTTGGTGGCACCTTGATGGACGAGAACATCTCGCGGGCGGCCGGTGCCACGCACGGCCAGGAGATGGACGTGGACACGCTCGAGGCGCTCGTTGAGCCCCTCGGTCGGCCACTCGTGCAGCGCAGCACCCTGTACCAGACGTTGTAGCCGTGGATGAATTGATCGAAGCGTTTCTTGGCGACCTGCAACGAGCGTCGCCGCTGTCGCCGGAGCGGATTGACGTCCTTCGAACTCTGCTCGTTCGTTTCGTCGAGTTGGCCACCGTTGATGGTGACATTGGTGACCTGCGCGTTGCCGTGAACGCGCTCAACGAACTCGTCGAAGCGTCCGCAATGTTCTCGGCCTGGCGCGACGTGCCCAAACTCGCGGTCTTTGGCTCCGCGCGAACCAATATCGACGCCACCCTCTTCGAGATGGCTCGTCAACTGGGTGAGGAGATGGCAGCACGGAACTGGATGATTGTGTCCGGCGCCGGGCCAGGCATCATGGAGGCGTCCGCGAAAGGGGCGGGACGAGGACACACACTCGGCGTCAACATCGAACTTCCCTTCGAGCAGTTCGCCAACCCGTACATCGACGCCGAGACGATGCTGGTGGCGATGCAGTACTTCTTCACGCGCAAGGTCGCCATGACGCGCCCCTCCAACGCCTTCGCGATCTTTCCCGGCGGACTTGGGACGATGGACGAGGCCTTTGAGGTCCTGACCCTCCTCCACACGGGCAAGACGTCACCGGCGCCGGTTGTCCTCATTGATACCCCCAGCGGCACCTTCTGGACGAAGTGGCTCTCCTTTGTAGAGGACGCGATCATTGCGGGCAACTACATCGATGTCAACGACATGTGTCTCGTACGCATCTGTTCGTCGGTCGACGACGCCGTGACCGAGATCGAGCACTTCTTCTCCAACTACGAGAGCTTCGAGGTTCGTGGGGAGCGAGCGTACGTCAAGGTCCAACGCGCACCCTCGCCCGCCCAACTGGCGGACCTCGCCGTGCAAGTTCCCCGCTTCGCAGGCGGCGCCGGGTACGTGCTCGAGGACGAGAAGACGATCTCATTTAGCTTCGACGGCCGCAACTACGTGAACTTGCGTCTGCTGATCGATCAACTAAACGGCTGGACCTAGTCCTCGTTGGCTCCTCGTAGGAGGTGCTCGGCCTTCTGGAGGCTGCGGCGAACCTTGGAAAGCCGGCGCTCGAGTTCCTTCGCCTCAGCGTCGTCATCGTCTCGCATTTGCGCCCGCACCGAGTCAAAGATCGCGTCCGCCACACGGCTCTCCACAGCGGCGACCTCGTCGGCCAAGGCGTCAAAGGAGGTCACTAGTCGAGCGTCACGTAGGGAAGTTCGCCCGCGGCGTACTGCGCACGCAACACCTTCTTGTCAAACTTGCCGACACTGGTCTTCGGAACGGTCTCGATGAAGGCCCAGCGCTCGGGCAGCCACCATTTCGCCACCCTCGAGGAAAGGAAGTCGCGTAGATTTTCGGCGGTCGCACTGTGACCGGGACGTAAGACCACGCAACACAACGGTCGCTCTTGCCAGCGGTCATCAGGCACCGCCACGACCGCTGATTCAAAGACTGCGGGATGGGCCATCACCGCTCCTTCGAGTTCCACGGAACTGATCCACTCGCCGCCGGACTTGATGACGTCCTTCGTTCGGTCGCTGATGGTCATGAAGCCTTCACCATCGATCGTGCCAATGTCGCCGGTGCGCAACCAGTCGTCGTGAAACTTCTCCGGGTCGTCGACACCGTAGTAGGAGCCGGTGATCCACGGTCCGCGAATCTCAAACTCGCCGACGGTCTTGCCGTCTCGCGGCAACACTGAACCATCGTCAGCGGTAATGCGAATCTCGACGCCGGCGACCACGCGTCCGGCCTTCACGCGGTAGTCAATCTCCTGGTCGTAGGGCGTACCAGCTGGCGGGATCGACACCGCGGCCAGCGGGCTCGTCTCGGTCATACCCCAGCCCTGAATCATGTCGATGCCGAAGCGGTCACGAAAGGCCTCGATCATGAACCTCGGCACCGCGGAGCCGCCCGCGAGCACGCCGCGAAGACTCGAGAGGTCGGCGTCGGGATCGTTCTCGGTCACGCGCAGCACGTCGTTCCAGATCGTCGGCACGCCGAGCGAAATGGTGGGGCGAAGTTCGCGAATCATCTTTACGAGCGGCTCACCCTGAAGGAGCATCTGGGGCATGATCAGCTCAGCACCGGCGAAGAAGGCCGTGTAGGCAGCGCCCCACGCGTTCACGTGGAACATCGGCACGATGAGCAGGCATCGATCGCGCTCGCAGAATCCCACGGAGTTCGCGGTCGTTGACGCCATTGAATGGAGCCACGTCGAGCGGTGTGAATACACCACACCCTTGGGGTTGCCTGTCGTGCCCGACGTGTAACACATGATGGCGGCGGAGCGCTCATCGAGCGTGGGCCATTCAAAGCCGGTCCGTTCCGACATGAGGAACGTCTCGTAGTCGAGTGTGTCGCCGAGCAGGCCCGAC
>DATCCA010000080.1:0-50121 GCA_036511575.1 Acidimicrobiales bacterium
CGCTCGCGTTGCTCGTCTCCTTTGTTGGTCTTGCCGGTACGTCGAACGTCGACGCCGCAACCACACCGCAGCTCGCCTCATCGTGCAACGCCATCGCCGATTCCATAGCGACCCCGTCGACGACCGACCAACTGATCACGGTCATCGCTCCTACACCGCGTTCGACCGTCGCGTCACTCGCTGTCTTTGAGCGAGTCGGGACATGCTTTCACCTGGTCGACGGCCCCTACGGCGCGAACGTCGGTAGCAATGGCCTCTCCACCCACCATCACGAGGGGGACGACACTACGCCGATTGGGCTCTTCGCAATCCAGTCAACGATGTACGGCAACGATGCCAATCCCGGCGTTGCCTACCGCTACCACCAGTTGGTGTGCGGTGACTGGTGGGACGAACAGTCCTCATCTGGTCTGTACAACCACTTCGTCCACGTCGGTTGTGGCACGTCACCGACCTTCGGCGGCGACTCCGAACCACTCTGGGAAGTCAAGCCTCAGTATGACTACTTCGCGGTGATTGAGTACAACCATCGTCCGGTCGTGCCGGGCGCAGGCTCGGCGATCTTTCTTCACGTCTCCATTGGCGCCCCGACCACGGGCTGTGTCGCAATTCCCAGAGTCGACCTACTGCGGGTTCTACGATTTCTTCGACCGTCACAACATCCGATGATTGACATCTCCACTCGCTAACCGTTGTCGGACTAATCAGTGCGTTCGCGTCATCTCGACAATGACACCGAGACTCGACGACGCGGCACCCTGATAGACGCCCTTCAACGGTGCGACGTCGTCGTAGTCGCGCCCACTGCCCACGTAGATGTGGCGCTCCGTCTCGGGAATCCCATTGGTGGGATCCATGCCCGTCCACGCGCCGCTGAAGTACTCGATCCACGCGTGACTCTGGCCCGCGGCGCCGACTCCGACCTCACCATGGTCCGACGGGTACAGGTAGCCCGAGACGTAGCGCGACGGGATGCCGACTTGGCGCAACAGTCCAATCGTGATGTGCGTGATGTCTTGACACACGCCTTCGCCGATGTCCCACGCCTCCTGCGCCGTCGACGATACCGATGTCGCGCCGGGTAGGTACGTCACATGACCCCGGACATACTCGCCCACCGCGTCCACGCAGCCGTGCAAGTCAGGGATGCGTCGCCACTCGTCGAGGGGGGCCAGCACAGCGCCCGCCAACTTCGTGCGCTCCGTCTCAAGGAGGTACTCGGAGAAGAAGTCAACGAGGGTGGGTGCTCGCAGTTCACTCCACGAGATCGCGGGATCGATCATCTGTGCTCGACTCTCGACCATCGAGCGCGCTTCGACTTCCAGCTTCGGGTGCGGCTCTTGAATGTCGAAGACCGTCACGATCGTGCCGAAGTAGTCGGTGTGCGTTGCTATTGGCACCACCGGCTGGACCGCGACGTGGGCTTGACGGACTTCCTGGCTGGCCGAAGTGATGGGCGTCATGCGCGCCTCGTTATAGGAGGACTTCGCTATTCCGTCGTACGTAAAGCCGGTGTGGTGGCGAATCGAGAGGCTCAGCGAGTTCGTCACAGCCCACCCTCTCTCGACCACAGCACGAAGTCCTCATGGCGAAAGAATCGGTCCGTGACGGCGTTATTGATCGACACGCAGGTCTCCTCGAGCATCTCAAGTAGCTCGGGCAATTGGGCCAGCAGCTCGGTCGAGTCAATGAACTCAAGGCGCCCTCTCGCCCCCGCGAGACTCTGGCGCGCGACGTCGGCTGTTGCAATGCGCTGGCTACTCGGTTGAATCTCGTAGAGGCATCGATCGGTGAGGTTGAGTGAGAACAGCACTGAACGAGGGAACAGCCGGTCGAGGAGAAGGAACGCGGCCACACCGTTGGCGTCGTGGATCTCGCTCGTACTTCGCATGAACGCCTCCATGGCGCCACAGGCGCGCAGGAAGGCGAGCCAGTCGGGGGCGTTGTCTTCGGAGAGCACCCGCCCGCGAAGCAGACGCGCCGTCATGTCGATGCGTTCAATACTTCGCCCGAGCACGAGGAAGTGCCAACCGTCGTCGTGGCTGAGCGTCGCGTCAGTGAGGCCGGCGAGCAGCGCGGCCCGTTCGCGCACGTAGAGCAGGTACTGCGACGGGCCGAGGCGACGGGCCGTGTTCTCCATCTGCGGGAGACGATTGCGCGTCGAGTTGAGGGCCACCCACATCTCGGACGAGATGAAGTCGCGGCTGCGCCGGGCGTTCTCGAAGGCGCCGCTCAGCGACCCGGCGATTGAGTTCGGATTCTCTGCGTCGTAGACGATCTGCTGCAGGGTGTTCGGCGTCGTGAGCGTCTCATCCTCGAACTCGATGCCGAGGATCGAATACAGCGACCGGCACGTCGCGTCCTCGTCGTTGAACGGGTCCTCGACCATCCGGTGCACGTACGAGTCAACGATTCGCGCAGTGTCGTCCGCACGCTCGATGTAGCGACCGATCCAGTAGAGCGACTCCGCGAGGCGTGAGAGCATTCCGCGCTCGCTCACTGGTCCCCCCGCCCGACGATGCCGTCACTTTGACGAACCGCGATGCTGCGATGTCGCTGCGCAGTAACGACGCGTGATTCGCGAAAGGGCACCGACTCATCGTTGAGGACCCAGGTGTCCTTGGACCCACCACCCTTGGACGAGTTGACGACGAGCTCGCCCTCGCCGAGAGCGACTCTCGTGAGACCACCGGGCAGCACCCAGACTTCGTGACCGTCGTTGATGGCGAATGGTCGTAGGTCGATGTGACGCGGACTCACCTGTTCTTCGACCAGCGTCGGGTGCGTTGAGAGCGCGACGGGTCGCTGCGCGATCCAGTTTCTCGGCGAGGCGATGACGGCGTCGCGCGTCTTGGTCAGTGTCGCCTCGTCGGCCTGTGGCCCGATAACGATGCCCTTGCCGCCCGATCCGTCAACCGGCTTCACGACATAGGAACCAATCGAGCGAAGCACCTCTTCTCGAACGTCGGGATCTTCCAATCGGAAGGTCTCAACGTTGTCGAGGAGCGGCTCTTCGCCAAGGTAGAAGCGAATGAAGATTGGGACGTATGTATAGACGAGTTTGTCGTCCGCGACACCGTTACCAATGCCGTTGGAGATCACGACGTTGCCGGCCCGGGCGCAGTTCACGAGTCCCGCCACGCCGATAATCGAATCGGGAAGGAACTGCAAGGGATCGAGAAACTCGTCGTCGACTCGACGGTAAATCACGTGGACGGAGCGCTCGCCGTTCGTCGTTCGCATGTAGACGTGATTTGAACGACAAAGAAGGTCGCGACCTTCGACGAGTTCGATGCCCATCATTCGAGCCAGGAGCACGTGCTCGAAGTACGCCGCGTTGTGCACCCCCGGGCTGAGTACGACCACCACCGGGTCGAGCACCGAGGGCGGGGCCGCCGCGCGGAGTGCGGCGTAGAGGTGGGCCGGATACGAGTCGACGGGGTGCACGCGGTGATCGGCGAAGAACGACGCGAACGTCTGGGTCATCGCACGACGATTTTCAATCACGTAGCTCACGCCAGAGGGAATACGGACGTTGTCTTCGAGCACGCGAAAGTTTCCGACTTCGTCACGCACGAGGTCGATGCCGGCCACGCAGATTCGAACGCCATTAGGCGGATCAACCGCGAAGGCCGGGCGACAGAAATGTGGACTCGATGTGACGACGGAGCGCGGCATCAGACCTTCGGCGAAGATTCGACCCTCGCCGTAGATATCGGCGAGGAACGCCTCGAGGGCGTGCACTCGTTGGGCGATACCGCGAGAGAGTCCGTCCCATTCGAGCGCCCCAATCAGGCGCGGCAGTACGTCCAAGGGAAACGGTCGCTCCTCACCACTGTGGGCGAACGTGACACCTCGTTCGGAGAACGTGTGTGAGAGTTGCTCGGATCGCTGGCGCAGCTCGGCCGGTTGGTAACGCCCAAGTTCGGCGAAAAGCCGTTCGTAGATTGGACGAGGCTTCCCTGGCGCGCTAAACATCTCGTTCCACGCCCCTGAAGAGTCGTCACCGAACACCATGCCCATCAGCGTCACGCTAGCCATCGAATGCGCAACGGATATTGCCGGAAGGTGAATTGACGGCGTCGCGACGTCGGCGACCATGCCGCCCCGATTGAGGATTTTTCACGCGACGCGGTGCTGCGACGAATTCGCCGTTCCCGTTACGATGTCGCCATGACGCCCTACCTACCTTCACCAACTCGTTACGACGACATGATCTACCGCCGATGCGGCAAAAGCGGCATCAGGTTGCCCGCCGTCTCGCTCGGACTCTGGCAGAACTTTGGCGACGACCGAGCATTCGACTCGCAGCGGAAGATTCTGCGACGTGCCTTTGACCGCGGCGTGACGCATTTCGACCTCGCCAATAACTACGGTCCGCCGTACGGCGGCGCCGAAGCGAACTTTGGTCGCCACCTCCGCGAGGACTTCAAAGGCTTGCGCGACGAACTCATCATTTCCACGAAGGCCGGCTGGGACATGTGGCCCGGGCCTTACGGCGACTTAGGTTCGCGCAAGTACTTGCTCGCCAGTCTCGACCAGAGCCTCACGCGCCTCGGTCTTGACTACGTGGACATCTTCTACCACCATCACTACGACTCGACGACGCCGATGGAGGAGTCGCTTGGCGCACTCGACACCGCTGTGCGCCAGGGCAAGGCCATCTACGTTGGCATCTCGTCGTACTCCGACGAACGCACCAAAGAAGCGATCGCCATTCTGCGTCGACTCGGGACGCCACTGCTCATCCACCAGCCGTCATACTCAATGTTGAACCGCTGGATCGAAAACGGTCTCCTCGACGTCCTCGATGCCGAAGGTGTCGGCTGCATCGCCTTCTCGCCGCTCGCCCAAGGCCTTCTCACCGATCGCTACCTCGACGGTGTGCCCGAGGGCTCACGCGCGACCGAGCACGGCTCGTCACTGTCGCGGGACATGTTGAACGACGCGAATCTCAACACCGTTCGCTCCCTACGTGATATTGCGGGCGAACGTGGTCAGCGAATGTCACAACTCGCCATTTCGTGGGCGCTCCGAAATCCAGCGGTCACCACGGTCTTATTGGGTGCGAGCAGCGTTGAGCAGCTCGACGAGAATCTCGGCGCGCTCAACAACTTGGACTTCACGGCTGATGAATTGGCACGAATTGACCAATTCGCCGTCGAGAGTGGTGTCGACCTTTGGCGCGGCCCCGCGACGCAGTAGTCAGTCCTCCCTCGATTCGCCCAGAGTAAATTCGTAGCGTCGCAGATTCCATCGTTTCACCTCCGCCGAGCGAAAGCACGACTTTGCCAGCCTTCCAACGATTAGATCTCGATGGCGAATCGACCCAACGCATCATCAGCGACAAGGAAATGAAGCGACGCTGGGCCGCATTCCACGGTCAGATGCGCCAACTCTCGGGCAAGCGATGGCAACGCATTCTCGGTCGCATCCTCGGTGAAAACACCCTGCGCTACAAAGTTGCGCGCTTCATCGGTCGTCCACCACTTCGAGCGCTGCGAAAGATGCGCGCGCGACCACACCGCGCGCAAGCCGTCTTCATGGATGTTCCACTCGTCCACAAGGGGACCGAAGTTTTTCCGAAGTACTACTCACCCAAGAGCGCGCTGCGCTTCGTCAACCTGTCGCTCCTCGAAGTCGCGTTGGACGACGTTGAAGTCGTGATCATTGACGAAGAGAGGTCGTCGGCCGCTGCGGTCGTTGCACAACTCAACGAGGCGTACCTCGCAACGACCAAGACCTGGCTCATGATCTGTGACGAGACGACGCGCGCCGACGAGCGCATCACGACGTTGCGTGCGCTGAAGAGCGCAGTTGCTGAAAGCGACGACGTGGTCTTCGCCGACGAGAACGGGCCCAATATATTCCAGCCGATCTTTCGCTCGGCGTGCGTGTCACCACACACCCTGCTCAGCTACAACATGGTCGGACGACCGGCACTCCTTCGCATCTCGGCCCTTCGTCGCGCCGGAGGATTTCTGAGCGCCGCCGGTTGGGCCTTCGAGCACGATGCCTACCTGCGACTCCAGGAAGGGGACGCCCAGTTCCATCACGTCGCGCTCGTACTCCCGGCAGGGCGCCCACTGATTGCCTTCGAGCGTTCGCACATCGACGGCGATTCTTGTCGTGTCGTGAAGGCCGCGCTCGAGCGACGGGGACTCGTGGGCGTCGTCGAGCCCGGTGCGTTCGAAGGTCTCGTGCACTGGACGGTCGAGCCGCCTACGCCACGTCCTTCCATCGACATCATCATCCCGACGCGTGATCGAATCGACCTCGTGCGCCGCTGCATCGAGGCGATTGAAGAGAAGACGACGTACGAGAACTACGACATCATCCTCTTGGACAACGACTCCGTGGAGGCTCCGTCGCTCGAGTATTTTGCTGCCACGAAGTACCGAGTCGTCGCCTGCCCGGGACCGTTCAACTACGCGAAGATCGTCAACCGGGGCGTCGCACATTCGAGCGCTGACTTCATCGTGACCCTCAACAACGACACCATCCTGATGACGCCTGACTGGCTCGAACGCATGGTTTCGTTGGCCGCGATGCCCGACGTTGGCATCGTGGGCGCCTGTCTCCTAGATCAAGACGGGCACAAGGAGCACGAAAGCATCATCATCTCCCCTTACCCCCAGCACCTACGCACCGATTCGAACTACCCCCACGTCGATCAATTCGCGCTGGCCGTCCGCGACGTCGCCGCGGTGACCGGCGCCGTCCAGATGGCGAGCCGTGAATTCTGGAACTCACTCGATGGTATGGATGAGCGACTCGCGGTGACTATGAACGACGTTGATCTCTGTTTGCGCAGCCAATCGGACACTCATTTCGTTGTCTACACGCCCGACGTTTCCTTCATCCACTACGTGAGTTCATCGCGAGGCACGCTCGACCCGCTCGCCGATCGCAACCGTTTCATCCGCCGTTGGGACATCTTTGGAACATTCAAGGACCCTTTCTTCCCCGAGCCACTCCTGCTGCTTGGCGAGACGATGTATTACCTCCCGCGCTAACGCAGTCGTCCAACTACGCGTATCGACTCTTGTAGCCTGAGTACGTGACATCACGGTGGAAGCGGTTTGTGGCGTTCTATCGACGCCTGCCTCCGTCAACCACTCCCCTTCTGCTTATCCTCCTCGCGGTCCTGGCCGGCAACGGTCTGTACTTAATCGGCGAGTCGAGCACCAACACCATCTCGTGGACCGCGAACATCTCCCAGGTCGTCTGTCACGTCACGTGTGGGCGCCCCATGATCGACCCGAACGTGGGTTTCATCACCCAGCCCTTGGGTCACCTTTCGGCAATGGACCTGCTGCACGGCCACCTGCCGTGGTGGAACTACTTCGAGGGACTTGGCCAACCACTGGCCGGCGAAATGCAGTCGGCCGCGCTCTTCCCACTGACGCTCTTGTTCGCCTTCCCCGCCGGACTGCTCTTCTTCCACATTGGCCTTGAACTCATCGCGGGGATCTGCACCTACTTCCTCGCCAAGCGCGTCGGACTCCCGATCCTTGCGGCCACCACCGTTGGCGCCCTATTTGCCCTCAACGGCACCTACGCCTGGCTGGGCAATGCCGTGCTCAATCCCGTAGCGTTCCTTCCGATGCTCCTGCTCGGCATCGAGATGATTTACGACTCAACAATGACCAAGGACAATAAGGGTTGGTACCTCTGCGCCATTGCCATTGCGCTCGCCTTCTACGCCGGCTTCCCCGAAGTCGCCTACTTTGACGGGTTGTTCGCGCTCGGGTGGGCCGCCGTGCGTCTCTTCTCACTTCCGCGCGAATCGCGACGCAAGGCCCTCGGGCGACTCGGCATCGGCGGTGGCGTCGGCCTGTTGTTGTCGCTGCCGATCCTCATCCCCTTCGCCGATTTCTCCAAGGTCGCCAACCTGGGACATCACACCGCCGCGGTGGATGGCACGGCGCACATCTCGATCCACGCACTCGAGATGTTCTTTGACCCCTACGTGCACGGAACGCTGTTTGCCGACCCCGCGGTCGCGAGCGTGTGGGGTGGCATTGGCGGTTACTTCACGGCCAGCGTCGGTGCGCTGGCGCTGCTCGGGCTCTTCGGCGAACGGCTGCGCCCGCTACGTATCTACCTCGGACTCTGGGTCTTCATTGGACTAAGCGGCGCCTTCAACTTCGCGCATCTGCGCAAGGTCTGGAACCTCATCCCCCTGATTCAAAACGTCTCGTTCGGCCGCTACATCATGGCCAGTTGCGAACTCTCGATGATCGTGCTCGTCGGACTGGGTTTGATGGACTTCGCGCACAGTGCCAAGGCCAAGCGTCTCTTCAGCGTGACGGCGTCGGCCATGTTGCTCGGCCTCATCTCGATTGTGCTCACCGCAGGTTCGCTCAACACGGGCGTTATCTACGGGCACCGCGCGCGCATCATCTACGCGTTCCTCGACGCCATTCCCTTCCTCGCGATCATCGCGCTGCTCGTCCTCGGGCGCTTCGCCAGGTGGAGGCGGACACCCCTGCTGGTTTCGGCCGTGCTGGTGGTGGAATCGCTGCTGATCTTCGGCGTGCCATCGGGTGAGGCGGCGAAGTACGTCAACGTGGACATGGCGCCCATCCACTTCCTCCAGTCGAACGAGGGTCAGTACCGGTTCTTCGACTTCGCCGTCCTCACGCCAAACTGGGGTTCGCAGTACGGACTGAATGAACTCAACGCCATCGACCTGCCCTTCCCGAAAAAGTTCTCCAATCTCATTGAGAACCAGCTCGCGCCCGGGCTCACCCCGTCCAACCAATTCGTCATTCACAACGGTGTGACGGGCATGGACATTCAGATGCAGGACATCGTCGCGCACTTCGCCGCGTACGAGGACGCATCGGTCAAATACCTCTTGATGCCCAAGGCGCTGGTGATCCTGCCGGCCCTCACGAACCTCGGCGTGACGCAGGTCTTCACCGACGCCATGGCGACGATTTACGAGATGCCGAGCCCCCGTCCCTTCATCTCCACGAGGTCGTCCTCGTGCTCGGTGACCACGACGAACGACGACGCCGCGAGCGTGAGTTGTCCGAACGGCGGATCGACCGTGATTCGCACGGAACTTTCAATGACGGGCTGGAAGGCCTACGTCAACGGCAAGTCGGTGACCATAAAGACGGTCGATGGCGTGTATCAAAGTGTGAAGGTACCCGAAGGGACGTCGACCGTGACCTATTCTTTCCTGCCACCGCACGAAAAGTACGCCATCTTGCTCGGCCTGCTCGGCGCCCTGTTCCTTCTCGCCACGTGGGTTTTCGAGCGCCGTAACCGCCTGCGCAAAGCGCCTCCGGCACACTTAGTCGAGTAGAGCGCGTGCACGACATCGTCACCATCTACGGCGTCGTGGTCGTCACCTTCATGATGCTGATGTACGCGCTGGAGTCACGTGCGCGTTTCTATATCATCCTCTTCTCCCTAGGTTGCGTCCTGTCGAGTGTCTACGGATTCGCGAGTGGCGCGTGGCCCTTCGGCGTCGTCGAAATTATCTGGTCGTTCGTCGCCATCCGGCGCTGGCAGACCAACACGTGAAGGTCGCCCGTCGCCTCGCCGGCGTGCTGTGCGTCCTCGTGGCTGTCGGCCTCGCCGCGCCAGCTGGTGCAGGTGGACCGGGTTCACTTCCCCAGACGCGCACGGAGCCGACCTTTGGTGCACCATTCCACGCCCAGATGAACCAACTCTTCCGCGCAATCAAAAACGATTCGGCGGGGATCGGCGCGACGGTCTTCTTTCCCGAAGCGGCCTACGTGTCGATGAAGACCGGCGAGATACCTGATCCCACGAGTGACTACGTCGAACGACTCGTCGGGCTCTACGACCTCGACCTCAAGGCGTATCACGAGAAGCTCTTTGGCGGCGCCACGACGACCCTGATGAAAGTCGATGCGGACGCGCACTTCGCCCAGTGGATCGCGCCGGGCGTCTGCGAAAACAAGATCGGCTATTGGCATGTTCCAGGTGTGCGCCTGGAGCTTCGACGCGGCGCTCGTCTCGTCTCGGTCGCGGTGTTCTCTCTCATCTCGTGGCGCGGCCTCTGGTACGTGGTGCATCTCGGACCCAATCCACGCCCGGTGAACATTGGTACCGTCGACGACTTCCAAAATGGCGCGGGGATCCCCGGCCCAGCGGGCGGCTGCTGAGTTACTTCGGCGGCGCCAGCGAGCCGTTGCGATCGATTACGACGGCATTCGAACCGAAATCCTCTCGCGAGAGTTGATTGACGAACGCGGCGGCGCCGTGCGTGGGATCAACGAAGCCCTGACCGGACGCGCTCAACTTCACTGAAGTAAACGTCCCCGACACGAACGCCCCCGTGGCGCTCAGGGTGACGTGGAGAATCGCGCTCAATGTCAGGTCCCCGAACGCCGAGAAGTCGTCGAAGTTCACCGAGTCGCCGAGGCTGTAGTCAATCAGGTGACCGCGATAAAACTCGATGCCGCGTAGCACGTGTGGGCCACTCGCGATGACGAGACTCGCCCCTTCGTCAATTGCGACGTGGGCGAACAGATACGGATTTCCGCGATTCTCGCCGACGTAGAACTCACTCGTCTTCGTCACGTGATCGGCGTCGGCACCCTCGGCACCCGCGTGCATGTACACCACGACGACGGACGCCAGTCGACGGGCCTTCTCGATTAATTGCTTCGCCGCCGGGAAGTTCAAGAGGTCGTTCGTGTTTGCATACGGCGCGAAGTCGACAAAGGCGACTTTGACCTTTCCGTCACGCACGACTGCGATCTGGCCCGGCAAACCGGCCTGGGCTATACCCGATTCTCGCAACGCGTTCGACGTGTCGATCACGCCGTCGATTCCATAGTCGTTCGAGTGATTGTTCGCGGAGTTGAGTACCGTGAATCCCATCTCGCGGTACACGCGAGCAAACGACGGTGGGACGTGAAAGGCGAAACACTCGATGTCCCCTGGCGTGCACTTTGAGGAGCCGCGACTGGTCATCGTTCCTTCGAGATTCGCGAACTCAATCGGTGCGGCGAGCGCCGCCTTCAACGGCTCGAAGTAGGCCAAGGGATTCGCCGGCACGTTGGGCGTGTTGCCCAGTTCCGAGTCACCCACCGCGGAGATGGTCACCGTCGGGGGGGCCGTGGTCGTCGTCGTTCCTCCGACAATCATCGTGGTCGTGGACGTCGGTAACGTTGACGTCGTGGCGGCCGTTCCGCCGGGCGACGTGCTCGTTGTGGTCGACGTCAAACCAGAGAACGTCGGTACCGTCGACGTCGGCGATCCCGGTGCAATCACGTTCGCCGCGCCTAATGCCGCCACAGCACCCACGAGCACGACAGCGCCCCCCCACGCGATGAATCGACGCACCGTCGAGCCTGTTTGGCGCTGTGCACTCCTCGAGTGGCGAGCTACCAAGGTTGCGCCTCACCAACGCGCTGTCTGATGTAGACCGCGAAGAAGTCCTTCGTGCTCGGGTAGAGGAATCGATCGGCAATCTGATTCGGGTTGGCCACGTACAGCGACGCACCGACCGCGCCCCGGCCGGCGTAGGTGACGAAGACCGGCCACTCGGGGTTGATGTCCAACTGCATTGCTCGAACCACGTGCAACTGGACCATGATCTGCGCGAGTGACGTCGACGTCTGGTCGGGTGCCGCAACATAGATGAGGTTGCCCTGGTTGTCGATGCCGAGCGCCGAGCGCCATACTGCGGGCACCCCGCCCAACGTCGACCCCCACAGTTGGTTGTCGAGCGACTGAGGGGTCTGACGGTAGTTGTTCACGAGCAACGAAAGGTTCTGTCGCGCCATCAAAATGGAAGGGCCGGGCCGGGCGCCACCGGTCCACTTGGTGATGTTGACCGTTCCGTTGGTGTAGCGCACGACGGTAGCGAGCCCGTTCACCATCGGGTAGTAGAGGGTCTTGTTGGCGTAGAAGCCAGCGGCCGCGTCAGCCTCGTAAAAGCCTGAATTGAATGTGGCGAGCAGTCGACCGCGACCGACAGGCGGCACCTCTTCGGGACCGCGGTTGAGTACCGATGGTCCGGGACCCTTGTAGCCGGGATAGAGCGCCAAGTCGGTCGCAGACGTGCGAATCCACGCCGCGTAAGCAAGGACGGTGGGCACCTGCGCATTCGGGGCGAAAGTGTTGACGAGGATCGTGGTCTTAGCGAACCACGTGTCGAGCTGGCGCCAAGGATGGCAGATCATCGACGTCGCAGTCGCGTGGATGCACACCGCCGTCGGCAACGTCGTGGTGGTGGTCGGCGGGGACTTTGACTTCGATGTGAAGGCGTCGCTGCGCGGTGAGGTTGCAAATGCGAGACCGGCGCTCAGCACTAGACCCACGGCAAGTAGCGCGACTCCCGACTTTCGCATGACCTTCTCTCGTGTTTCGCGTTCGACCAATCCTAGAGACCAACGACAACGCCGACCGGCCACCGCACACGGTGGCCTTTGCTACTTTGCAGTGAGAAGAAAGGGGCGCCGTGTCCGGACGCGTGATTAGTTGGGTTTCGCGGTGAGTAGCCGGATCGACGAGATTGACCTCTCCAAGAAAATGGGAAAAGAGGAGTCGGAGAAGCGCGTCCTTGCCGCCCAGCATCGATTGACGCAACTTCGCCTCTTCTCGGCCGGCCTCCTCGAACCAGACAGCGTGGGACCCGGACTGCTCGTCCTCTTCGAGGGTTTCGACGCCGCCGGAAAAGGGGGCGCCATCCGTCGCCTCACCTCGAGCCTCGACCCGCGTCACGTGCGCGTCGTTCCCATCAGCGCACCCACGGCCAACGAGTTGGCGCACGTCTTCCTCTGGCGCTTCCAGCCATCCCTGCCGGCCAAGGGTGGCATGACGGTCTATGACCGCTCGTGGTACGGACGACTCCTGGTGGAACGGGTCGAGGGACTCATTGACAAGGAGACCGCCAAGCGCTCGGGCGAAGAGATTGTCCAGTTCGAGCGACTCCTCACCGACAACGACATCACCCTCGTGAAGTTCTGGCTGCATATCTCGGATAAGGAACAGCTCGCACGCTTCAACGATCGGGCAAGCAATCCGCTCAAACAGTGGAAGCTGACCCCCGACGACTGGCGCAACCGCGAGAAACGTAAGCAGTACGTAAAGGCACTCGCCGACATGGTGGAGATGACCGATCAGCCCAACGCTCATTGGGACCTGATTCCGGCTGAAGACAAGCGCTACGCGAGGGTCGCAGTTCTTGAGACGCTGATCCACCGCTGGGAGCATGACCTCGAGCGTCGGGGCTTCCCCGTGCCCGCGCCCCGTGAAGGCGACTACCTGAAGTAGCGCGTAGTGGTCGCTGCATCTGAAACACTGTCGTGATGAACTCTCGCTACGGCATAACCATCCCCTTCGACGGCGTCTCGCTTCACGACCACAAGGAGTGGTTCCACCGGATCGCCGACCTCGGCTACACCGACCTGTGGTCGGCCGAAGTCGATGGCACCGATGGTTTCACACCACTCACGTTGGCGGCACTCTGGGAGCCACGTCTCAACCTGGGCGTCGCGGTCACGCCCGTCTTCACTCGTGGCGCGGGGCTCCTCGCGATGAGCATTGCGGCGATGGCCGAAGTCGCGCAAGGTCGCTTCACGATGGGTCTGGGCGCGTCGAGCGAGCCGGTCGTCCAGCGCTGGAACGGCGTGACCTACGAGAAGCCGTACGCGCGCACGCGTGACGTGCTCGACTTCGTCAAGCGGGCCCTCGACGGCGAGAAGATCGACCACGAGTACGAGACCTTTGCGGTGCACGGCTTCAAGATCTCTCGACCCGTCGCCGTTCGCCCACCCATCCTGCTCGGCGCGCTGCGCCCGGGAATGTTACGCCTCGCCGGTCGCGAAGCCGATGGAGCGATCCTCAACTGGCTCGGTGCCGACGACGTCGCGAAATGCCGCGGCGAAGTCGGCGCCGACAAGATGATTGCGGCGCGTCTCTTCGTTATT
Source organism: Acidimicrobiales bacterium (assembly GCA_036511575.1). Lineage (GTDB taxonomy): Bacteria > Actinomycetota > Acidimicrobiia > Acidimicrobiales > RAAP-2 > RAAP-2. The sequence goes on from DATCCA010000080.1 coordinate 13,926, forward strand.
CCAACGGCCGACGCCGAAGTCGCGCGGATGATCGGGCGTCGAATGATTTCGTCGTACTTGACCGTCGACGCCTACGCCGAATTCCACCGCTGGCTCGGTCGCGGGGACGCGCTCCAACCAATGTGGGACGCGTGGGCCGCCGGTGACCGAAAGCTCGCGAACGCCGTGATCCCCGACGCGGTCGTGGACGAACTGATCATCCACGGTTCCTACGAGGCGTGCCGAGAGCACGTCCAGCGCTACATCGAGGCCGGCGTGCAAGTCCCGACGCTCGCCATCGTCCCCTACGGCATCGACCTCAAAGAGGCCGTCGAGGGACTCGCTCCGCGCTAGACCGTTTCGGCTTCGAGAAACTCGAGCATGTCGGCAAACTTCTCGCGGGCCGCCTTCGTGCGATCGGGAATGAACTCGCTGGGCACCTCACTCGGCGTGTAATTCTTCAGCGCGTGCCGGGCGACGGTCTGACGGTGCACCTCGTCGGGCCCGTCGTAGATGCGCGCGGCGCGAGCCCAGCGGTACATGGCCTCTAGTGGCATGTCCGTTGAGTAGCCCAGTGCGCCGTGGGTTTGAATCGCGCGGTCGATCACGTTGTGCAGTACCGTCGCGCCGTAGTACTTGATCATCGCGATCTCGTCGCGCGATGCCGATGCCCCCACCTGGTCCATCTTCCACGCGGCGTGCAACGTCATCAAGCGCGCCGCGTGCATCTCGGCTCGTGAGTCGGCGATCCAGTTCTGGACGGTCTGCTTTTCTGAGAGCAAGGAGCCGTGCGTGAAGCGGCTGACGGCGCGCTCGCACATCATGTCGAAGGCTCGCTGGGACTGACCGAGCCATCGCATGCAGTGATGAATGCGCCCCGGTCCGAGACGGGCCTGGGCGAGCAAGAAGCCCGAACCCTCGGGGCCTATGAGATTTTCCGCGGGAATGCGTACGTCCTGGTAGAGGATCTCGGCGTGGTTACCGAAGCGGCCGTAGTGGTTCTCCGGGTCGTCCATCGATCCAACGTCGCGCACGATGGTGACGCCGGGCGTGCCCGCGGGCACGACGAACATCGACGATCCCTGATACGGGTGGATGTCGGGATTGGTAACCGCCATCACGACGAGAATGTCGGCCACCGAGCCGTTCGTGGTGTACCACTTGTGTCCGTTGAGCACCCACTCGTCGCCATCTTTCGTGGCGCGCGTCTTGAGGAGTCGCGGGTCAGATCCCGCCGTCTCGGGCTCGGTCATCGAGAAGCCCGAGCGCATCGTGCCGTTCAGTAGTGGTGTGAGCCAGCGTTCGCGGATGTACTCCTGCCCGGTCATCTCCATGCCGGCGGCCAACAGTTCGGCGTTGCCACTGTCGGGTGCGTTGTTGCCAAAGACGACTGGACCGTAGGGTGTCTGACCGAGAATCTCGTGCATCAGACCGAGTCGGACCTGTCCAAAGCCCATACCGCCAAGGTCCGATGGCAAGTGGGCCGCCCAGAGCCCGCGCGCACGAACTTCGTCCTGCAGGGGCTTGATGAACGTGAGCGCCTGGTCGTGGCTGAGTTCGAGCGTCTCGATTGGCATGATTTCTTCGCGTACGAATTCACGCATCCACACCAATTGCTCTTCAAACTCCGGTTCTGTCTCAAAGTCCCACGCCATAGGCCACCTTCCTTCATCGCCACTCTACGTCGGACGAATTGCGAGCTCAGACTGGAGTCACGAACGTCTCCCTACAATGGTTGCGAAGCGATGGGAGCGACGTGGCGAAGAACAAGACAGCGAAGAAGGTCCGAATCGGCGTCGTCGACACCATGTTTGCGCGCTACGACATGGGATCGGCGGCCCGTGCCGAACTCGAAGCCTGCTCCGGTTACGGCGAGTGCTTCGCAGTGGTCTCGCGCACCGTCCCGGGGTTCAAGGACCTCGCCGTCGCCGCGATGAACCTCATTCAAGAAGAGGGCTGTTCGATTGTCGTGGCGCTCGGCATGCCCGGATCCGCACCAATCGACAAGCAGTGCGCCCACGAAGCGTCCATGGGCATCATGCAGGCACAACTCATGACCGCCACGCCCATCCTCGAGGTATTCGTCCACGAAGATGAATCGGACGACCCCGAAGTACTCGCCAAGGTCTTCGACGACCGCTCGCGCAAGCACGCGCGCAACGCCTACTGGATGCTGTTCGACCCCGATCAGCTGAGTCGTCGGGCCGGACAAGGCGTTCGCCAGGGCTTCGGTGACGCCGGTCCGCTGCCCGCCAGCTGAGGTCGTCGCGGCACCGAGGCGTTCTGTATGCTCATCGATTACCTTGCAGTAACCAGTAGGAGGACCCCATGCCTGAAGCCGTCATAGTCGCCACCGGACGTACGCCCATTGGACGCGCTTTCAAGGGAACACTCGTCGACATGCGACCCGACGACCTCACCGCGCTGGTCGTGCGAGCGGTCCTCGACAAGTTGCCCAACCTTGACCCCCACAGCGTCGAGGACTTCATCGTGGGGTGCGGACAACCGGCCGGAGAGTCGGGCTTCAACGTCGCGCGCGTCGCGGCACTCCTCGCAGGGCTGCCCGACGTCCCGGGTGTGACCGTCAATCGTTACTGCTCTTCGTCGCTCCAGACGATTCGCATGGCCGCGCACGCCATCCGCGCCGGAGAGGGCGACGTCTTCATCGCCGCCGGCGTCGAGACCGTGTCGCGCTTCGCGAGCGGCGCGTCGGACAGTGGCAAGGCAGTGAACCCACTCTTCGCCGACGCCATGGCACGCACCGCACAACGTTCCGAGCGCGCCGGCGATCCGTGGACGCCCCAGCCCGGCCTGCCCGACATCTACATCGCCATGGGTCAAACGGCAGAGAATGTCGCCGAGTACGAAAAGGTGTCGCGGCTCGAAATGGACGAGTTCGCGGTCCGCAGCCAGGAACTCGCCGTCGCCCATCAGGAGAACGGCTTCTTCGAGCGCGAGATCATTCCGGTCACGCTTCCCGACGGCACCGTCATTTCCAAGGACGACGGTCCGCGCGCGGGCACGACACTCGAGCGCCTCTCGACGCTCCAACCCGTCTTTCGCGAAGGCGGCATGATTACTGCCGGCAACGCGTGCCCCTTGAATGACGGCGCGGCCGCGGTCGTCGTGATGAGCGACACGAAAGCGAAGGAACTTGGCATCAAGCCGCTGGCTCGCATCGTGGCCAGTGGCGTCAGCGGTCTCAATCCCGAGATCATGGGACTCGGTCCGATCGAGGCCTGTCGCCAGACGATGAAGCGCGCGGGCATGACGATCGATGACATCGACCTCGTTGAGATCAATGAGGCGTTCGCGGCGCAGGTGATCCCGAGCGCGAAGCACCTCGGCATCACGCTCGACAAACTCAACATTCGCGGCGGCGCGATTGCTCTCGGACACCCCTTTGGCATGACCGGTGCGCGCATCATGACCACACTGATTAATTCACTTGAGGACTCCGGTACGCGTTTCGGCATGGAGTCAATGTGCGTCGGCGGCGGCCAAGGGATGGCCATGATCGTCGAACGCCTGGACTGATCGTCCAGGCGTTCCAACGTTCGATTCGCCACGAAGTGGCGAGCTACTAGTGAATCAATACCTTGAGGGCGTCGTACTTGGCGGCGTCTCCGAAGGTGTCGTAGGCCTCGATCATCTGATCGAAACTGAAGGTGTGGGTCACGAACTTGTCGGCTGGCAACTTGTGCTCCGCAACCAACTTGAGCAACATCGCCAGCGTGTTGGTGTTGACGAGACCCATGGAAATGTCGATGTTCTTGATCCACAGTTCGTTGAGCTTGAGGTCCACCGACTTGCCGTGCACGCCAATGTTGGCAACGTGTCCACCGGGGCGAACAATCTCCGTTGCCATCGTGAACGTGCTCGGGATGCCCACGGCCTCAATCGCCACGTCAACGCCAGCGCCATCGGTCAGTGCGAGTACTTGCTCTTTCCAGTCAGCTTCGCCGGAGTTGACCGTGTCGGTTGCGCCAAACTCGCTGGCGCGCTTCAGACGGGCACTGTCGAGGTCGATCGCGATGACCTTTGACGGACCGTAGAGACGCGAGGTCATGACAGCCGAGAGGCCCACTGGACCTGAGCCAATGACCGCGACGACGTCGCCGGGCTGCACCTTGCCGTACTGCACCCCGATTTCGAAACCGGTGGGCAGGATGTCTGACAAGAGGATGCCCTCGGCGTCAGTCATCTCGGCAGGAATCTTGTAGACCGAGTTCTCCGCGAAGGGAACACGAACCAGTTCGGCCTGCGTACCGTCGATCATGTAACCGAAGATCCAACCGATGCCCGCAATACCCTCGGGGTCGAGACAGTGGCTGTAGAGGCCCTTACGGCAGTTCGAACATCGACCGCACGAACTCACGCACGAGAGGATGACCTTGTCGCCGACGGCCAATTGGGTTACACCATCGCCGATCTCAGTGATGACGCCAATGCCCTCGTGACCAAGAATTCGTCCGAGTTCGACTTCGGGTACGTCGCCCTTCAAGATGTGCAGGTCAGTGCCGCAGATAGTCGTCGCGACCATCTTCACGATTACGTCGGTCGCTTGGAGAATCTTTGGGTCGGGAACGTCTTCCCAGCTCTTTTGTCCTGGTCCTTTATATACGAGAGCCTTCATGAAGATCCTCTTTCCTAGTTCTTCGAGCGACGCTGTGTCGCTCGTGGATCAAGATGTGGCTCAAATACGAGGCATCCAGGTCCTTTAGCGAACATAGAGCCACTTCATAAGGCACCGGCAGTGCCAAAAGTCCCGATTCACGTGCCGACGCCCATTCGCGTGGCGACCTTCGACGCCGCGCTATGTCAGACTCCTGATCACACGGCGAGTGCCGCAGCAGCGAACCCTGCGGATTCAATTCCTTGTAGGGTTCGCGTGAGTCATGAAAAAGGGGAATTTGATGGTTTTCGTCTACATAATCCTCTTCTTCATCGTCGCAGCCGTCATTGGCAAACTCGTGAATCGACGAAGTGATGCTGCCTACAAACGAACCGCGAGATGGGGATCAATGAAGTCCTTTCGCTTTAGTCGCTTCAATGTGGACTCAGAGGAGAACCCTCGCCCGGTCGACGACGGCACCCAATATGGCTACAACGAGTTCGACTGACACTGAGTGCTGGCTTCGAGGTAGTCAGTCATCACCCCATCGACGAAGTCGCCTCGTGTCGTGTCCCGAGTTGGGCGGACTCGACGCAACAGAACGAGCGTCAGATCAGCACCTTCGTCTGTTTGATCACGATGGTGTGACCGAACTTGTCGTGGAGTGTCTGGTTCTTCTTGTCCCAGATTGGCCACGCCAGGTCGATGAGCCTGGGAAGACTGTAGAAGAACAGAACACTCAACTGGTGATTCTCTATCGCCTTCTCCGCGACCGTCGGATTCTTGTAGATGACGACGTGCACAAAGTTGGTGAGCAGCATCAGCACGCAGAACAGTCCAGTTCGAGCTCCGGCCTGCGCAATCAACACGGGACCGCGATCGGATGCGTTCACCGTGCGCACTTGGGTCGCTCGCATGCCGAGCGTCTGCCCGTTGGCGTAGGTCAGCATGAGGGACCAGTAGAAGAAACTCGCGATGGTCACCGCGATACCCGAAAGTCGATAGTTGTGAAAGGCGTTGAACGGCAGTTGAATGACCACGATCAGTATCAAGGTGTCGATGAGCCAGCTGGCGACCCGTCGCCAAAAGCCAGCCAACGACTGCGAGTCGCCCAAGATGGTGTTCTCCGGTGGAAAGTACGGCAGCATGCCCGGCATGGCGTCGGTCGGCGACGTCGCCGCGCCGCAGGTGCCACAAAACCTCTGACCAACCTCCTCCTCTGCGCCACATTTCGCGCATTGACTCATATTCACTCCCTTGGTAGGTCAATCATTTATTTCAGCACACGCAACGCTCGGTTGGTTCGACCGAGGTTCAACGATGCAGTATCGAAATCGTTATAAGTATTGCGTCGAAGAGAAAGTGGGCCACGATTGGACGATTCAACTTGTGGTGCTTCTGAAACGACCGGATATTGAAATAGCCAAAGGGCACCGTGAGCAGCTCCTCGTCGCCAAATATTCGGCCTGGACCTTCACGCTCGACCGTTGCTCACGCCGAGGCGGCGAGGGTGGCGTGACGACGTCGCTCGCGCGCCGCGGAATCGAGTGACAGAATTAATCGATGAAAGTGCAGTTGATCGAGTCAATCGCGGCGTTCCTCGAGATGACCGCGGAACGCCGCTCCGCCGATCCATTGCGCACGAATGTGATTGGAAGTGTCGCCGGGTCGGTGAGTTTCGGTCGAAGTCACTACGACGAGTGTCGATGGTGGGTGGTCACCGATGATGACGTGGTCGTCGCCATGGCCATGCGCACGAGTCCCTTCGCCATGGTGCTCGCACCGATGTCGCACGACGCCGCCACATTGTTGGGCGAGGCAGTGGGCCGACTCGATGATGATGTGCCGGGACTCTCGGGGTCGCGTGAAGTCGTTGATTACCTCTTGGAGGGCTATCGCGCGTCGGGCAGTCCGGGATCACAACGAGCAGCGCACGTGCGGCGACACGATCTCATGTACGAATTGGACAAGTTGACAACGCCGATTGTCGAAGGTCACGGCCGACGGGCGCACCATCACGAAGTGGAGTCGCTCGCCGCAATGTTCACGCAGTTTGTGGACGAAGTCGAACTGAGCCCCCTTTCGCTCGCCGACGCCCGAGAAGGCGTCGTCAAGGCCGTCAACGAGGGTTCGCTCTTCTGCTGGGAGCGCGACGGCGAGATGGTCTCCTTCGCGGGCCACGCACCCGTGGTGCACGCCGGTTCATCGCAGGTGGGCCGGGTCGGTCCGGTCTACACCCCTCCGAACTTTCGACGTCACGGCTACGCGAGTGCGATCACGGCGATGGTCACGCAACATCTCGTCAACCAGGGCGCGCGCGTGATGTTGTTCACTGACGCGTCCAATCCAACGAGCAACGCGATCTACCAGGTACTCGGTTACCGGCCGATTGACGAACTCGTCGACGTGCGCTTCGAAGAGCGCTGACGCGACGCGGCTACTTTCCCGTTCGTATCACGCTCGGGTCATTCGTCCACGCGTCGTGTTCGGCGTCAGTGACCGACTTACTCTCGTCGGGCAGCATCACCGCAATCGAGTCGCGAACTTCGTAGACCTTGCGAAGTCGTGGGTTGTAGAGCACGTTCTCACTCGGGACGTAGAGCAGTTCGCCGTGATCGACCGGATCTTCGAGCAACGCTAAGAGGAAACTGTCAAGCGCCATTGCACTGCATCCCTTCGATAATGGCGACGTCCGCACATGTGCGTCGCATACTGGTGGCGTGTGGCCACTATGAACCGTACTCCGCGCGATCATCGAGGGTCCAACTAACGACGGGCCAGTCGACGTCGTCGCAGGTACAACGCGAACACAATCAAACCCAATACAGTTGTCGCGTCGCTGATGAGATTGCCCAACGTGAGCATGGGCGTACTTCCGTAGACCATAGAGACGTTGTTCGAGGTCGGCACGACGACCATCATGTTCGGACTCACTCGATACGGCCCAGTGGCCCCGGTCGCGTGCCAGCGAGGGAAGTACGAGATCTTCACGAGGACCGGCACGCCGATCTTGTTCACGTGAAACGAGATCGACTGCAGGCCGACCACCGTCCTCGTAATTTTGACCTTCGGCAGCTTGTGACTGTCGTCCATCGTGTTGACCGACAGTGCGCTTGGCCAGTTCGAAGGGCCGGTCGTCGCAGCGACCGATCCCCAGAGCTTCGTGTTGAGCCACCAGGTCGTGTTGGCGTCGAGCCAACCAATCCGGCTCGCGGTATTGGCAACGATGTTGGGGAGTGCCTTTAGTCCCACCACCATGGGACTGTGCTGAATGAGATAGATCCGCCACGTGTCCCCCGGGGCCGGCCACTTCTTCGTCGAGGCGATGTAGGTCAGTTGGGGGTCCAAGTTCGCCTGGGCGACGACCGCCGGTGAGAACGCCAGGTAGTACTTCACGCCGAGCATCTGGAGGTGTTGCACGCCGAGCGTGACGTCGAGGGGGCCGTAGGGCAGACCGACCATTGGATTGCTCGGAGACTGGCTCAGTTCGGCCTGATCTAGGAAGTGGTACGGCGTGGTGGCGGAACTCTCGAAGAGGAGGCCCTCCATTGAATCGACACAGTTGTTCGTCCAGTACGGCATCAGCATCAACGCCTCCGGTGTTCCGAAACGGTCCTGGTCAGCGTTGTACTCCCACATCGCGCGGCCGCAACCGTACTTCTTCGAGACCTTGTTCATTGTCGCCATGATGTCCTGGTACTCGGGCCAGCCGGGCTGCGCCTGATACCCGGAGTAGTTGAACTGCGCCCAGCTCGTCACCTGATTCCCGGTCGTATTGAGGCTGAGTGCCGAAGCGACGTGCGGTATCACTCCTGGCACCACCGTCAAAAGTCCGAGGACCAGCACGGCGACGGTCGCGCGAGTCGTTCGCTTCGCCATGCGCGTCGGTGCGTCCTCTCCCTCGAGCACCGCCATGTCGTCAACGAGCTCGGGCGCGACAACCGGATTACCGGCGTCAAAGACCTCGGCGTGCTCGTGCTCGTGCTCGTGACCCGCGTGCGCGCTCGCACCGACCGGCTCCTGTTTGAAACTGAAGCGTCGGTCGCCGAGTTGTACTTCCCAACCCCCGGTACGGGCCCGCTGACGCGCCACCCAGCGAGCCAACACGTAGCCGAGGAGCCAACCGGCCGCGAGGTGGATCGTGATGAACCAGAACGGGACCAACCGCTCGTTCCAAATCACGTTCTGCGGATCGTAGGTGTAGGCCACGATCGAAAGCGCCACCAGCGTCGAAAGGATCATGCCGAGGCGGTCGCGGACCGAGAAGGCGACGATCATCGCCAGAGCGGCGAGCACGATCACCCAACGGTCACCGCCCGCTCCCCCGGTCGCGTTGAACCAACCGAGTTGCGCGAAGATCTCGTGCAGCGTGTCGACCGGGTCGTTCGTATACCCCATTGAGTTCGTGTACTTCTGGGTGGTGACGAAGGAGAGCAGCCACCACGCCGAGAGCCCGCCCGACAGCAGTCCCGCCCCGAGAGCGAAGCGCAGTGGTCGCGAGTAGTCGCCCCGTACCGGCTCGTCGCGCGGGTCACCAATGCCGCGACGGTGCAGCAGTTCGAAGATGACGATCACCGCGACCGCTTCGATGGTGAAGAACCACGGCAAAATGTGCGAGGCCAACGTCACACTGAGACTCACCGCGGCCAGCCAGTAGCCCCGTCCGGTGCGAACACCGCGAGCGAAGAGTCCGATCGTCAAGAGCGCGAGCGCGAGTGAGAGCGAGAAGGCGTACTCCCCCGCCATTGTCGAGAAGAGGTTCCCGCCGTCGATCGTGAAGGACGCGTCGAAGAGGAAGGGCAACGTCGCAATCGATAGCGCGACCGGGATTGGACGCGGCGCTTTGAACAGTCGTCCCATCATGTACGCCGTGATCGGCATCAGCACCGAGCCGAGAATGGTGGCGAGCTTCATCGCCACCGCAAACGTGATGACGTAACTTCCAAGCGTGGCGAGGATGTCGGGCAGCACAAAGTAGTAGGTGTAGGCCGGCATCCCCGCGAACCACCCGGGATACCACGGCGTCAAGTTGAAGAGGTTGCCCGTGGAACGCAGATACGCCGGCAACGCGATGTGCGAACCGGTGTCGCCGCCCGTGACGAGACTTTGGCTGAAGAGCAGAGTCGGATGCAGTTGCCATACGGTGACGAAGATGACGGAGAGAATGACCGCGAGGTCGAGACGACCTGCGGCGGTGTTGTGCTCTTTCAGCCAATCGCGAATCAGTGGCCCGACCTTTGACTCACGAGTGCCGCGATCGCGACGCCATTAAATGACATGTGCGTGATGACACTGGGGATAATGCGTTTGGTGCGCCACAACAGAAGCGCGAGCACGATGCCGAGAAAGAATAGTCCGAGGAACTGGACCGGCTCACCGTGCGCCGCGGCGAAGAGAGCGGCGCTGACGAGGACGGCCATGACCGTCCTTCGCGAACCCCATCGTGTGGTGCCCTCGCTCATCGCACGAAAGAGAACACCGCGAAAGAGCCACTCCTCCATTATTGGCGCTACGACCATCGTCATAACAATCAACAGCACGAAGGTCGCACCGTGCGCCGCGCCAAAGAGGTGCGTGACCGGCCGATTCAGATGCTTGACGTCGAAGGGGGAATAGGCGACGTCGACGAGCAGTTGGCAGATAATGCCGAGGGCGACGTAGGCGACGTCGCTCGGACGGGGCCGCCATTGTTGGGGCAGCGACCTAAGATTTCCATAAAAGTAGGCATAATAGATGGCTGCGCCAAAGCCGATCCACAGTCCAACGAGACCCAGCGCGTTCGACCACCAGGGTGGCGACGAAGAGTTCGAAAGGGCGGCGACTCCTCCGGGATAGTTCGTAATCGTGACGCCAAGCGTGTCTAGCGCTGCTCCAATGAGTTGTCCGGCGAGGAATCCAAGAAAGCCGGCGAGCACAATCGCCAACGCTCGTGGCCGCTCGACTGATTCGGCGTCGATCATTGCACCCACAAACAATTACCCTAACCGGCGTCGAGTTTTCCACAGGTGCAAGACGAAGTGTCGCTGTTCACCTCTAGTCTGGTCAGGTGAGTGACGCACCTGAACAGCCAAATGGCTACAAGAAGTACCTGCCCGGTGGCGATAAGCCAATGGAGCCGGACGCTCGGCGTCGCGTGTGGATGGTCGGACTGCTGTGTTTCTTGATCGGCATCCTCATCATTCCCGCCCTCTTCTCGCACAAGAACGTAAAGACGCTTTCGTACTCCGCGTTGACCCATGACGCGAGCAAGAACATCATCTTCTCCTCGAGCATCAATAGTTCGACCGGTGTCATCACCGGAAAGTTGAAGGACGGGACCAGTTACACCGCCAACGGACCGAACCCGGTGCTGCCCAAGGAAATCGACACGCTCGAGACGGGTAAGAACAATGTCACCTTCGAAAATCCGAGCAACCTCCTCGCCGCGCTTCTTCCCTACATCATCTGGGTCGGACTCTTCGTTGGCTTGATGGTCTTCATCAGTCGTCAAGCGAAGGGACAGATGCAGGGCATGTTGTCCGTCGGTCGCTCGAAGGCGAAGCAGTTCAACCAAGATCGTCCGAAGACCACGTTCGCCGACGTCGCCGGTTACTTCGGCGTCAAGCAGGAGATCAGCGAGGTCGTTGAATTTCTTAAGACGCCGGGACGCTACAAAGAGATCGGCGCACTCATTCCCAAGGGCATCTTGCTCGTCGGACCTCCCGGTACCGGCAAAACCATGTTGGCGCGCGCGGTGGCCGGTGAAGCCGGCGTGCCCTTCTTCTCCGTCTCGGGATCTGACTTCATGGAGATGTTCGTCGGCGTCGGCGCCAGTCGCGTCCGCGACCTCTTTTCCACGGCCCGCAAGCAGGCCCCAGCAATTGTCTTCATTGACGAGATTGACTCAATTGGCCGCAAGCGCGGTGCGGGCGTCGGTGGCGGACACGACGAGCGCGAGCAGACCCTCAACCAGATGCTCAATGAGATGGACGGCTTCGACCCTTCTGAAGGTGTCGTCGTCATAGCCGCGACGAACCGTCCCGATGTCCTCGACCCGGCGCTCCTGCGTCCGGGCCGCTTCGACCGACAGATCGTGGTGCCGCTGCCAGACCTCGACGAACGCTTGCCGATCCTCGAGGTCCACGCGAAGAATAAACCCCTGGACCCCTCGGTCAGCCTCGAGATGGTCGCTCGAGGCACACCCGGGATGAGTGGCGCCGACTTGGCCAACCTCGTCAATGAGTCCGCCCTGCACGCCGTGCGCCGACACTCGTCGACGATTGGTATGGAGGACTTCGAGTCAGCGAGAGATCGCGTCATGATGGGTCAGCTGCGCGACACGATGGTCCTGATGGACGATGAGCGCGAGCGCGTCGCGTTCCACGAAAGCGGACACGCGTTACTCGCCTACGTCCTCGAGAAGACAGACCCACTGCACAAGATCACGATTATCCCGCGCGGTATGGCGCTGGGCGTGACGATGACGCTTCCCGAAGAGGACCGTCACATCGTGGCGCGCCAGTACCTCGAAGACTCCTTGTGCATGCGCATGGGCGGACGCGTCGCCGAGCTCCTCGTCTACGGCGACCTCTCGACCGGCGCCGCTGATGACCTTCAGCGCAACACCGAACTGGCGATCCGCATGGTCCGAGAGTGGGGCATGTCCAAGGAGATTGGTCCTATGGCCTGGGGATCGAATAACCAGGTGTTCCTGGGCGAAGACCTCATGCACACCCGCGATTACTCCGATCACACCTCGCAGGTCATCGACGACGAGGTCGAGCGCATCCTTCGCGAACAGGAGTCACGCGCCATTGAAGTGCTGACACTGCACCGTCGAGGGCTCGAAGCGCTCGCGCGCTCGTTGCTCGAACACGAGACGCTCGACGGTGCAACTGCCGCGCGGCTCATTGACGAGGCGCACGGCGAGCAGGTGCACCCCGAGGGCACGAAGACCGTGAGTTCGTTGACGGGCGTGGGGGCAGCGTCCGCGAAGAAGACGCCGGTCACACCCGCGGTGCCAGTACCAGGCTGGCAGCCGCCGACCCTACCGGCCGTCTAACACAGCCAAGAGTGTCGTCCCCGCCGGCCTGGTGGGACTCGTAAGTGTCACCAGCAACGTTGGTCGCGACGCGCTCACCACAAAAAACGCGTGTCGAAATGACGGCAGCCCGGGAAAGTCAGTGCGCAATTCGCTGGTGGAGTTACCGCTCAGCCGGGCTGCACCATAGGTGACGGACGCGGAACCTCTCGCGCCCTTCGTTGCACTCACACCGAACGTCACAAACGAAACAGTGATGGACCGCGACGACGTATTGGTCAGTGCGGCTGCGTCAAAGCCCAGTCCAGTGAAGTCCCCCACGAGGTACTCGGATTCGGGAAGTTCGGGCGCGCTGAGCGCAATGTCACTACCGCTGCCCGTCGCCAACGACGCGACCACCGGTTCACTCGAACGCAACTGAACCGTCGCGTAGCCCGCGGCGGGGATCGCGGGATTCGGCGTGATTGTTGTGAGCTCGGTGCCGTACGCGGGCACGGTCACGCTCTGGTTCGCGATGTGGAAGGTCGTGAGTTTGACCCCTAGCGTCACCTGGGCCGGGCGCGGACCGGGATTCGAGAAACGGATCTGCGCCGTGGCGCCCTGTTCGGTGGTGACCTGAGGAAAAACTGCGGACGTTGTGGGCGAACTGCTCCCCGAGTTGAGCGACACCGTCGATCCGGACTGTTGCACGCCAACAATGACCAACGATCCGCGCAGCACGTGCACGTGTACTCCGACGTTGGTCGTGTTCACGATCTGAGTGCCCAAGTTGAGTTCCACTTGGCCGTGTGCGCCAAGGGATAATCCTTGGAACTTGGCCGGCGTCGCGAGTCCAGCGGCCGAGTAGGCCACGACGTTGAATACCGCCGGCGTCGCCGTCGGGTTATAGACACTCAACTCGGCACTCGAGCCAACCGTCGTATTGAACCCCGAGCCGTACCAGTTGGCGACACCCGTCGAAATACACGGCGCCTCGCCCGTGTCGTTCTTGGTGACCTCAATGCCCACTACGCCGCCCCCGCTGATCAGAGCTCCCACACCGAACGAGTTACCCTGCAGTCGCGCGCTCGGGTCGATCGAGATGGACTGATGTGCTCCGAGCAAGGCCTGACGTGAGTAGCGAGCACCGGCGTCCGAGACGGCGTTGATTATGACGAGGTGCGCGCTTTGCGTCGTGTTGACAAACGTGACGTGACCTGACGCCCCGTCCTTGGCGCTCGTGAGCCCCGTGCAGTACAGCGCGGTGGACTCGGCAGTGCTCGTGAGAGCGAGGCCGCCGGGCAGTTGGGATTGATTAGTGCTCTTGGCCATCGACGCGAAGACGCCGGTCGCAATCAGCACGAGGGCGAGCGCCACGAACAGCGGAACGCGGCGAAGACTACTCATGGTCCGCTCCATGACGAGCGTGGCTCGGGCGTCGTCGCGCGGTGAAGAGCCACTCCAGTCGGTGCACCCACCCAAAGCCGAGCCACATCAACAGCCAGAGCAAAAGCGTGATGAGCGCCAGAAGACCGTTCAGCGGCAGTCGGTGCAGCACGAGCGTCGCGGTCGGCGCTGAAGAGTACGTGCCCAATTGAAAGCTGGGCGTCCATGATGGATCGTCGGCTCGAGGCACACCAATGCCATTGACGTCCAGGGAGAACGCGCTCGCGGGCGCAAACCCGGCCGTGACCGTGGCGTTGGTCGCCAACGGGCCCGTGTTGGCACTGCTCGAAAAGACCGGAGTGGGCGACTTCGCACCGGGCACCATCATCGAAACAGTCCCGTGAAAAAGTGAGTTCGAGAAGACTTCGACCGATGTGGTCTGTAACACGAGTGAGAGGTCACTTTGGTGCCCGAGTGCGGTCATCAGCACCTTGGGCACTGTATGCAGGGGCACCGCCTGCACACCGGGGAGTTCGGGGGCTGACGAGTTCATGACCACGATCGTCGAGATCCCCGCGGGGGCGAGAAGTTGACCGAGGCGAACCGTTTGACCTTGCAACGCCGATTCGACCGCACTCAGGACCACGTTGCTCGTACCGGCGTCGGGCGTAGTGAAGAGGGTGTCACCGCTTGGAAGTCCGTCCGTCGACGTTGCCGCGTCGAGTCCCGGCGCGACTGACCATCCAGCGAGTGGGAGGACTGACGGGTCCGCGAGCCACAGCACGCGATAGCCACCGACCTTGGATGGAGCAACGGTGCTCAACGACTCCGCGACGCTCGTCGTGGGCAAATCGAATCGTCCACTACCGAAGATTGCGACGAAGGGGACGGCCGCGACGATCAAAGCGGCGACGGTGACGCCGGCGAATAGTTGGCGCCATCCGAACCCGGCCTGGCGCAGATCGTTCTCGATCGCGCTCACGCCCAGTCCGACGAGCAACGCCAACATCACGACGTAGAGTGCGAGAAGTACGTCGAGGTCGGGGGCGAACGAACCCATCCAGTGACGCGCGTCGAACACTGCAACTACCAACGTCAACGTTGCGATGGCCGCCGCTTTGGACGCGATCCGGCGGCGCTCTCCCTTACACAAAATGAGACCGAGCACCGCCGCGGCGGGCAGCAGCCATCCGACCCAGGCGAGGCCGAAGGTGCCGTCGGTTCCGCGGAGGAGTTGGGCGAAGGAGGGTGTCGACCACGGGCCTCGGGCGAGTCCGAAGACCCCGAGTGCTCGCCCACCCGCGAGACCGACGTCGATCGTGAGCGGTATCAAGAGGACGGCGACGTTCAACCAAATGGAGCCCAGGAGTCGCCACGGACCCGACCGGTCGTCGCGGTCGTCAGGTTCAAAGAGTCGCGAGACGAACACGCCGACGATGACGAGCGCGACCAGAATCAGCGTGGCCGGCGCCAACGCCGTGAGAAGGGCCGTGAGCATTACGAGGACCATTCGCTGTCCGGCGTATGTCGTGCGCCACCCTCGGTGGCCGAACTGCACGGGCTCTGCGTACGGCACGGTGCGAAACCCCGGCACGTCCATCAGCTCGAAGACTCTTCGCACGATGAAGGGAAGTCCCGCGACGACCATCAAGACGTCGATTCGCCCCTGGCTCACCATGTCGAGACCAAGCGGTAGAGCCATGTAGGCAAGGGACGCAATGACCCGAGCGCGGTTCG
Source organism: Acidimicrobiales bacterium (assembly GCA_036511575.1). Classification (GTDB taxonomy): domain Bacteria; phylum Actinomycetota; class Acidimicrobiia; order Acidimicrobiales; family RAAP-2; genus RAAP-2. The sequence goes on from DATCCA010000080.1 coordinate 29,642, forward strand.
ACACCCGTCCGCGCAACAAACGACTCATGCCAATCGCGCCGATGGGGATGGCCAAGATGAGCGTGAGGCGCGGCAAGATGCCCATCCGTCCAACGACGAAAGTTCCCGCGAAGGCAATCACCGCATATCCCGGTGCGCCGGGAGACCCCGTCCCAACGCCATTGGTTGACCACGACGCGAAGAAGTGTCGCCACGTTGTCCACCACGAGTCGAGCGGGGTCAGGCGACCGATCAGCGGCAGATGTGTAGCGACGAGGTTACGCGAGCCGATAAGCCAGAGCACCACGACCAGCATGACCAGCGCCGCCTGAGAACGAAACGACGTGAGCACACGCGATGGGCGACGACGAAGTTCGAGCATGGGGCTCTCAGGGATCTCGTCAAATTCCTCTTCCTCGGAAAACGCCGACGCAAATCCGACGCTGTCGACAACCTCGTCGTGGTCAATGAGAACCGCGTCGTCGGGCAGAATGCCTCGGGCGCGATCGAGACCGTCGCGGAGCAGGATCAAGATGAATCGCTTGAGTCGGCTCGCTCCCCCAACTTGAAGTCGACGAAGATCATCGTCGGAGAGCACCTGGATTTCGTGCCGCTGACGTCGGCGCTCGCGAATGCGCCGACGGTTTCGAATGAGCCATCGCCATGAACCAAGGATTGCGCCGGCACGGTCGCGGTCGCGACCGACAATGGACAGGGCGAACTCCATGGTGTCCATCACGAGGAGCCAGAGCAACGTCGAGAAGGTGATTCGACGACTCCATCCCGTGGCGACGACGAGCAGTTGGTGTCGACGTTGCAAGTCCTGTCGACTGGCGCCTCGCGTGCCGACGGCGGTCACCGGGCGTTGACCGGCCGCGATCATCTCTCGGTGGGCAACCTTCGCCAATGGGGCAACCACGATTCGCGCGCCGGCGATTTGGGCGCGCCAGGAAAGGTCCAGGTCCTCCCCCAGAACGGGAATGATGGGGTCGAAACCCCGGAGGGTTGCGAAGAGGTCGGAGCGAACGAGTGTCACACCGCCCGGGGCCACGAAGACATCGCGTTCTAGGTCTTGTTGACCGTGGTCGATCTCACCCAGTTCGATGCGTTCGTGCACAACACCGAAGCGGTCGCACGTCTGGCCAACGTGCAGCAACACCATTGGGTCGTCGTAGTAGACAAACTTGGGGGTGACGATGCCGGCGTTCGCTCGAAAGGCCGCCTCGACCATCAGTTGGAGTGCGTCAGGTTCGAGTCGGACGTCGTCATGGCAGAACAGGAAGAAGGCCGAGCCCTCAACCATCAGAGCCGCCTCATTGCAAGCCGCGGCGAACCCACGATTCTCCTCAAGGACTCGGACGTACGCGCTCGGTGCGACCGCGGCGACTCGCGTCGAGACGTGATCCGTCTCCCCGTTCGCCACGACGAGCAGGCTCAGTTCCTCGTAGTTCTGGGCAGCCAAAGAAGCAACAGCGACTTCCAGACCCGGCCCAGGACCGGTGGTAACGACGACGGCGACAACGGCCGGTGCACGAGATTCCATCAGTCCTTCAAGGCTAGTTGGCTACCTCATCGGCACTGGACCCGTTGCGCACGAGGAAACAGTGACTCGGTAGCGTTTCTACCGCGCGGACCTTCGAAGACGCATATCGGCCACGACGTCGCGCAGCGACTGACGAAGGGGAATCGTTGGTTCCCAACCGGTCTGCGCACGCAATTTTTCGTAACTGCCGCACAGCACTTGAATCTCGGCCGGTCGTAACAGTTCCTTATCTTTCACCAATCGCACGTGCGGCGCGATATCGGCGACCAACTGATTGGCGATGTCTTGAAGTGACACGTCGTGACCCGACGCAATGTTGTACACGTCGCCGCTCACACCGCGCTCGGCAAGGAGTCGATACGCTCGCACCACGTCGCGGACATCACAGAAGTCGCGCCGAGTCGTGAGGTCGCCCACGACAATCTCGTCGGCACCATTCTCGAGACTTTCCAGAAGTCGATTTACGATCGCCGGCACCACGAACGTGTCGGACTGCCCCGGTCCAATGTGATTGAACGGTCGCGCGATCACGACGCGCGAACCGCGGTCACGCACCGCGTCCAGTGCGACGAGTTCGGCGCCGACTTTGCTCGACGCGTACGGATCGGACGGCGCCACGCGAAATGTCTCGACGAGCGGGAGGTCTTCGGGCCGCACGACGCCGTAGACATTGGCCGAACTGATGACTACGACGACGGCGTCGGGTACGACCTCGCGCGCGCACTGGAGTACGTTGCGCGTGCCGAGCACGTTGACGCGAGTGAACTCAACCTGCTGTGACCACGAGGTGCCCACGTGCGTCAGCGCCGCGAGGTGGTAAATAGCGTTCGGCAGCGTGCGTCGAAGGACCTCGTACATGCTCGCGTCATCGGTGACGTCACACTCGTGGTCGACGCCGACGACGTCGTCACCGCACTCGCCAAGGTGGGCGAGGAGGTGTCGACCGACGAATCCGTTCGCCCCGGTGACGAGCGCCTTCACGACAGACCTGCAGCCATGTCGTAGGCGACGACGTGTTGGGCGATCGACGACGCCCACGAGAACTGCTCGGCCCGTGCTCGCCCGAGCGACGCGCGTTCGCTGCGATCCGCGTCCGGCATCGATAGTGCAATGTCCAGCTGCTCTGCCAGCGACGCACTGTTGCCCGCGCCGGCGAGGAGAGCGGTGCCCGCGGCGACTTCTGACATGACCGTGTCACTGGTGGTGACGACCGTCGCGCCACAGGCCATCGCCTCGAGGACTGGCAGTCCGAATCCCTCGCCCCTCGATGGGTACGCGACGGTCTTCGCGTGGCGAAGAAGCGACGGAAGCATGGAGTCATCGACGAAGTCGAGGCGGCGGATTCGATCCTTGGCCCCGTGCTCAGCGATCTGCGATTCAATGGCCTTGACCCCCCAGCCCGCTTGACCGGCCAACCAGAGTTCGACCTCTGGACTGCGTCTCGCGATCTCTTCGAACGCGCTCAGCAAGACATCGAGACCCTTCCTCGGCTCGAAGGTGCCCAAAAAGAAAATGTAGGGCCGGTCAACCGGGAGGTGATGGGCTCGCAGCACATCGTCGTCGTGACGCGCGTCAAGCGTGAAGCGATCAAGGTCGACGCCGAGCGGCGCCGTCACGAGTGGCGCGTGATGAGGCACGACCTCCTCAAGCTGGCGCGACGTGAAGTCACTCACGCTGATCAAGACGTCGGCGTGGGACGCGGCGTAGGTGATTGCTCGTCGAAAGAATGGAACCTTGGAGCGTTCATGCCACTCGGGGTTGGTGAAAAACGTGAGATCGTGGATTGTCACAACCGTGGGCTTCGAACGGCGGTGCGGCATCGTATAGTGCGGCGCGTGCCAGACGTCCGCCGTTCGCGCAGTCGCACTCGTGCCCAGCACCCACGCTTCGTACAGCAGTCGTGACGCTCGGGCGTTCGGCACGACCGACGCAACGTACGAAGACGGTGACCAGTCATGCCACCGGAGTGTGTCGTCACGTCTCGTCACGAGCGTCGTGTCGACGCCGTTGGCCGGCAGCCTCCGGGCCAGTTCGGCAATATAGCGGCCGGCACCCGCGAGTTGTGGTGGCACTGCCGACACGTCGAGTGCGACTCTCACTGCCAGGCCGCCAAGTGGTCGAGTGCAACGTTGCGCCACGTCAGATCGGCGACCGACGCCTGTCGCCGCGATCGACTCGCGTCGTCGTCGCCAAGGGTGAGGGCCGTGACCAAACCTTGCGTAATCGCATTCACGTCGAGGGGGTCGACGCGGACCACTTCGGTGTTGTCTTCGACGCTGGGTGTCGTGATGCTCGCCACCACGCGCGATCCCGCGTGCAGGGCCTCGACGGGCGGGAGCCCCCACCCTTCTGCGCGCGGCACGTACGCGACCACCGCGGCGTCGCGGTACAGGCCGTTCAGTACCGCGCGCGGGACCGTGCCAAGTACGGTGGCGTCACCCGTGGCTACGCCACCCCACCCACTCGGACCGACCAGTACCAAGTTGCCGAGTTCGCCGTTGATCGACCTGGCCTGACGGTGGGCTTCGAGGAGGCGTTCGAGATTCTTCCTCGGTTCCCTCGTGCCGACATAGAGCGTGAACGGACCTCGTACACCGTGCCCAGCGAGAACTTCACCGACCGACGCACGGCTCGCAACCTCGCCCGGATCGTTGACACCGAGTCGCACGGCGTGCACTCTGCCCGATTCAATGCCAACGTCGGCGAGACGCCCTACGAGGCTCGGCGCAGTGACGATGACGCGCAGATCATCGTGCGACGCAATCAACTTGAGTCGCCGTTCGTGAAACTGGATGCCCGCCTTGGTGGAGGTCGCTGCCTCGTCGCGCCAGAGCAAATCGTGCATCGAGACGGAGTGCACGGCGGTGCTCTTCCCGCCCGCGAAGGGACCGGCCATCGACGTCGCGTGTACGACGTCGGCGTTGCCCGGCACGCCGAGTGGCCAGGTCGGCCAGAGACGCGTGAGGAGGTTCACGCCAACGTGTGCGTGCACGGCTCGCAGCGGAAGCCCGTCGCGGGGCACACCACGCGCTGCGACGCCGATGACATCGAGCGATTCGTCATCGAGTGCCGCGAGCCCCGTGGCCAAGCCACGAACGTAGGTCGCGATGCCACCGGGTTGCGGCCGGTAGAGCTGTTCCACGGAGATCGCAATCGTTCTCGTCACGACGACCAGCCTCGCACGACCTCGTGATAGAGCGAGAGGTAGGCGCGGGCGGCGGTGTCGGGCGCGAAGTCGATCGCTCTAGACCGTCCCGCCGCGATCATGATTGCTCGGCGCGACTCGTTCGTCCACGCCTCATCCAATCGGTCCAACAGGTCCTGATCGTTACCGGCGAGGGCGGCGGCCCCTTCCAACAGTTCGCCGTTGATCTTCGTCGCGCGCGCGATTGTCGGGACGCCCGCCGACATCGCCGCGATCGCAAATGAGGGGAAACGCGCACCATCCGACAGGTGCATGACGACGTGCGCATTCGATAGTGCAACGCGCGCCTCTCCCCTCGGTCGCACCTCCACCGTGAGGCCACTCGAATGAATTCGCTGACCCACTTCGTGGCTCGCCAGCGCTACAACCCTCGAAACGTGCGCCTCACAGTATCGAATCAACTCGGGCGCAATCGCCAGAAAGAGATCGTCGGCGCCGGTGATGTTGACCACGAGATCGTCACCGCCCGTCGTCGCATCGACCACGGGCACTGCCGGGGGCACCACGACGACACGGTTTCGTTGGACACCGAGAACGGCGATCACCTCGTGACTCGCACTTCGACTCGACGCAACGAGAATGGCGCCACGTTCGACGGCTCGCCTGAGTTGGGTCATGCGCAAGTGCGTGCGCGCTTCTCCGCGAAGGGGACGCAGATCATCGACGGAGATGACGAGCGGTATCGCACCGGTCGGCGGCGTGGCGAGCCCAGCAACATGAATCACGTCGACGGCGGCCAAGAGACCGTCAATCGAGCGACCGCGACTTCGACGCCACAGCGGCGACCACAGTCCACGCATTGAGAGATGCGTTTCACTCGATGACGACGATGACGTGCGCGAGCGGAAGCGGACCAGGTCGACGTCGCCCGTGCGCACGAGTGCATCGGCGAGGTCAGTCATGGAGTTACCCAGTGACTCCAACGACCCGTCGAGGTCGAGTCCGACTCGAATCGTCGTGGGACTCAAGCAAGGGCCAACTGACGCATCGCGCTCGTCCACTCGGGCCACAACGTCACCGCCCAGCCGCCAAAGGGCTCGGTGCTCGTCGCGACCACGGCAATCTGTTCATCCGCGTTGAGCAAGAACAACGATCCACTTTGTCCGAAGTGCCCGAAGCTCGCCGACGGCCAGTCCCCCATCCAGTGATGCTTCTCACCTTGGACTTCGGGTCCGAGTCCCCACGGGCAGGGTGAGAATCGTCCAAAACCGGGCACGATGCCACTGAGTTGTGGCGCATAGGGGGCAATGAGGTAGTTGCGAGTCTCCTTGGAGATTCCGTCCGGTCGAAGCCACGCAACCGCCAATCGAACGAGGTCGTTGGTTGACCCGACGACGCCCGACGATGGCCGTCCCTCGAGCCTCGTGGTGTTCATCCCAAACGGTGTGAACAGCCGATGCGCCAACCAACTCTCCGCGCTGTGCTCTCCGAGGATCGCCTGCGTCGCGAGATCGACGCCATAGTTCGAATAGATGCGCTTGGTTCCGACGTCGACTACGGCGTCGCCCTCTTCCAATCCGAGGCCGCTGCTGTGACTGAGGAGGTTCGCGATGGTAGCGCCGCGAGGTCCGGCCGGTTCATCGTACGTATGAAGATCCCAGTCGCTCTCGATGCCGAAGGCCAGCGAGACCGCCACTTTCGACACCGAGGCCCAGGGTCGTACCTCGTCGAGGTCACCGACCTCCGCCACGCGATGGACCACGCCACCGTCGAGTTTCAGTACCACTACGGCGGGCGCGCCGGGCCACCCGTCGACGAGGGAGTTCGTGCTCACAGCACCCGATGTTACCGAAGCCCCCCTAGAGTCTCGAAGGTGATAACGGTTCTCAGCGGCGGTGTAGGCGCGGCCCGACTGCTGCGAGCACTGAGCGACGTCGTCGATCCCCATGAGATCACCGCGGTGGTGAACGTCGGCGATGACCTCGTATTGAACGGTCTGACCATCTGTCCGGACCTGGACACGATTACCTACACGCTGGCGGGTCTCAACAACGACGAGCTCGGCTGGGGGCTTGCCGGCGAATCGTGGCGCGTCATGGACGAGTTGGAGCAGTTGGGCGGCGCATCGTGGTTTCGCCTGGGCGACCGCGACTTGGCCACGCACCTCTATCGCTCGCAACGACTCAGCGAAGGCGCGACCAAGACGCAGGTCACGGCAGAACTCTGTGCCCACCACGGACTGGCAATTCGCGTGCTGCCAGTCACTGACGACGTGGTGGCGACACAGTTTGATACCGAGGTCGGTCACCTCAACTTTCAGGAATACTTCGTTCGCCACCACCACGACGTGAAAGTCACGGCCATCGACATCGTGGGGGCTGACGAGGCGCGCGCGACCAATGAGGTCATCGAATCGTTGGCGAAGGCGTCTCGTATCGTGATTGCACCGTCAAATCCACTCATCTCCATCGACCCAATCCTTCGAGTCGGCGGCGTTCGTGAGGTGCTCGAGCGACGACGAGACGATGTCGTCGCGGTGTCACCGATCATCGACGGACGAGCGTTGAAGGGACCGGCCGACCGATTACTCGCCGACATGGGACATGACGTTTCGTGCGTCGGCGTCGTCGACTTCTACAAGGGACTGGTGGGCACCTGGATCATCGACGAGGCGGACGCGTCCCAAGCAGACCTGATTCGGTCGCGCGGTGTCAAGGTCATCGTGACCACGACCATCATGGCTGACCCGCAGAACGCGCAGCGTCTCGCGCACGCGGTCATCTCGTGAACGAACTACGCATCATTCCACTGCCATCCGTCGCAATGGTGCACGAGGGAGACGACCTCGTGTCCATGCTGCTCGACGCAGTGGTCGCGTACGACGCATCGCTCGAACACCACGACCTTCTCGTCGTCACGAGCAAGGTCGTCTCAAAGTCGGAGGGCCGCGTCGTCTCCTTTGATGGCACCGAAGAGCACAAGGTGATGCTCGTCGAACATGAGTCTCGGCGAATCCTTCGCCGGCGCGGTCCCATGGCCATCACCGAGACTCATCACGGCTTTATCAACGCCAATGCTGGCATTGATCTCTCCAACACCGACGACGGGACTGCGGTTTTGCTTCCTAAGGACCCCGATCGTTCGGCGCGTCGTATTCGTGCCGAGGTGCAACGACGCAGTGGCGTCGACGTCGCGGTCATCGTGACCGATACGTTCGGGCGCGTATGGCGTCAAGGTGTCACCGACGTCGCGATTGGTCTGGCTGGACTGAAACCAATTCTCGATCTACGTGGAACCTCGGACGCCATGGGTCGCGTGCTCGAAGTAACCGAGGTCTGCGTCGCTGATGAGATCGCCGGTGCGGCCAACCTCGTACTGGGCAAAGCTGAAGGCACACCGTTCGCGATCGTGCGCGGCCTCGACGAATCGTACTTTGGCGAGGGTTCAGTGAAGGAAGGAATCATTCGCAGCGCGAATGAGGACCTGTTTCGCTAACTAGACGCCGCCAAGTCGGACTTCGCCCGAAAGTTCTGACGCCGGTGCCACGTGCTCATTGGCTCCCACCACGCAGGTCGCTCCAAGTTCGGAGAATCGGCCAATGACTGCGCCCGGACCAATAATTGATGAGCGAATCACGCAGTTGCTCTGCACGATCGCGCCCGAGAGCAGCACCGTCTCTTCAAGAATCACGTGCGCGCCGACAACGCAGTTGGCGCCGACGACGGAGTTCGTCAGTGTCGCGGTCACGTCGACGGTAGCCGTCGGATGGCGCCACGAGCAATCGACAATCTCAGTGAACTCGTGCATCCCCTGACGACCGTTCAAGATGTCCACGTTCGCTTGCAGATAGGCCTGCGGGGTGCCGGTGTCCAACCAGTACGCCTGATCGGTCATTGCGTACAGCGCGCCGTCTCGGGCCAAGGCCGGGAATGTATCGCGCTCTACGCTCGCGCGGCCCTCCGCGGGGATTCGTACCAGCACGCTGGGCTCGAAGATGTAGGAACCGGCGTTGATGTTGTTAGTTGGCGCCTCATCACGCGGCGGTTTCTCAACGAAGGCAATGACCTTGCCGTCGTCGTCCGTGGGGACAACGCCGAAGCGTGAGGGGTCGTCGACGGGGTGCAGCGCGATCGTCGCCTCTCCCCCATGGCCGCGGTGAAACGCCAACAACGTCGTGAGGTTGAGATCGGTCAGCACGTCGCCGTTGACGACGAGGAAGGTCTCATCGAACCCGAACTTCGTGGCCGCGAATCGAATGGCGCCGGCCGTGTCAAGGGGCTCGGGCTCGACGGCGTAGCTGACGCGGACGCCGGCAATTTCATTGCTCGGATAGGCCTCGATAAAGCGGTCCGGCAGGTAGCCGAGCGACAGCACCGAGTCGGTAACGCCATGTCGCCCCAGCCACTCAAAGACGCATTCGATCATTGGAACACCCACGAGGGGCAGCATCTGCTTGGGCGTCTCGTAGGTGAGGGGCCGCAGCCGAGTGCCTTTCCCGCCGACCAGAATGATCGACTTCAAGCTCAGCCCTTCGACGTAGTCGTCGTCGTGGGCGTCGTGGTCGTCGCTGTAGGCGTCGTCGTCGTGGTGGTGCCGGGCTTCAGCGTGGTCGTCGTCGCGACGGGCGTCGCGATCGTCGTGGTCGTCGCCGCCGTGGAGTAGGCGAGCATCAGTTGAGCCGTCTTCGCCGTCGGCGCGAGGGGCGTGATGTTGACTGGTTCAAAGGCCATCGTCACGCGCATCTGATTCGTAAACTTGATTGTGGTGGGGTTCGTCGTCACTTTCGGCTTCACTCCGAATGCCGTCCAGTAGGCGTAGGTGACCTTGCCGACTTGACCGGCGTACTTCGAGCCCGTTGGACAGGCCTGACCGTTCGTGTACGTCGTCTTGGGATTCGCGACGCCGGTGGGCTTGGGAACCGACAACTGGGTAGTGCTCGCAATCAGGCCGGGGAACTCTGCGGCGAACTGCGACAACGTGGCGTTTTTGCCCGAATCAGATGCGGAGGTAGGACTAATGCGGATGACGTTGCCCGTTAGGACCGTGAGACCCGCCGTCTTGTTCGTGGCGTCGGTCGTCAGGTACCCGAGACGAGCACCGCAGGCCTGGATTGAAAGGCCGGCGTACCAGGTTTGACCAATTCTTGGCGAAACCCCGGCGGCGTGCTTGCTCGGGTGCTGGTAGTCGTAGCGAGCCAAAACCACGGCCAAGAGCCCAAAGATCACGATCAGGGCAATCGCGCCGTAGAAGTTGGCGGGACGGGTCTTCTTATAGGCCTTGCCGCCTCCCGACGCCCCGACCCTACTTACCCATCTACCTGTTGCGCTCTTAGCCACGGGGGCAACGCTACTAGACGAGAAGGTCAGCAATTTCGCAGAGTAGGGGCGGAGGGACTCGAACCCTCACTTGAGGCGGTTTAAGCGCCTTGCCTCTGCCAATTGGGCTACGCCCCCACGAAAGCGTTGCGTTGTAACCGTAATGCATTGTAAAGAGTTTCTAAACTCCATATTTCTTGAGTATCGATAACTAGGCTTGTTGCATGATTCGCGTGCGTCGTCGGGGCACGACTCGATCACTTCCCCTCGTTGTTCTTGCGATTACCGTCGCCTCGTTGATTGTCACGCCCGTGGTCGCCCACGCCAGTTCCATAAGCGAAGTCCAGGCGCAAATTGAGGCTCTCACCAATCGACTCTCGCGAATCGAGAAGACCAGCGAGATTACGTCCAACGAATATGACGCGGCCAAGGTGCAACTGGCCACCATCACCGTCAACATCAAACGCCTTCAAAGCGACGAGCGCGGCACGCGCGCCGCGATCAAGGTCACGTCGAAACAGCTCGTGAACGACATCGTCCGTTCCTACGTTCTCTCAGGCGCCGACGGCCAGTACCTCAATCTTTTCAATCTGAACGCGACGTCCAGTGACTCACGAAATGTGTACCAAATTCAAGTCATTGGCAACCTCGACAAACTGAAGCGGAACTATCAATCGCAGAAGAGGTCGCTCGATACGACGATTCGTTTGGTGGGCGTACAAAAGCGCAACGCCGCGCACCAGGAGTATGAGATGTCCCAACTCCTCTCTACGAATCTGTACAACGAGAACACGACGCGCGTCACCTTGTCCAAGCTGACCAAAATTCGTCGCACGGAGATCATCAGCTTCGAAGTCCAGCAAGGCGTCCTCGCCGCCCAACAGCACAACCTCGCCGCCGAAGAGACGGCCATCACTGCCGCGTCGGCCATCGGTGGCCAAGCTGCCGCGAACGCAGTCACCGAGGCAATTCAACAGGCGGCCCAAACGGTGACCATCGCCGAAGTTGGCAGCTCGGCCCAGGGTTTAGCTGCGGTCCATTACGCAGAGAGTCAGAGGGGTGTGCCCTACGTGTGGGGCGGCGAGACGCCAGGATCAGGTTTCGACTGCTCCGGTCTCGTCCAGTGGGCGTGGGGCAAAGCGGGCATTGCCATCCCGCGTACTACCGAGTCCCAGTGGCCAGCCATGGTCCACGTGCCCTTGACCGAACTCCAGCCCGGTGACCTGCTTTATTATTACAATCTCGACGGCGACAATGCCGTGGATCACGTCGTTATGTACGTCGGCAGCGGGCCGTACGGCAGTTCGACGATCATTGCGGCACCGTACACGGGCACGGACGTGGAATTCGCCCCCCTCTTCACCAATGGGCTGGAGGGCGCCGCGCGGCCCTAGGACTGGTCGCTAGACACGTGGTGTCGGCACCATCGACGCCTCACTCTTCCTCGATCCCGCAACGACAGGGGAAGCCTCGCAGAGGGTCGGCGACCGGACTCATCTGTTCGCGAGTACAACGTTGGACTTCGCCGATGGCACACTCGTTCCTTGCACATTCAAAGCGCGCACTTGAAAGGTGTAATGCACCCTTTTTTTCAGTCCCGCGAACGTGCATGACGTGGCCACCTTGGTCGAGCAGGTCGTGGACCGCGGCATCGAGGTGACGCTGTACGAGAGAATTGGCGTGCCGCCGTCGTTCGTGGGGGGCGACCACCTCACGACAATGCGGCCGGCCTTGAGCATCGCTGTCACCTTTCGCGGTGCGCTCGCGATCGTGTACGGCGACGTCGATGAGGAACTGGTCAAGAACTCATGGGTTGTGTGGGTGACATCCTGGAACGTGCCCACCACGCCGCACGCACCGTCGGCGCTGCACGAGACCTGGGTCACCGTGGCGACGTCGCCCTTATTGAGTGTCTCGGTGCCCGGAACCTCCGTGACGTCAGCCCAGACGCCGTTCACTTCGTTCACGAGGTAGGCCTGCGTCGGCGTCTCGGACACACCATCGTCGACGTAATCGCCCCCGGAAGTGCAGTTCCCGGGCGAGCTGCACGAGATCGACACCGGCAGACTTCCGATGTCCCCGTTGAGCGGATTCATTCCGGGAACGGGCATCGCGTTCTGCCAGATGCCATTGGTCTCAGTGTCGACGAAGGCCTGCACTTGCTGCGAGCCGTCGTCGTAGGAACCGGTCGCGCTGCAGTCGCCTTCAGACGTGCAAGAGAGTCCCGAGAGATTGGCATTCTCGTCCTTATTGAGCCCGTCGACGCCGGGTAGGTCTTGGACGCTGCCCCAGACACCGTTCACTTCAGTGACGACATATGCTTCCCCGACGATGTTCTCTTGAGTGAACGTTCCTCCCGCGGTGCAGTCACCCGACGCATAACACGACACCGAGTCGACCGTGGAGATGTTTCCCTGCGCGGGCCCGTCAATGCCGGACGGCAGAAAGACCGTGCCCCAAACACCGTTGACCTCTTCGTCGAGGAAGCCGGTGATTTGAAAGTTCGAGAGATTGATGACTGCGCCACCCACCGAGCAGGAGGACGCCGACGGACACGACAGCATGCTGATGATGCCAATGCCCGACGGGTTCAGTGTGGTGAGTCCCGGTAAGACGATGGGCGTGCTCCACACACCGTTGACCTCTTTGAAACTCATTGGCTGTTCGGTCTGGTTCGCGGCGCTCGCAAACGCACCGACTCCGTTGCAGTTGCCGACCGAGGAACACGAGAGCTTCTGAATGGTGATGACGTCGCCTTTGGCCAATGCCGACTCGTCGGCGATGGGCACCGGGTCTCCCCACAAACCGTTCATCTCGGAAACGGCGAAGGCGTGAGCTCGACCTGACGCGTCCGTGAATCCACCGGCGGCCGTGCAATATCCCACTGAGGGGCACGACACTGCGTAGATCGACGCAACTCCCGCGACGTTCAACGATGCGGCGACTTCTTCCGCGCCGGACCACACACCGTTGACTTCACCGTCGACAAAGGCCTGTTGCGCCCCGGGCGCGTCGAGGTACGCCCCGCCGGCGACGCAGTTGCCGGTCGACGTGCATGAGATCGCACCCTTGAAGACCGCGTTGGAGACCAGGGACGTGAGTCCTGGCACAGTGATCGCCTTCGTCCAGTACACGCCGGTGCTCGCGGCCGCGATGGAGACGACGTTGAAGCCGAGCACGACGACTGCCATCGTGAGAACCGAGAGAACTCTGCCATGTCTGGACATGTGTCGTGGCGCAGAAGTGGTGACGGATCTTCCGCGCAGTTCACGCACTGCTCGCTCCTCGACTGAAGGTCACTCAACGTGACGTTCGCGAATCTAGCAAAGCCTTACGATCACTTCCCGGGCACCGCGGGCTAGTCGCGGTGCGGCAGCAACCAGTTTGCAACGAGCTCCGGCGCTCGATCGCTCCACTCTTCGGCGGTCATCGCATAGCGAGCGTGATCTTCCCACGCCCCGTCGATTTCGAGGTAGCGCTCGGCGATTCCTTCAAAACGAATGCCGAGCTTTTCGACGACGCGGCGCGACGCGGCGTTTCTGGGGATGATGTTGACTTCGATGCGGTGCAACCGAACCGACTCGAATGAGTATTGCAACAGCACCACGACAGCTTCGGGCATCAGGCCTTGGCCGGCTACCGTCTCGTCAATCCAGTAGCCGACGAAGGCCGATTGAAGGGGCCCGCGCTGAATTGACGAGAGCGTAATTTCGCCAACGAATCGTCCTTCATAAAAGATTCCAAAGCCAAAGCCCGTCCCCATCTGGCGTTCGCGTTCGCGAATCGCACAGCGACTGACGAAGCTCTTTTGATCATCGGCCAAATGGGTCGAGTGGGCCGACCGCGGCTCCCACTTGAGTAGCCAATCGCTACACCTCGTGCGAACTTCGTACCACGCGTCGTAGTCCTGGTCCGTCATCGTCCGCAGAACAATGCGCCGTCCGTGAAGGGAGATGGGCGAGTAGATGGCACTGCGACTCGTCACGATGATCGTTTCCTCACTCCCCCATCGTTACAGGTAACGGTGCAATAGGCACATTACGACAGGAGCGATGACGCAATACCGTCAAGGATGTCACTCTCCGACGAAAGCAGTTCGTCGACGCCGAGTCGCTCCATCACGGCCGCCAGTACGTAGAGACCCGCCGGAAGGACATCCTCTCGGCCGCGAATCATCCCTGGACGGGCCAGTCGTGCCTCGGGCGGCTCGCTTGCCAGCCGATCACGCCACTCGGACACGGTAGCGAGCGAGATGCGACGGTGGTGCACGAAGTCGCGGTCGTACGTTGCCATACGGGCGTCGAGTTGGGCGAGTGTCGACACCGATCCGGCGAGGCCGATGAGTCGCACGTCGCCCAGCGTGGCGAACGCGGGGACGGCTTGCCACGCTTTGTCGAGCTGTTCGGCAATCATCGCGGCCGCGGCGTCGCTGCTTCGCTTGTTGACCACGCCTTTGCCGAGCGCTCGTTCGGTCACACGGACGCAGCCGAGCTGCATTGAGAAACTCTCGAGGACGCCAGCAACCATCACCGCGAGCTCAGTCGAACCGCCGCCGACATCAACGATCACGGTCGCTCGATCGTCAGTTTCGAGACCGGAGGTGGCCCCGGCGTAGGAGTACGCGGCCTCTTCGTGACCACTCAGAATCTTTGCGTCGGCGCCAGTGCGACGACGTGCTTCCCCCAAGAAGTCGTCACCGTTGCTCGCGTCGCGAACAGCCGACGTCGCGACCAGCAGACCACGCGAGACGCCGGCCTCGTCCATCATGGTGCGATAGTCGCTCAACACGTCGAATGAACGCGCCATCGCCTCTTGCGTCAAGGTCATCGACGCGTCCACCCCTTGACTCAACCTCGTGATTCGCGAATCGCGGAACACGGTTTCGTTCTTCGCGTCCACGATCAAGAGTCGGGTGGAGTTACTCCCGCAGTCGAGCGCGGCAACGCAGTCAGTCACGAACGTCCACTCGCAGCAGCTCGGGCACACCGACGTCGCTCGCCACCAGCGCACCAACGGGGTCGTCGGCGCCGACGAGGTAGTTCGCGAGATGCGCGTGCAAACACTTCACGCCGATCCGCGTGCCGCCCACGCCACCGCTGGCCTGCGCGCCTTCGCCCTGCACCGTCGCTCGAGCTCGGCGCGCGGCGTACTCGTCATGCGTTCGTTGGAGCGCGTGCGCATCGACGAGTTCTTCGAAGCGATGGACGCCGCCATCACCCTCTAGGCGGCTCACCGCCGAATGGAGTTCGGGGTCGACCAGCCAAAAGAGCGTGGGCATCGGGGTGCCGTCACGCAAGTGTGGTTCGTTCTCAATGACGACCGGTCGACCATCGAGGTGGCGCACTACTATCGCGCAACGACCCGCCAAGGGACGGCCGAGTAAGGATTCGACAACGGTGAGGTCGTCGAGGGACGCGTCGAGAAAGGTCAACGCCAGAACTCAAGGGTGCGCAAAAGGCGCGACACGAAGGCGTTCGCCGACGAGTGATGCGGGGAAGTTTTGGCGGGCGTCGCGGCCACGAGCGTGGACACCGACGACGGTGAGACCAGCGGCTGCAGGCCGGGATCGCCCGTGCTCTGCGACACCGATCCGTTACCGGGCAGAACTTGGATGAGACTCTGTCCCGGGCGCACGAGTTGATACTGCTCACGGGCGAGCAAGGTCGCGGCCGCTCGAGAGTCGATGGACGTCGCCTGGAGCGTGAGTGCACGTTGCTGATTCTTGATCGCGGTGATCTGTGCGGTGGCCGAGTCCAATTGACTCTGTTGGTGCCAAATCGCGTTTACCGGGAACCAACCGACCAGAATGACGGCGGCCGTTACGACGGCAAGGGGCATCATCCAGTGGTTACGATCGCGAATTACAAAGCTATGAGTAGCTGACACCTGCCGCCCCCGACAAAGACGTTGCACCGAGAAAACGAGCCTGATCCCCGAGTTGTTCCTCAAGTCTCAGCAACTGATTGTACTTCGCGACTCGATCAGTTCGTGCCGGTGCACCGGTTTTTATCTGTCCGGCGTTCGTGGCAACGGCTACATCGGCAATCGTCGTGTCTTCGGTTTCGCCGGAACGGTGCGAAATCACAACACTGTAACGATTTTTGATTGCGAGACGCACTGTATCGAGCGTTTCACTCAGTGTTCCGATTTGATTCAATTTCACGAGCACGGAGTTGGCGACACCAAGGTCGATGCCTTTTTGCAAGAGCGAACTGTTCGTCACAAAATTGTCATCGCCCACCAGTTGCAACTTGTCGCCGAGTCGCTTCGTCAACGCGACCCAACCGTCCCAGTCCTCTTCGGCCATCCCGTCTTCGAGTGAGACGATCGGATAACGACTGACCAGGTCGGCCCAGTAGTCGACCATCTCCGCGCTCGAGAGCACGCGACCTTCACCGTCGAGATGGTAGGCGCCGTCACGGTAGAGCTCGGACGTCGCGGGATCGAGCGCGATGGCAATGTCGCGACCAGGCGTGCGACCCGTCGCCTCGATCGCCTCGATGAGAATTTTGACGGCGGTCTCGTTGTCGGGCAGGTCCGGGCCGAAGCCGCCCTCATCGCCGACGAGCGTTGAGAGTCCGCGCTTGGCCAATAGGTTCTTCAGCGAGTGGTACGTCTCGGTCCCCCACTGCAGTGCCTCGGAGAACGTCGCCGCACCGATGGGCATCACCATGTACTCCTGAAAGTCAATTGAGTTCTTCGCGTGCGCGCCGCCATTGACGACGTTCATCATCGGCACGGGCAGGACGTGGGCGTTGACACCGCCGAGGTACTGGAACAGTGGAAGTCCGCTCTCAATTGCCGCCGCCTTGGCCACGGCGAGCGAAACGGCCAAAATGGCGTTCGCACCCAGTCGTGCCTTGTTTGGGGTTCCGTCAAGATCGATCATGGCGAAGTCGACGGCGCGTTGGTCCTCGGCGTCAAATCCTTCCAGCAGGTCCGCGATCTCGCCGTTGACGTGGCCCACGGCATCCGTGACCCCCTTACCGCCCCAGTCGTCGCCCCCGTCTCTCAGTTCGACGGCCTCATTAATGCCCGTCGACGCGCCCGAGGGCGAGACGGCGCGCCCGAATGCGCCCGATTCGAGGTGGACATCGGCTTCAACGGTGGGATTGCCGCGCGAATCCAAAATCTGACGGCCTAGGACAACTTCGATCGCGCTCATTGCAATGCTCCTCTTCGTGTAGACCTCAGTTTACTAGTCGCCTGGAATCACTCGTTTGCTGCGGCCTCCGCCGCGCGAATCGCGTCGCGCATTTCGAAGGAGCGTTCGCGCAGCACGCCTTCGAGATCGACGCCCGCCCACTGCGCCATCTCAACGAGCGCGCTCAACGCGTCGCCCCAGGCATCGGCCACATCGGACGACGAGGTCGCGTCGTCGACCTCGTGGTCGTTGAGCGACAGTGCACCCAGCGCGTGCAGAGCCCGCGTGCGTGACGCTTCCGCGTCGCGGGCGCGGAGATCGACGAGCGCCGCCTTGCGCAATAGCTTGGTGTAAAGAATCAAGGCCGGGAGTTGCCACGCGATGCCGTCGGTGATGCTCTCTCGACCCTTCTCGTCGCGCTTCAACATCTCCCAGCGTTCGGCGACCTCTTCGGATCCGCTCACTTGCACGTCGCCAAAGACGTGTGGGTGGCGCCCCGTCAATTTGACACGGACCGCGTCGGCGATGGTCGCCAAGTTGAATCGATCTTCCTCATCACCCAGTTCCGCGTGAAAAACGATCTGAAAGAGAAGGTCGCCGAGTTCCTCTTCCACGTGCGCCACATCGTCGTCGCTCTCGTTGCCTTCACCCTCGAGTCGAACGAATGTCTCGAGCGCGTCCAGCGTCTCGTAGGACTCTTCGAGGAGGTGTCGCGTCAAGGAGGCGTGTGTCTGTTCCTGATCCCAAGGACACTCGCGGCGAAGTCGCCGCATGAAGTCGACCAGGTCGTCCATGGCGGCCCCGGCCGTGCGCAGTCCCTCGATCCAGACCGACGTCAAGTGGTCAACGGCGTCAAAGGTGACCAATTCGTGTGCCGGCATCTCCGCAATGACCTGATCGGCCAGTCCGAGGTGGTGCAACACCGTGACGATCGAGTCCTCGGGCACCCGGTCGGCGAGGATGGCCAGTACTTCGCGCGAGAACGTCTGCAGGATCAGCAGCGGTCCCGGTCCGCGAAGCGGCTCGCTCGAGTCGAGCGCGTCGAGAATGCGAAGACCGCTCGTCATTGGGTCGCGGCCCAGCGCGGCGCAGGCCACGTCGATCACCGAAACGGCCGGCTCACAGATCACCGTGATCTCGCTCGATGCTCGAAGCAGTTCGACGGTCCGCTCCGCGACGACCGGCGATCCGGGCACGCAGTACAGGACCTCTCCTGCGGGTGCCGCCAACGCCAGTGCGACCAAATCCTTCGCGATCGCGTCGTAGAGCTCGTCGAACGACTCGGCCTGTTCGTACCAGTCGTCATAGCTCGCCACGTCGAGAAACGCGTCCGCCGCGGGGTGCATTCGCGTTCGAAGTCGCACGAGCGGCGACTCGCGAAGAAGTTGGAGAGAACGTAGGGTCAAAAGGTCGGCGTCACCGGGACCAAGTCCTACGACTCGGACGACCGGCTTCACTTATACGTGGAACTGCTGGCGCTCGAGAGCGCCGAGACGGTCTTGGTCGTACCGACGACGCCAGTCGCGGGCACGGCGGGTGCGAAGAGCGACGGGCCCGTGGTATTGAGACCCCAACGTCCGTAGGCCGGGTCGACCGAGATCGCCGAGTAGTAGAGGATTTTCTCTTTCTCAGTGTTGGCCCTCGTAGCGTTCGCGGTCTCAAGGTCACTCAAGACAACGTTTTGGGCTTGGGCGAGCGGCGTCACGGTGCGCTTCGTCGGTGCCACGAAGAGGGCGTAGGTCGCGTTGTTGTAGTCGATGTACTGCGGGGTCGTCGGGAACGCGTTGAGCGGTGTGGTCAACGTATCGGCGCGTACGCCGCTATACGCACTGGTCGAGGGAGCGAAGCATCCGTAGGCGCCACCCTTCTGACCTGATGGGTCAGCCGAGAACTGCTTGGCCAGTTCCGCGACGGTGCCGCCCGCGACTTGCGCTTTTGTGAACGCGGCAACCTGGCTCGGGTTGACGAGCGCGACGCTAACGCAGAGTGTGTCGTAGTTTGCCGTGTGCGCGTCGTAGTACTTCTTGATGTTGGCGGCCGTGAGCGCGATGGTCCCGTTGAGCCGGTTCACCAGATCAAGCGACGCGGCCTGGGAGGCGACTTCGAAAGTCTGCATCTCTTGTGGCATTGCGGCGAACGCCTGGGCCGACGAACCGGTGCACGGCGTCGTATTGCCCGCGACCGCTTGGGTCAGTTCGCTCAAGAGTGACGCCTTCGCCTGCGAAAGTATGGTCTGCGTCGGGCGAAACTTAAGACTGACTCGGGCGTACTGTTCAATGGCGAGACCCTCGACGCGAAGATTCGCCCATGCGGTCGCGCCCGTTGTGGCGACACTCGCGCCCGCCCCGGCGCCGTAGTTTGCGGGAGCCAAGGCGTTGATGTAGCACTGGAGCGTCGAGCTCGAGGATATTGCGGCCAGCTCCGCTCGGAACGTCGTATTCGAGACGGTCGTGGCGTTCACCGAGAGACCCGAAGACGTGTTACTGAGTCCGAAGAGAGTTGCTCCCACGAGAGCGATGACGAGGAGGACGATGATGCGGCGCACCCGTCCATGCTACCGAGTCAAACATTGGCCTCTTCGGCGACATCGACCAGCGATCGCAGCAAGGTGAGTAGGGCGCGGGGCGTCGCGGCGCTCTCCGACACCTCCACGCGAAACTCTTTCGTGTCCTCGTCATAGGCCCGCGAACCGAGTCTTCGTCGTAGGCGAAGTTGCTGGCTGAGCGTGAGGTCGAGCGGTCCCATCTTGACGACTGGACGAGTCCGTACGCCCACGCGCGCGGGTAGCACGACGACCGTGCGAACGTCGAGTTCGAGGCACGCCAGACGTAGTTCACTCAGTTCCAGCAGACCCGTCGCCGGCGCGGGCAGGGCGCCGTAGCGGTCGAGCCACTCATCGCGCAGGTCGTGCAACTCGTCGAGTGACGTCACGCCAGCCAGTCGGCGATATGCCTCGAGACGAGCGTCGTCCGCTTCCACGTAGTCCTTGGGCAAATGGGCCTCGCCGGGAACATCCAGTGTCACCTGCACGACGTCGGGCACGACGAAGCCCTTGGCGTCGGCGACGGCTTCGGCGACGAGTTGGACGTAGAGGTCGTAGCCCACCGCCGCCACGGGACCTGACTGGTCGTGCCCGAGGAGGTTCCCGGCGCCACGGATCTCGAGGTCTCGCATGGCAATCTTGAATCCGCTGCCCAGCGCGGTGTTGTCGCCAATCGTGCGAAGCCGCTCGTACGCGGTCTCAGAAAGCACTTGGTCCGCCGGGTGAAAGAGATAGGCGTAGGCCCGCTGTCCGCTTCGCCCAACTCTTCCGCGCAATTGGTGAAGTTGACCGAGCCCGAGACGCTCGGCGCG
>DATCCA010000081.1:0-4752 GCA_036511575.1 Acidimicrobiales bacterium
CACCTTCCCTACCTTGATTGCAACGGGCGCGTCGGCCCTGACCGCGAACGTGACGGCGACCGTCGGGGTCGTGCCGAGCTCCCTCGGGATCATTCGAGGATTCAGGGTCCAACTCCGCGGACATCGTGCGATTATTCGTTCGCTCGTGCCGTACTGCCTCGTGGGCACCGCCTCGGGATGTACGCTCCTGCTCCTCGGATCGCCGAAACTCTTTCAACTCGTCGTACCGTGGTTGATCGGCGCGGGGACCTTGTTATTTGCGTTCGCCCCGCTCATCACCAAGCGACTGGCCCATGTCGACCACGCCCATCCCGGGCGACGTTGGACCCTCAACGTCGGCATCTTTCTTGTCGCGATGTACGGCGGTTACTTCGGTGCCGGTATGGGCATCCTGCTCTTGGCCGTCATGGCCGTGTCGCTGCCCTTCGAGATTGCCGATCTCCAGGGACTGCGCAGCGTGCTGTCGTTGATCATTAACTTGCTCGCCGCACTGATTTTCGTCGCGCGAGGCCACCTGATTCTGGACGCGGTCTACATGTTTCTGGTGGGCACGCTGGTTGGCGGATGGCTCGGCGCGATTCTGATCATGCGCCTTTCGCCCAACGTTGTTCGTGTCTTGATCATCGCCGTCGGCGTCGTCACGACCGTGCGCCTCGCCATCACCGCGTAGCGTAAAGTCGACAATTTCGCTAAGATATGTGGGATGAAGAGGTTCTTCTCGTTTCCCAATCCGGTCAACGACGCCGCGGCCCGGACGGTCGCCCTCGGCGTCTTCACGATGGCCGTGGTGGCGCTCGCGACCAAGTGGGCGTGGCTCCTCATTCCCCTCACGTACGGATTCGTTGCTCGCGTGGCCGCGGGACCGAAGATCTCTCCACTCGGCCAATTCGCGACGCGCGTCGCGGCACCTCGCCTCACCAATTGGGACAAGTCGGTGCCCGGGCCACCAAAACGATTCGCCCAGACCATGGGCTTGGCCTTCACCGGGTCCGCAACGATCGTGTGGCTGACCGCCGGTTGGAGCGACGCGCGGTGGATACTCGTGCCCCTCATACTCGCCGCGGCGCTCGAAGGCTTCGTCGGTTACTGCACGGGCTGCACTGTCTTTGGATGGTTGATCCGCGCTGGCGTCATTCCGGAGGCCGTCTGTCTCGAGTGCGGTGACCTGTCACTTCGTCGCGCCGCAAAGACTGTCAATTCGCTATAAGAATTCGCTAACTTCTGCGACAACATTTCAACCTGCTCTCACTATGAGGTCAACTCTTTCCTAGGCTGATGCCATGCGACGCCAATACCTGAAGCTGCGTTGGCCCGCACTGGTCCTCGGGCTCACGCTCGTGTGCGTTGCGCTACCCGCGACGAGCGCCGTCGCAACGCAACCACGCGTCACCGTCGCGCGAGCGGCGCCGATTCCCGCCCAGGACACCATCGTCAAGAAAACCATCACGACGTCCTTCGACGTCACCCTCGCCCCACGCAACACCAGTGGCCTTTCGTCGTTCATCGCGAGTCTTTCGAACACCGCGTCGGCGAACTTTCATCGCTTCCTCACGCCACGCGAGTTCGCGCAGCGCTACGGCGCGACGGCATCGTCCGTGAACGCGGTTCGTTCGTATCTACGTGGGTACGGACTTCGCGTTGGGTCGCTCAGCACCGGACGGCTGGTCCTACACGTGACGGGGACGACGACGAACATTGCGCACGCGTTTTCAGCCCGCGTCGAGACGGTGCGACGCGCCGACGGCGTGCTCGCGGCGCAGCTCGCGACGAAGGGGACGCTGCCCGGCGCGCTCGCGCACGACATTGCCGGCGTCGCGGGACTGTCGTCGGTCGTACAGCCGTCCACCAATATCGTGCACTCCCACGTGAGCAGTCACGTCACGGTGCCCGTGGCCTGTGTGAACGACGGAGGCGAAACGACCACGACACCGAACTCTTTGGGTGGTTACACCGCACAGCAAGAGGCGCAGCTCTACGGCGTGACGTCAGAGTGGGCGAAGGGCGACGTGGGAACGGGACAGACCATCGCGCTCTACGAACTCAGTGCCTACGACCCGTCGGACTTGGCGACGTACCTTCAGTGTTACGGCCTGAGCCCAACAGTGACGCCGATCTCCGTTGACGGCGGACCGTCCGGCACCTACGACGACGAACCGACGTTGGACATCGAACAGGCTACGGCCCTCGCGCCCGGTGCGAACTTCGAGGTCTACCAGGGTCCGAACAACAGCACCGGTCCCCTCGACACCTACACACAGATCGCCGATGACGACACCGCGACCATCGTTTCGACGTCGTGGGGCACGTGCGAGAGCGACCCCCAAGGCGATCCGTCGGCCGAGCAGCCAATCTTCGAACAGATGAGTGCCGAGGGCCAGACCGTCGTCTCGGCCGCCGGTGACACCGGCTCTTCGGACTGCAATGGCATCACGAACAACAACCTGGCCGTCGATGACCCTGCGTCCCAACCCTTCGTGACCGGGGTGGGCGGCTTAACGATTAACAACATCAACCCGCTCAACGAGACGGTGTGGGACACCTCGGTCAAGTCCGGGAACCCCGGCGCCGGAGGTGGTGGCGTATCGGTGCTCTGGACGCGCCCGACCTGGCAAGCGGCGCCGGGTATCACCGCGAGCGACTCGATGCGCCTGGTCCCGGACCTCTCCGCGTTGGCCGATCCCGGCACCGGATTCATCCAGTACTACACCGGGACCGCAGCCGGCACCTGCGTCCACGAATGCAACGCGGGGTGGAGCTCCATTGGCGGCACGTCGGTCGGCGCGCCGCTGGTCAGTGCGTTGGTGGCGGTGTCGGCGCAGGCCTGTGACGTACCGCGACTCGGCTTTATTAATCCCTCGCTCTACGCCATGGCGAGCACCGGCTTCGTTGACGTGACCACCGGTTCGAATGACCTCTACGGCGTTGGTGGGTACAGCGCGGGCCCGGGCTACGACGAGGCGTCGGGACTCGGTAGTCCCGACGGCGCCGCGTTCTTTGCCGGACTGTGTCCGCCCAAGTTCGATCTCACCGAGAGTTCGTTCTCGACGTCAAAGACCAGTGCACCAGTTGACGGTTCCCCGGTCAACGTGAGCGCCACGTTGCACGACACGAACAACAATGCGATTGCGAATGCACTCGTCAACGTGACCGCCGCGAGCACCGGCACCGGCTCCGTGGGACGCGTCACGATTGACAACGACCGCTCGAGTCAGACGACGAGCGGTCACGCCGCGTACGTCGTCTCGAGCGACAGTAACGGGGCGGCGAACTTCACTGTCTCGACGACCGAACCGGGCCCGGTCGTCGTCACCGTGAGTTACGAATCGCAGTCCATCTATACGTCGACGTTGCAGTTCACCGCCGCGACCAAGGCCGTACCGACAGCGCCCGGTCGTGCGACGATTGCCGTGTTGACACCACTTGTCGGCGGATTTCAACTCAATGTGCGCGCTCCGACGAGTAACGGGGGCAGCGCCATCACCTCGTACCAGTACTCTGTGAGTGGAGGTTCGAAGTGGCTGGGGATTGCCAAGCGCGCCACGTCGATCAAGGTGCGCAACCTCGCACAGGGCAAATCGTACAGAGTGACGGTTCGCGCTCTCAATGCCTACGGACCGGGCGCGGCGTCACCAGCGAAATCAGTCGTCACTTCCAAGTAGTGGCGACCGTGCAGAGTTACTGCACCGTTGCAAAAAGAGACCACCTCTAGACTTATCCAAGGTGGAGGTGCACGACGGATTGGGCTGAGCCCAATGAAGGACACGAGTGAAACTTCGACGGACAGTGCTCTTGGCGGTGGTGGTGCTTGCGAGCATTACTGTCGCGGCCAGCGGGTCGCGTGGCGCCACCACGACAGCCTCGCCGGCCGGTCTTCCGATCTTCCAATTCAATGAATCGGGCACCGGCCCCCTGCCCTGGAACGCCTCGTCGCTCGAAGGCGCGATCGCGCACACGACAATGCTCGGCGCACCGCACGCGGCCAGCGACGCGGCCGAAGGCGTGCTCGCCTACCGAACGAACCTCAACCAGTTGGCGCTCTATACCAAGAAGTTGGTCGGCGGCCAAACGTGGACAAACCTCTCGGTGCCCACGAACAGTCTTCCGACGCCGAGCGCCGATCCCATTCCTTTCTTTGACCCGTCGGGCAACGTCGACCTGCTCTACGTCGACACCGACGCGCACGTAATCCTGCTCAGCCAGAACGATCCCATCACGACGGCGTGGCACCACCTGCGCGGTGACTCGGCGTGGCGTCCCTACGTCGCGACCGACCTCAGCGCATTGAGCGGCGTGAATGCTGCGAACGGACTACCGAGCGTCTTGGTCAACGGTCTCACTGCGCTCGTCGCGTACCGATCCGTGACAGACACGATCGAGATCGCCCAACTTGGTTGGGCGCAGGGCCATCCCGTGCCTTTCATGACCACGACCCCCGGGAGCGTCACCGTCGCGGCGCAGGCGCCAACGCCCACGACGACCACCACTAAGCCCGCGACAACGACGACCAAACCGTTGACCACCACCACCAAGCCCGCAACCACCACCACGACAGCACCGGGTACGACGACCACCAAAGCGCCCACCACCACGACCACCAAGGCCGTGCCATCGACGACGACAACGAAACCGCCCACCACGACGACGATTCCCAACTCGAGCCTCGCCGTTGCCAGTGATCCGATCGTCATTCCGGGAGCGGTCCCATCCTTCGTGACGACATCCAACATCGGGGACCTCCTCTTGTACACCAAT
>DATCCA010000082.1:0-24777 GCA_036511575.1 Acidimicrobiales bacterium
GGAACCTCGTTGGCCGCATCAAAAGCCATTGTCGCGGCGCGGACGGCGGCCGGCAAAGGACCGATCAGCGATCCCACGACACGTCACACGCTCAAGGGAGCGCGGGGCGCGGAAGCTGACGGCGGCATCAAGATCCACTCCGTTCGTCTGCCCGGACTGGTCGCACACCAGGAGATTCTCTTTGGGGGACCCGGCGAAGGTTTGATGATTCGCCATGACTCGTTCGATCGTGTCAGCTTCATTCAGGGCGTGGCGTTGGCTGCTGATGCTGTCGACGCATCGCCGCGTCTGATTGACGGCATTGATTCACTCGTCGGCTGAGCAATCTTTGTCGCGCGCGTAACGCCTTCGTCATGGGCTGTCGTCGTTCGCGTGCGTAGGCTCGGGCGGTGACAAGCGAAGACGCCGCAGCGCCGCGTCCCGGTAATTTTGCCGCACTCCGGCAACGCGACTTCGCGCTGCTCTGGTCGGGACAGAGTGTGTCATCGGTGGGTGACGGCATCTTCACCGTCGCCTTGGCCCTCGAAGCGCTGCACTTGACGCACCGACCGTCCGGGTTCGCTCTGGTCATCGCGGCCCGAATGGTTCCGACGATCTTGTTGATTCTCGTGAGTGGCGTAGTGGTTGATCGGGTGTCTCGTCAAATGGCGATGCTCGTCTCGGACGTTGCGCGCGCCTTTGCGGTTGCCTGCATTGCCGTGTTGGTGGGGACCGGACGCATTCGACTCTGGGAACTCGTCGTCATGTCAGTCGTCTTCGGGATCGCTGACTCCTTCTTTGGGCCGGCGTCCAACGCCGTCATGCCCGAGCTCCTGCCCAGCGACCTCATTGTGCAGGGCAACGCATTGAATTCAACGAGCCAACAGTTGGCGAGTGGATTCATCGGACCGGGACTCGGGGGCGCCATCGTGGGTGCCGTCGGCACCGCATGGGCCTTTGGCATTGACGCCGCAAGTTTTCTCGTGAGTGCCGTGTCGCTGGCGTTGATGCATCGATCGCCACGAACGGAGTCGACGAAGACATCGTTTCTCGATGACGCGCGCGAAGGCATTCGTTACGTCCGCGCGGAACGGTGGCTGTGGATCACTCTCGTCGCCGCCGGCATCGCGAACTTCTTTGGCTACGCCCCGATTGGACTGCTCGTTCCGTTGCTCGTGCGCGAGGTGCTGCACGCTTCGGCCTTTGAATTGGGTCTCGTCTTCGCCGCCGGCGGTATCGGTGGGGTCGTCGCGTCACTCGTCGCGGGCCGACTCGGCACGCCCAAGCACCAGATCGCCGTGATGTGGTGTGCCTATGGTGCGGCGGTCGTGCCGGTCTGCGCCATGGCGCTCAGTCCCAACGTGTGGTTCGCCGGCGTCTGCGTCGTGGGCGAAGTCGGTCTGATCATCTACGGCGACGTGCTGTTCTTTTCAATGCTGCAACAACTGGTTCCTCAACAGTTGCTCGGTCGCGTCTCATCGGTCCTCTACCTCATGGCGGTGGGGCTCATGCCGCTGGGGACCCTCGTCGCCGGCGTCGTCGCTTCGTACATTGGTATTCGCACGACGCTCTTTCTGGGCGGCCTGCTTTCCTTCTCCACGACCCTGGTGCTCCTCTTTCCCGATGTGCGCGACCCCGAAGTTCTGCGAACGCCCGCGCCCGAGCAACGCACCTAGATTCAGAGGACTTCACCCTCTCTCGATTTGGTGTCGACTGGTAACTTTGTTATATGACCACTCCACGTTTCGGTCGCGTCCTCACCGCAATGGTGACGCCATTCAAACCAGACGGTTCTATCAATTTCGACGTCGCGATTGCGGTGGCCGAGGAACTCGTGCATGAAGGATGTGACGGACTCGTCATCGCGGGCTCGACGGGCGAGGGGGCCTCTCTCAGTGCCAAGGAGAAGTTGGAGCTCTTCGCGTGCATTGCGGGCGCGGTGGAAGTCCCGGTGCTCGCCGGGTCCACCTCATCCAACACCGCCGACTCGGTCGAACTCACGTCCCAGGTCATTACGACGGGCTGCGCTGGGGTACTCGTCACGACCCCGGCGTACGTGCGACCGAGTCAGAAGGGCATCGCGGAGCACTTCGCTGCGATCGCCGAAAGCACGGAGCTGCCCATCATGCTCTACGACATCCCCGCTCGAACCGGTCGAAAGATCGACGCCGAAACGACGATTGACTTGGTCCAGCGACACAAGAACATCGTCGCAATGAAGGACGCCTCGGGCGACTTCGTGTCGGCCGCTCACTACAAGGCCGTGCTCGGTGACGCGATCGACCTCTACAGCGGCGACGACGCCGTGGTGCTGCCGTTTATGGCCATCGGAGCGGTCGGGCTCGTGTCGGTCGCGGCACACTGGGCGGCCCGTGAGTTCGTCGGACTCGTGTCGAGCGTCGAAGCGGGCGACTGGGCCGCGGCGCGCGCCTTCAACGAGTCACTCGCCGCGAGCTGCGCCTTCGGGGGCACGGACACGTATCCGAACCCGATGCCCTCCAAGGCGGCGCTGCGCTACCTCGGTTTCAACGTCGGACAGTGTCGCCTGCCGCATTCGGTGAGTGACGACGTGCTGGACGCCGAAGCGGCCTGTGTCGTGGCTGCGCTTCGAGCAACACGTGGCTAAGGACTCCGTTCGCGTTACCTTCCTTGGCGGTCTCGGCGAGATTGGACGAAACTGCGCGGCGATTGAACAGGACGGACGCATTGTCGTCGTCGACGCTGGCCTCATGTTCCCCGAGCCCAATATGTACGGCGTCGACCTGATCCTGCCGGACTTTCGCTGGCTCATTGAGCGCAAGGACCGCGTCGACGCCATTGTGTTGACCCACGGGCACGAGGACCACACCGGTGCGCTGCGCTACTTGGTCAAGGACATCAACGTACCTATCTACGGCTCGGTGCTGACGCTCGGATTCGCTCGGCACCGTCTCACCGAGGCGAAAGTTGCCAAAGATCTGACCTTCATTGAAGTAACGGACGGCGAACGCCGCAAGATCGGCCCCTTCGACATTGAGTTCATCCCCGTCACGCACTCAGTGCCGAGTGCGATGGCGCTGGCCTTCCACACCAAGGTCGGCATTCTCGTGCACTCGGGCGACTTCAAACTCGACCTGACGCCCATTGACGGTCGGCGTACGGACATTTCACGACTGGCGGCGCTCGGTGACGAAGGCGTGGCGTTGCTGCTCGCCGATTCAACGAACGCGGAGGAGCCGGGCTTCACGGCGTCGGAGCGTTCGGTCGGCGGCGCACTTCGCCGACTGTTCCTCGAACGTCCCGAGCGGCGTATGGTCGTGGCCTGCTTCGCCAGTCATATTCACCGCGTCCAGCAGATCATCGACGTCGCCCTGGAGCAGCACCGCAAGATCGTGCTCATGGGACGTTCAATGGAGGCAAACGTCAAACTGGCGCGCAAGCTCAACCTCCTGCACGTCGACGCAGCAAACCTCATCGACATCGAGAACATCGATCGCTATCCGCCCGGTGAGGTCTGCGTCATCTGCACGGGCAGCCAGGGTGAGCCGCTGGCGGCGCTCTCGAAGTTGTCACGGGGCGACGCCCGTTTCTTGAAGGTCGGAGCGGACGACACCGTCATTCTCAGTTCGCACCCGATTCCGGGCAACGAATGGACCGTGGGACGCGTCATTGACGACCTGCACCGCGCGGCGGCCGAGGTGATCCACTCGGGCAATGAGCCGGTCCACGCCTCGGGTCACGCGCGTCAGGGAGAGTTGCGCACGTTCCACCAACTTCTTCGTCCCAAGAACTTCGTGCCGGTGCACGGTGAGTACCGGCACATGGTCCATCACGCCGAACTGGCGCACTCCATGGGCCTGAGCCCTAAGCACGTGTTGATCTGTGAAGACGGCGACCAGATCGAAGTCAATAAGACTGGTATCAAGCGCGCGGGTCAGGTGCCGGCGGGCTTCCACTACATCGACGGCAGCGCCGGTGACCTCGATGAGCGCCCGCTCGAGGAGCGCCGCATGCTCGCGGAGTTCGGGGTCTTGCAGATCTCGGCCGGCATCGATAAGGACTCCGGCACGATCATTCAACCAGTGCGACTGACGGCGCGTGGCTGGTTCGAAGGTGATCAAGACCGCAGCGTCATTGATTCGGTCACGAACGAGGTACGGACCGCACTTGAGGCGTCTTTGCGCGACGGTGCACGCGACGAGGATGCACTGAATAAAGTGGCCCAGCGTGCGGCCGGGAGACTTCTCGGGCAGAAGTATCGACGACAGCCCGTCCTGCTCGCCGCAGTCGTCGTTCTTTAGTCTTCTGACTTGTCCGGTTCGCCATGGTCGGCGTTACTTCGACCGACGCGCCAAAACGGCTTCACGCTGATCGCTTCGTCGTCGAGTCCACGATCGAGCAAGGTGGTCTGCACGGCCTTCATGACGTGGAACTCGCCAAAGACGTAGGCGTGCCCCTTGTCGGCGGGGAACGCGAACGCCGCCAGACCGCTCAGTAGTCCAGAGGGATCGTCCTTGGATCGTCCCATTCGATCAACGAAGATCCCCGTGATACCAATGCCCTCGTCGAATGTCGCGGTGAGTGCGTCGTCGGCGTGATCGATTTCGACGATGAAGACCGCACGGCCCGGCGCCTCGATGCTCTGGGCTAATCGGTAGGCCGAGCCAAGAATGGTGATGTCGCCCACGAAGAGATGCCAGTCGGCCATCGGGTCCAGGACCACCTTGCCACGCGGACCAATGACGTCCATCTCGTCGCCGTGGGACGCCTTGGTGGCCCACGCGCTGCCCACGCCATCGTGAGCGGTCGTAATCCACAAGGAGAACTGGTCGAGGTCCGCGTCGACGCCGCGAACGCTGTAGCGTCGGCGCACCGCACGGCCCGCGTCGTTGGTGAATTGGACCATGACGTCATTGCCGGGCACGCCCGCCAGCACCGTTGCCGGGCCGGCGAGGACGACCTCGTGGATCGAGGAACTGAGCTGCGTCGAGGAGACCACGGTGCACACGGCGGCGGTGGCGTTGAGTCGTTGGGCGAGTTCGACGGAGGAATCGTGGGGTGTTGGTGTCACCGAAACACCATATGGGGATTGGCACGGAATACGAACAAACCTTCGATAGCGTTGAGTGTTGTGGTACAAGCGCGACACAAGAAAAAGCCGGTAAAGAAGACGGCGAAGGGTCGGGCCTCGAGGGAACCGAGTGTCTGGGAGCGTCACGCCCGTGACCTCTGGATCTTGTTGTTAATCGTCATTGGTGCCTTCGCACTACTCGCCGAAGGCGGCGCCCTCGGGCCGGTCGGTCGAGCCATCTCCAAGGGCCTCGCGATTGCGCTCGGCGTCGGACGCTTCGCGCTACCGATCATGCTGGTGGGCCTCGGGGTCGCGTTGGTCGTTGGTCGCATTGACGTGGACCGCAATCGCGTCAGTTGGGGCATCATGCTTGGCCTCATCAGTATCTGCGGGATCGGTGACCTCGCTGGGCACCGCCCGAACATTCATGCCACAACGAAAGCGTTCGCGCACGCCGGCGGCTGGCTGGGCGCGGCGGTGGGCGGGGGACTCGACAAGGTGATCGGCATCGCCGGCGCGACGGTCGTGCTATTGGCACTCCTTCTGGTCGCACTCATGGTGAGTACCGGCATCGGACTTCGCGCGCTGTACCAAGGAATCGTGACCACTGTTCGCTTCGTCGGTTCGCACGTCGCTCACTGGTGGTCGGCGCGTGAACGGCCCGAGCGCGAGGAAGTCGCAGAAGAAGCTACGCCAGACATCGTGCCCACCCGTCGACAGCGTCGTGAAGCGCAACTCGCGCTCGAGCCGTACCCCGAAGCCGAAGAGTACGAGGAAGAGGAAGTCGAAGAAGAAGACGAATACGAAGAGGAGTACGAGGAAGAGGAAGAAGAGGAGTCACCAAGTCGTTCTCCGTACGTTGCGCCAATGGAGAGTGACTGGGAGTTACCGCCCCCATCGCTGCTCATTCGAACCAAGGAACTCAAGCAGGACCGCGGCGCGATTGAAGAGCTCGGCGGCGAACTCGTCGAAGCCCTCGCGGCACACGGTGTCGAGACCACACTGGTCGGCTTCACCATCGGACCAACCGTCACTCGCTACGAACTTGAACTCGGTCCCGGCGTACGGGTGTCGAGCGTCACCTCTCTCAATAGGGACATCGCCTACGCCATGGCCTCACCCGAGGTGCGAATCCTCGCGCCCATTCCCGGGCGATCGGCCATCGGCGTCGAGGTGCCGAACCGACAGCGTTCGCTCGTGGCGCTCGGTGACCTCTTAGCGTCGGCCGAGGCCGAAGGGGCAATGCATCCGCTCGACGTGCCCATCGGACGCGACATCTCGGGCAAAACGACGGTGGTCAACCTCGGCGAAATGCCGCACGTACTCATCTCGGGGGCGACGGGCGCGGGGAAGAGTTCGCTCATCAACTCGATCGTGACGTCGCTCGTCATGCGCGCGACCCCCGACACGTTGCGCCTGATGCTCGTCGACCCCAAACGAGTGGAAATGGGCCAGTACAACGACCTCCCGCACTTACTTTCACCAGTTGTCGTTGACCCAAAGAAGGCCGCGGGCATGTTGGCCTGGGCCGTGAAGGAGATGGAGCGACGATACGGCCTGCTGGCCGAGAGCGGCGCACGCGACATTACGAGCTATCAGCAGATGATCGCCCGAGGAGAACTTGAACCCGAGGAGACCGACGAAGAAGTCATCGCCGAGATTTTCGAGCGAACGACCGGCCTCGCGTCGGACGTCGACGCTCCACCAAGTGCGGAACACCTGCCGTACATCGTCATCGTCGTTGACGAGTTGAACGACCTCATGATGGTTGCGGCGCGCGACGTAGAAGAGTCCGTGGTGCGCATTGCCCAGATGGCGAGGGCCGTCGGTATTCACCTGGTGCTCGCGACCCAGCGTCCCAGCGTCGACGTCATTACCGGTGTCATCAAGGCCAATATTCCGAGTCGCATTGCCTTCGCGGTGTCCTCGCTCGCGGACAGTCGGGTCATCCTCGATCAGGCCGGAGCGGAACGCCTCATTGGCAAGGGCGACATGTTGCTCTTGACCGCGTCGTCGAACGTCGCGCGACGACTGCAGGCGCCATGGGTCTCCGAGGACGAAGTACACCGCGTGGTTGAGGCGTGGCGCCGTCAAGGCGGGCGCCGTGAGAACGTCATTGCGCTCGATGTGCCGAGCGGTCGTGGTGGATCGTCGGGCGGCTCCAACGACGATGACGATGTGGTCTTGGCGCAAGCGCGCGAACTCGTGATTCGAACCCAGTCCGGATCGACGTCCATGTTGCAGCGCAAGTTACGCGTCGGCTTCGCGCGTGCCGGTCGTTTGATGGACGAACTCGAGCAGGAGGGCGTCGTCGCCCCGGGCGACGGCAGCAAGGCCCGCAAGGTGCTGGTGACCCTCGAAGAGTACGACGAACAGACTTCGCTGTAGCGGTGAGTAAGAAGACCCGGCGCCCGGCCCGTCGCGGTATCGTGACGCGGCTGTTCTCGATGATGCTCGGACTCATCGTCGCGGCGGCCATCGTCCTGTCGATGCAACTGCCGTTCGCTCACGAACGAGCGACCTATCGATTCACCGGACGAACACATGTCGCAACGGGCGTCGCGTTGCCAGTGGCCTGGCCAACTAACGGGAGCGCGGCAATCGACATCCCCGCACTCGGGGTGACTCGGAGCTGGCACAACACCGTCGTGCCTATTGCGAGTCTCACCAAGTTGATGACGGCGTACGTCGTCTTGAAGAAATTTCCACTCGCGCTCGGCGGGACGGGCCCGTGCATCACCGTCACCAACGCCCAGGTCCTCGACTACGAGCAGGAGAAGACGGCCGACGAGTCGGCGGTGATCGTGGAAGAAGGCGAATCACTGTGTGAGATCACGCTGCTCGATGGAATGCTCGTGCACTCAGCCGCCAACTACGCGGACATCCTCGAGACGATGGTGTCCGCGTCACCCGCGGACTTCGTCACGCTAATGAACCGCACCGCCGCGTCACTCGGCCTGCGCCACACGCACTACGCAGACGACGCCGGGATCTCTAACGACTCCGTGTCGACCGCTCTGGAACAGGCAAAGCTTGCGGCACTTTTGATGAAGTCGCCGCTCGTACGCTCCATTGTGGCTCAGTCCAGCGTTGACCTTCCGGTCTCGGGCTACGAGAACTCCTTTACCCCCTTCGTGGGCCTGGACCACGTGGTTGGCGTCAAGTCGGGACGCACGAGTGCGGCTGGAGGGTGCGACGTCTTGGCCCTCGCCTTTCGTCAAGGCGGCCGTGAACGAATTGTCTACGCCGTGGTGCTGGGGCAACGCGGCGGTGACCTCCTAGGCCCTGCGGGGGATGCCGCGCTCGCCCTCGCCCAGTCGGCCCTGGACCTTCGCTACGTCCATACGTTCGCCGAGGGGACCGTGCTCGGGTACGTCGGCTTTGGTCACCATGACGTACCTTTCGCGCTCGCGCGCACGAGCCACTTCTACGTGTGGGGAGATCCAAGCGGTCCGGCCGTCAAGTGGCGCATGCGAACGCTCACCACGTCGATTCGTCGGGGCGAAGTTGTCGGATGGCTGCTCGTAGGCGGGGTGACCCGTCCACTGGCGCTCGTCGCTCAGCGGTCGATCGCGCAACCGACGTTGTGGAAACGAATAACGTAATTCAATGATCGCGCGCGTCCCCGCTAGTTCGGCCAACCTCGGCCCGGGCTTTGACACGCTCGCCGTGGCGCTCGCTCTCTACCTTGAAGTGAGCGTTGAACTGGCCGATTCGTTCTCAATCAGCAGCGAGGGCTGTGGTGCCGGACTCTTCGACGACGAGCGGAATCTTGGCGCGAACGTCGCCGCGTCGGTGCTCGGTCATACGAACTTCACCATGCACGTGAACTCCGAGATCCCACTGTCGCGAGGTCTCGGTTCGTCCTCCGCACTCGCCGTCGCCGCGGCCGTCGCGGCCGGCGCGGCCGACCCGCTCGCGATAGGCACCAAGGTCGATGGTCACGCGGAGAATGCAGCCGCGTCCTTGCTGGGCGGTCTCGTCACCGCGAGCGTGCACGAGCGCGACGGCATTGTGGCCCGACCGCTCGCGCTCGATGATGTATGGCGATTTGTCGTGGTGGTTCCCGAAGAGGAGTTGGCGACATCAGACGCTCGACGCGTCCTGCCGGCCCAGGTTCCTTTCGCTGACGCCGTGCGCAATCTCAACGCAATGGGTCTGCTTTTGTCGGGGCTCGCCGACCACAACGACTTCGTCGCGTCCGCCATGGACGACTATCTGCACCAGCCCTATCGCATGAGTCTGTTGCCCTTCGCCAAGCCACTCCTCGACACACTCCTTGAATGCGGTGCATCAGGGTCATGTTGGTCGGGGGCCGGATCGTCAATGTTGGGTCTGGTGACGAGCGATCTCGCAAACGATGTCGCCCAGGGCGCGTCATCATTTTTGAACGACCAAGGCGTCGCCGGCACTGTGCTGGTCCTCGAAGCGGACCGCACGGGCCTGGTGACGAGTTGAACGAGGCACCGAAGAACTCCAGGGGTCAGGCGATCGGGGGCGTGGGCTACATGCTGCTCGGCGCATCGCTCATCCAGTGGTCCGCGGCACTCGTCACACACGTGTTTGGACAGATCGGGCCCTCGGCGACGAGCGCGTGGCGATTTCTACTCGGGGCGATCGTCCTTATGGTCTTCACGAGGCCGAACCTTCGAAGCTGGACCAAGCAACAGTGGCTCGGCGCGCTGGCGCTGGGCGTCTCGGTCGCCTTCATGAATCAGTGCTTCTATCAAGCGATTGCGAGGATTCCTCTCGGCGCGGCCGTCGCCATCGAGTATCTCGGACCGTTCATGGTTTCAGCGCTCGGCAAGCGCTCGACTCGACACTTCGCCTTCGTGCTGCTCGCCGGACTCGGCGTGCTCGCCATTGCGCGGCCGGGCGCGGGTCTCAATGCTGAGGGCATCCTCTTCGCCGCTGGCTCGGGACTCGGGTGGGCGTCGTACGTGTTCGCCGCCCACCGAGTCGGGGGACAGGCTGAAGGCTTCGGTGGACTCGCGGTCTCCATGGCAATCGGCGCGGTCTTGACGCTCCCGATGTCGCTTGGATCGTCGGGGTTCGTCCTCAGCCATCCGACCACGCTGGCGCGATTGGGCATCGTTGCGGTGATGTCAATCGTGCTCGGATTCGCGTGCGAGTTGCAGGCCCTTCGTCGACTCAAGCCCTCAACGGCGGGGGTGCTCTTCGCCCTCGACCCCGCCGTCGCGTTTGTGATTGGACTGATCGTCCTGAGCCAGAGCGTGCATCCCTGGGACCTGGTCGGAATGGTCTGCGTGGTCATCGCGGGCGCCGGCGTCACCTACGACGCGGCCAGCTCCAAGCCAACCCTGGTTCAGTAGGCTTTTAGGCGTGGCGACGCCCAAAACCTTCTCTATTCGGACCTTTGGCTGTCAGATGAACGAGCACGACTCCGAGCGGCTCGCGGGCCTCATGGTGGCGAACGGCATGGTCCCCGCCGAACACGAGTCCGAAGCGGACGTGGTTATCTTCAACACCTGCACGATCCGTGAGAACGCCGATCTCAAGCTCTACAGCGCGCTCGGTCAGATGAAGGCGCTGAAGGAAGCCCGGCCCGAGATGCAGATAGCTGTGGGGGGCTGCATGGCCCAGAAGGATCGCGGCCAAATCCTCGAACGGGCCAACTGGGTCGACGTGGTCTTTGGCACGCACAATCTCGCGGCCGCGCCGCGCCTACTCGAGCGCTCGAGGACCGAGGGTCCGGTCGTTGAGATCCTCGACGCGCCCGACCCCGAGGCCAATCGCGACATGGCGCCGGCGCTGTACGCGGTGCGCGAGTTGCCCTTCGCCGCGTGGATAACAATTCAGACGGGCTGTGACAATACCTGCGCCTACTGCATTGTTCCGGCCGTGCGCGGAGGCGAAATTAGTCGACCCTTCGACGACCTGTTGATGGAGGCCGAGATGCTGGCCGTGACGGGTGTCACCGAGATCACCGTCCTCGGCCAGAACGTTAACTCCTACGGGCGCGACATCACCCATCGCCGACCGCTCTTCGCCGAACTCCTGCGGGCGCTGGGACGAGTTGACGGCATCGAACGAATCCGCTTTACGAGCCCGCACCCGAAGGACCTTCGCCCCGAGACGATTGCGGCGATGGCGGAGACCGATTCCGTCTGCCCGCAGTTGCACCTGCCGCTGCAATCGGGTTCGAACCGAGTGCTCAAGGCCATGCGCCGCGGGTACGGCGTCGAGCGCTACATGGAGAAACTGCGTCGAGCGCGCCTCGACATTGACGATCTCGCCGTCACGACAGACCTCATTGTCGGATTTCCGGGTGAGACCGATGAGGAGTTCGACGAGACCCTGGAAGTTGTCGCGGCCTGTGAG
Source organism: Acidimicrobiales bacterium (assembly GCA_036511575.1). Lineage (GTDB taxonomy): Bacteria > Actinomycetota > Acidimicrobiia > Acidimicrobiales > RAAP-2 > RAAP-2. The sequence continues at coordinate 11,372 of DATCCA010000082.1, forward strand.
TTCGACTCCGCCTACACCTTCATATTTTCGCCGCGAGAAGGGACCCGTGGCGCCACGATGTCGAGCCAATTCATCCCCGACGACGTGATCAAGGCCCGCTTTGAACGATTGAAGGAGGTCCTCGACCGTTCGGCGCTGCGCAAGCACGAGGCGAGAGTTGGCCGCCGCGAAGAGGTGCTCGTCGAGGGACCATCTCGCCGCAACGAGCTGATGCTGTCGGGCCGCACCCGCCAGGGAAAGTTGATCCACTTTCCAGTCGGCGAGGAAGCGCTGCGCGCCGGTTCGCTCGCCTTGGTTGACGTGACCCACGGCGCGCCGTATCACTTGCTCGGTGCGTACGCCTCGACGGTGCGCCCACCTCGACACAAGGTGCGTATTCCGCTGTTGCGTTCGTGAGCCGCCACGTGGCGGCCGCGTTGGTGGGACCGACCGCGTCGGGTAAGTCGGCACTGGCGCACCAACTGGCGTTCGAGAGCAATGACCAGGTCGAGCTCCTGTGCGTCGACGCCATGACGGTGTATCGCGGCATGGACCTAGGGACGGCGAAGCCCACGTGGGCCGAGCGCAGCGATGTGAGCTACCACCTCCTCGATCTGGTCGACCCGAGTGAGGAGTTCACGGTCGCCCAGTTTCAGCACGCCGCGCGCGTTGCCGCGAACGACGTCTGGGACGCCCGGCACGCGGTGCTCTACGTTGGCGGCACCGGACTCTACGGACGCGCGGTCCTCGACGACCTGGCGCTCCCTGGCCAGTACCCCGACGTTCGTTCAGCGCTCGACGAGAGGGCGAAGGACGACCTCGCCGGGCTCTACGCCGAACTCGAGTCGCTCGACCCACTGGCGGCCAGTCGGATGGAACCAACCAACGAGCGCCGGATTGTTCGCGCGCTCGAAGTCACCTTGGGGTCGGATCGAGCCTTCTCTTCCTACGGCGAGGGCCTCGTGCACTACGGACCGGTCCGCGTCGTCCAAGTTGCCCTCCAGAGCGACTTCGAACAACTCGATGTCCGCATTGCCGCGCGTTTCCATGCCTGGATGGAGGATGGTCTGCTCGACGAGGTAACGGCACTGGCCTCGGCGCCCGGCGCGATGAGCAGAACGGCACGCCAGGCCGTCGGGTACCGCGAACTCTTGCGACACGTCGAAGATGGCGTCGATCTCGACCAGTGCGTCAACGACGCCATCATTGCGAGTCGACGACTGGCCCGTCGGCAACGCTCGTGGTTCCTCCGCGACCCGCGAATCGAATGGTTCGACGACCCGTCGCAGGCAAGTGCACGCCTCGTGGAGGTGCTGAATGGCCCCGACGGCTTCGTGCGAGACTAGACGGCGATGGCTTTGCGATCCCTACAGAAATGGCACGGCGCGGGGAACGATTTCCTCGTGGAAGTGAGCGAACACGGCCTTGCGCCGTGGTGGGACGCGCACCGCGCCCAAGCGGTCTGTAATCGAACGACGGGCGTGGGGGCCGACGGTCTTTTGCTGGCAACCATTGGCTCTGAAGTCCACATGGTCCTCTACAACGCCGACGGCTCGCAGGCGGAAATGTCGGGCAACGGGATTCGTTGTCTCGCTGCGGCGATCCGTCGGGCGACCGATGGCACATGGGACACGCTCGATATTGAGACCGTGACTGGCACCCGTACGGTCACCCTCGAAATGGAAGACACCTCCGGCTACGGCAGTGTCGCCATGGGCGCGGTGACCTTCGGTGAGACCCTGGCAGGAACGCTCGGTGTTGCGTACGTTGGTAACCCGCACGTGGTCGTGCGCGACGACCCGAAATGGACCGACGCCATGCGCGAAGAACTCGCCGAAGACCTGTCGAGTCAGATGGACGGCGCCAACGTCGAGTTCCTGAGCGTCGAAAGCGACGACCATCTGAGCATTGCCGTCATCGAGCGCGGCGTTGGTTGGACCCAGGCGTGTGGGACCGGTTCGTGCGCGGTGGTGGCGGTCGCGCACCGCGAAGGAATGTGTGGCAACGACGTGACGGTCGAGAATGCCGGGGGCGCGCTGCACGTCACGCTCAACGGTGATGAGGCGACCTTGAGTGGCCCGGTGCAGTTCGTGGCGAATGTGGAGTGGCTCGAAGCGTGACGTATATACCTAGCACTCTCATTGATCGCACGTTTCGCGAAAAAATCGTGTTGGTCGGCGTTCAGTTCCCTGGCGTCAGCGAAGACGAACTTCAGTACCAACTCGACGAACTCGCGCTACTCGTCGACACCGCGGGCGCCGACGTCGTGGCGCGTATCGTGCAACGTCGCGACGCTCCGGACCCCGCGACGTTCCTCGGCTCTGGCAAGGTGCAGGAACTGCGCGAAATCTGTCTCGCACTCGACTCGGACACCGTGGTCTTCGAACACAATCTCTCGCCAGCGCAACAGCGCAACCTAGAGAAGATCCTCGGGCGAACCGCGATTGACCGTACCGCAGTGATTCTTGACATCTTCGCCCAGAACGCACGCACCCCTGAGGGTAAGGCGCAGGTTGAGCTGGCCCTTCTGCAGTACAGGTTGCCACGACTTCGTCGAGCGGGCGGGTCGCTCTCTCAGCAGGCCGGTGGTATCGGGACCAGGGGACCGGGCGAAACACAACTCGAAACCGACCGTCGTCGACTCGTCAATCGCATTCACGCCATCCGTCGCGAGCTCAAGGAGATTGACCGCACGCGCAGTGTGCAACGTCAAGGTCGTGCCCGCGGTCGTCACCGCGAAGTGACTTTCGTCGGGTACACCAACGCCGGCAAGTCATCCATGCTCAACGCCATCACGGACGCGGGCGTCGTCACCGAGGACCGTCTCTTCGTAACCCTCGATCCGCGCACCCGCCAACGCCAACTGCCCGGCGGTGAGACCGTGTTGTTCACTGACACCGTGGGATTCATCTCGAATTTGCCCCACGACCTCGTTGAGGCGTTCATGTCAACCCTTAAGTCAGTGCAACTGGCCGACCTGTTAGTTCACGTCGTCGACGGCGCGAACGACCACGCCGAAGAGCAGATCGCCGCGGTCCGCGAGGTGCTGCGCGAGATCGACGCCGACAGCGTGCCGGAGCTACTGGTATTCAATAAAGCCGACGTACCGGGTTCGCGAGCGCGCGAGCTGGCCGCTCTCCACGAGGGGAGTGTCTGGGTCTCGGCATTGACGCACGAGAACCTTGAGGCGGCGATTGCGAAGATCGGCGACCGGTTACGCACAAATGACCGAATCGTCACCCTGCACCTGCCGCTCGACCGCGGTGACCTGATTGCCGCGGCCCACCGCGAAGGAGAGGTTGTCGATACCTCGGTCACGGACGACAGTGTCGTGGTGCGCGTCATGCTTGATTCGGTCGGCGCGGCGCACTTTCGTGAGTGGCGGGTGCCGGCGTGAGTTTTTCTCCGCCGCCCTATCCCTACGAACGCCTCGACGTCCTGAAGAAGCTGGCCGATACCCACGAAGGCGGCCCCATTGACTGCTCCATCGGTACGCCCGTTGATGCCCCTCCGCCCGCGGTGCTGAATGAGTTAGCCAAGGGAACCGGCGCTCGCGGGTACCCGACGTCGCAGGGCTCGCCTGAGTATCGAGCGTCGGCCGCGGCGTGGATGAATCGCCGTTTCGCACTCACTCTTTCGAGCAACGACCTCGCGGCCTGCATAGGGACCAAGGAGTTCGTGGGCAACGTGGCTGGTTACCTGCATCTTCGTTCCCCAGAACGCGACACCGTGCTCTATCCCTCGATCAGTTACCCGACGTACGCCATGGGCGCGACACTGAGTGGTCTGCGATCCGTACCGGTCGCGATAACGAACGGACAACTGGACCTCGACGCAGTCGATCCCGACGACGCGCAACGCGCGCTCGTGCTGTGGGCAAACTCACCTTCTAATCCCACGGGTCTCCTCGACGACCTAGAGCGCGCGGCGTCCTGGGGTCGTCAGCGCGGGGTGCCGGTCATCAGTGACGAGTGCTACGCCGACTACACGTGGGCTGGCCGGCCACGGTCAATCCTCGAGCACGGACTCGACGGAGTACTGGCGCTGCACTCAGTCTCCAAGCGATCCAACCTGGCCGGAATTCGGGCCGGCTTCTACGCGGGCGACGAATCACTCGTGTCGTATCTGCGCTCGGTGCGCCAACACGCCGGCTTCATGGTCGCCGCTCCCGTGCAGGCGGCGGTCGCGGTGGCGTACAACGATGACGAACACGTCAACGCGCAACGCGAGCGCTACCTCGCACGTCTCGTGATGATGTCCGAGGCACTGCGCGGCGTCGGCGTCGATGCGCCAATGCCGGAAGGTGCCTTCTACCTGTGGTGCTCGAAGTCGGGCATGGACGGTTGGGAGTTGGCGGCGTACCTCGCCGAATCGTGCGCCCTGGTCGTGAGCCCGGGCGAACTCTACGGTGACGACGGAGCGAACTTCGTACGGATCGCCATGGTGCAGCCCAATGAGCGCCTCGAGTTGGCGGCTGAGCGTCTCCGAGGAAGTTGACCACTCGCCAGTAGATTGGCACTGTGAGTGATCTCGAAACGCGCATCGTTCAGTGGTACGACGATGTCGCATCCATGACGCCCGAAAACCTTGAGGCTCGACGCGACGTCGAGCTCGTCATCACCAAACTCGACGACGGACAACTGCGTGTCGCCCAGATCGACGCAGACGGCGACGTCATCGTGCACGAATGGGTGAAGAAGGCGATTCTCCTCCTGTTTCGTCTACGCGGTATGGAAAAGTTCGAGGTCGGACCGTTCGAATACTTGGACAAGCTTGAACTAAAGCGCGACTACGAACGGCGTGGCGTGCGCGTCGTGCCTGGTGCGTCGGCCCGACGAGGGAGTTTCCTCAGTCCCGGCGTCATCTTGATGCCGAGTTACGTGAACATCGGTGCGTGGGTCGGACCCAACACCATGGTCGACACGTGGGCGACGGTCGGTAGCTGCGCCCAGATCGGCGCCAACGTGCATCTCTCGGGCGGCGTGGGCATCGGTGGCGTCCTCGAACCGGCGAATGCGGTACCGGTCGTGATCGAGGACGACGCCTTCATTGGGAGTCGCTGCATGGTGGTCGAGGGCGCACGCGTCGGTCGCGGCGCAATCCTTGGGGCGGGCACCATCCTCAATCCTTCAATCCCCGTGATCGATGCGCAGACGGGCGAAGAGGTCTCGCGTGGTTACGTACCCGATTACTGCGTCGCGGTCTCCGCGACTCGACGTCGCGAATTTGCCGGTGGAGAGTTCTACTTGCCGTGCGTCTTGATCATTCGGCGCATGAGTGAGGGCGAGCGGCATAACAAGGTTGCCCTCAATGCGTTGCTTCGCGAGCACGGAGTGTCCACGTGAGTCGACTCGACGACGCCTTCGCGCTCGTCGCCATTGCCTCGGTGAGCCGCAACGAAGCGGCGATTGCCCATCACGTCGCTGAGGTTTTGAAGAAAAATCCGGCGCTTGATGTCGAACGGATTGGCGACAACGTGATTGCGCGAACCACCGGTCACCATTCGACGCGCCTGCTCGTCGCCGGACACCTGGACACCGTGCCGGGTGAGGCGAGTGAAGCAAAAATCGTTGGTGACCAGTTACGCGGCGTGGGCGCATGTGACATGAAGGGTTCGCTCGCCGTGATGTTGGAACTTGCGTCGGACCCAACGCCGCGATCCGTCGAAGTGACGTGGGTCTTCTACTCCCGCGAGGAGATCTCCCGCCGCGAATCCGGTCTCATCGAGATTGCTGAACTACGTCCCGAGTTGCTCGACTGCGATGCGGCGGTACTCGCAGAACCGACAGCCGGACACGTCGAAGCCGGATGTCAGGGAACGCTTCGAGTGCTGGTTGAGATGAGCGGGGCGCGAGCGCATACGTCGCGGCCGTACACGGGTCGAAACGCCATCCACCGATTGGGCAACGTCATCATGAAGGTGGCCAGCTATGAACCGCGCACGGCGAGTATCGATGGGATCGACTTCGTCGAACAGCTGCAGGTCGTCGATGTTGATGGGGGAGTGGCCCCCAATGTCGTACCCGACCGCGCGAGTTGCACGCTGAACCATCGCGTTGCCCCCGATCGGTCGAAGGAAGAGGCCGAAGCGTGGCTCGTCTCGTTCTTGAGTGACGTCATCGATGATGGTGACCGCGTGAGCGCCGTCGATTGGGCACCATCAGCTGAACCGCTTCTCACCAATGACCGACTCGCGGCGCTGACCGCACTCACGAAGGTGCCGGCCAAAGGAAAACTCGGATGGACTGACGTGGCGACCTTCGCTGAAATGAAGATTCCCGCGACCAACTTTGGTGCGGGCGATCCGGAACTGGCGCATCGAAGTGACGAGTTCGTGACGCTCGCGCAATTGGACGAGTTCGCCAACGTACTTCGAGAATGGCTTAAGTAATCGCAAGGCGAACGTGGGTGTCACGCACCTTCGATGCAGACATGTCCGAGATTGACGACGTCTCATCAGATCCGCCAGCGAACATCCGACAGTTCGTGATGGTCTTTTATTCCCGGACGCCCGAGGGAACGGGCGAAGGCGACGAAGACGCGGTATTCGCCGGCCACATGCGCTTTCTCAACCATTTGGCGGCCACCGGTCTGTGTCCGATCTCCGGACCCTTCGGTGATGACGAGCCGATGAGGGGAATCTCGATCTACGATTCGACATCGGTTGACGAGGTCGAAACTCTGGTGGCAACCGATCCGGCCGTAGTCGCGAAGTGGTTGGCCGTCGAAGTGCGACCGTGGTGGGCCGTGGGCGGAGCGGCGTTGCCGTCGTAAACGCCGGCGAATGTCTTTAGTAGCTACGAAGAACGGAAATCACCTTGCCGAAAAGAAATACCTCTCGGGCGTCAAAGTCCATTGGCTCCATCGTCGAATTCTCTGGCTTCAGCACAACACGAGCGCCTTGGGGGAAGTACCTCTTCACGGTCGCCTCACCGCCGGGGATCTCCGCAACGACGATCTCACCCTTGTTGGCGGTCGTTTGACGCTGGACGACGACGTAGTCGCCGGGGAGAATGCCAGCCTCAATCATTGACTCGCCCCTGACCTCCAGCACAAAACTGTCACCGCGACCGGCGAACTGTTCGGGGATCGACATCAGTTCGTGGGCGTTTTCGACGGCGAGTACGCCCGTACCGGCGGCGACGTCACCGACGAACGGGATATAGCGAATGCGCTGGTCGGGTGCGGGATTCTCCACGTCGAGTCGAACCGTGAGCGTGCGGGGCTGCTGGGGATTCTTCTCGATGTAGCCAGCGCGCTTCAGGACCTCGATGTGATTGGCGACCGTCGCGGGTGATCTCAAACCAACGTGCTCACCAATCTCTCGGATCGTCGGTGGGAAGTTTCGCTCACGCTGGCACGTGATAATGAATTCGAGAATTTGACGTCGCATGGGAGTGAGTACATCGGCCATGGGACTCCTTTCTACTACGAACAGTTGTTCGTAGAATAGCCCAGATTGAGTGGTGAATCAAACACCTGTTCGTAAAGTTGTTTGGGCCAGAACGTTCGATGTTGGGCACTCAATCGGGATCGTGTCGTCGACGCTTCGGGTCGACTTTTTCGCGGTGAGTGTCGCGTACGTTGCGTGGGAGTTAACGACGTATGAATTCAAATCGCATTGTGCACCCAATGGCCATTTTTCGGTCACTGAACATTTACCCCGACCTTAAAAACGGTTAAGCCAATGCTAAGTTCTCGTGATGGCGAATGCCGAAATGTTCCGAGAGGGGAATGCATGAAATTAGGGATGAAGAGGTTTGGCGCGGTAACTGTGGCCGCAGCACTGACACTGTCGGGTGTGGCAACCATTGCCGCCACCGGTGCGTCAGCCGCGGCGAAGAAGCCGGCCAAGCTCAAGACATACGAGATTGGTTATCAGGGCCCACTTTCGGGTGGCAACGCTGCAACCGGACTTTACGAGAAGTATGGCGCTCAGCTCGCCGTAAACGAGTGGAACGCGAACAAGAAGCGTAAGTTCAACATCAAGCTCGTTCCCGGCGACGACCAGGGTGACCCAACCATCGCCCCATCGGTAGCGACCGGATTCGTACTGAATCAGAACCTGTACGCGATTGTTGGTCCAGCGTTCTCCGGTGCCACCGTGGCGTCACTGCCCATTTACGGTGCCAACCACGTGGCAATGGTGAGCCCTTCGGCTACCCGTGTCTCAATCACTGTGAAGGACACTACGGCCAGCCCAACGGGCCCATTGAACACCTACCACAACTTCTTCCGAGTTGTTGCGAACGACGGTGTCCAGGGTCCTGCTGACGGTGCGTACCTCCAGAAGAAGTACGGCACCGGCAAGATTCTTGTGATCTCGGACACCAGCACCTACGGTGTTGGTCTCGCGGACCAAGTTGAAGCCGCTGTCACCTCCGCGGGTGGTTCTATCGCCAATGGTGGCCAGATCCTTGCGCTTCCGTACTCGAACGCCTGCACCGCAGGTGGTACTGGTACGAGTGACGCAGTGACCGCGAGCCTTACGGGTGTAACGGCTGTCTTCTACTCCGGTTACTACTGTGACTTCGCTCAGGTTGTTGACAACTTGGTCGGCACTCAGCACTTCACTGGCGCCATCATGAGTGGCGACGGAAGCGACGAGCCGCAGTTCATCACGTCGCTGTCGACACAGGCTGACGGCAATGGGGTACTCCTCACCTGCGCATGCTCGAACAACCAAACGGCTGCCTGGACTGCGAAGTACACGGCCGTTGCCCACGAGGCGCCTGGCCCGTACGGTGCCGAGTCCTTCGATGCCGCGAACTTGATCATGACTGCCATGACCAAGGTCAAGGGCACGATGACCCGCTCCAAGCTGCTCGCGCAGATCAAGGGAATCACGTACAAGGGCATCACGAAGACGATCAAGTTCAACACTGCGGGTGACGTAGCCGGTAACGCGATCTTCGTGAACAAGGTCACCGGCACCAAGATCGTTCAGTTGGGGCTTGAGTAGGTCGTAGTTTTTACAGCTTTGTAAGAAGGCCGGCTGCTCTAGGGCAGCCGGCCTTCTGCAATTCGCATTCTTGACTGCGCAAACTCAGATAGTTTGACGTGAAGTGAAAATTCCATAAGGGGAGTCGATGGCATCATTTGTGGCACTAGGGATCTTCACCGGTCTGATCTATTCCCTTGTCGCCCTCGGCTACACCCTCGTCTACGGCGTCTTGCGTCTCATCAACTTCGCGCACAGTGAGGTCTTGATGAGTGGGGGTTTCGCCGGTTACTACTTCTTGCATTACACAATGCGATCCCTCACCGTCTCGACACCGATGCGCGTGCTGATTTTGCTCGGTGCGATTCTCGCGAGCGGCATAGTCGGTGCACTGGTTGCCATTGGCATCGAACGATTCGCGTATCGGCCGTTACGGCGCCGCAATGCTCCAAAACTGACGTACCTGATCTCGGCGATCGGGGCGTCCTACTTCTTGTTGAATTTCGCTGGCAAGGAGTTCGGCCGTAACCCGTCGGCGACCGCGCAGCCCATCACGTCGAATTTCGCCTGGAAGGTATTCGGCGCGAACATCACCGCCTTCGACTTGGTCCTGCTCGTCGTTACGCTGGCCCTGTTCCTCTTGGTTGACACGTTGGTCAACCGCACGAAGATTGGCCGCAGCATCCGCGCCGTCGCTCAGGACAGCGAGACCGCGAGTCTCATGGGTGTCAACGTGAACTCGACGATTGCCTCCACCTTCGCCATCGGTGGCTTCATGGGCGGCGTCGCCGGCCTTTTCATCGCGATGAGCACCACCGTTGACTACAACATGGGTTTCACCCCGGCGTTGTTAGCGTTTACCGCGGCGGTCCTCGGTGGCATCGGGAACATTCGAGGGGCTATGGTCGGCGGTGTCGTGCTCGGACTCTTCATGTACGTCCCGATCTATTGGATCAACCAGCCGTTCTATGAACCGGTGATTGGTTTCGCGATTCTCGTGCTGGTGTTGCTCATCCGACCCACCGGTCTCTTCGGAGAGAGTCTCGGGAGGTCGGCGTGAAATTCGACGAACTCAAGAAGAAGTGGAAATTCGAAAACTTCGACATTCGTCTCTTCTCCACGTGCGTCGCGGGCGGCCTGCTCCTCGCGCTCATGACCGGACCCGAGGGCGACCTCACAACGCCGACGTACTCCTTCACCCACTCGCTCTTCTCCAGCCACGTGTGGGGATTCTTGGTCTTTGGCATCCTCCTCGGACTCGCGATGGTCTATGGACGAAAAGCACGCATGGGCATCTTCGAAGCGGCCTGGCTCGCCGCCGTACGGCGATTCCCGAAGACGCTGAAAGAGTTCATTGCGTTCGCCGGCGTCATCCGCCAACTCATCATTGGCTTGATCGCGGTGATCGTCGCGCTGTTCGTCGCGGACTTCACTGGCCCGTACGCGCACAACAAACTGTCCTGGCACCAGATGGTTGGACAGCTGCCCCACACGAGGACCTACGGCTACATCGCAATCCTCATCTGGTTGCTGAACACGGTGCGCGTCGCGGCGCGCTACCACCCCGACGAGCCCCAGGCGCCGAGCTTCTTCGACGCCAAGTGGGTCAAGATCGTCGCCGGCGGTATCGGCGGCCTGTTCTTTGCTGTCTGTGCCGACCCGTGGATGCCGGTGCGATTCAGCATCAAGTACTTCGACTTCAAGGGCTCCAGTGACGACAACTTCTTCCATCACTGGACGACCTATCTCTGGATCGGGTGCGGACTTCTCATCGGAGTACGCGCGGCCTTCATGGAACGTTCGAGGTCCCGGGCCGTCGTGGCGAGTCGTTGGCGAACTCGACACATAAAGGTAAGTGCCAACACCAGATTCGCCCTCTACGGCGCCGGTCTGTTCATTGCAATCGAGGCGCCGAAGTTCCTCTCCGCCTTCTGGCAAGTAACGATCTTCCAGCAGATCGGGATCTTCTGCTTGCTGGCGGTTGGCCTGAACGTGGTCGTCGGGTTCGCTGGCCTGCTCGACCTCGGGTACGTGGCCTTCTACGCACTCGGCGCCTACACGAACGCGTACTTCAGTGGAGCGCTGCCGATCCATCCACCCTTCACCATCAATACCTTCTTCGTGGTACCGATCGCGATCCTCGTGGCCATGTTCGCGGGCGTGTTACTCGGCCTGCCAACGCTTCGACTTCGCGGTGACTACCTGGCGATTGTGACGCTGGGGTTTGGTGAGATTGTCTACGTCCTCGCGAGCAATCTCACGGCCGTGACCGACGGTGCTGGTGGAACGGGACCATCGGGCAGCTTCTCAATGAACCTTCCTGGGATCCACTTCGCGCTCAATGGATTCGCGCTCGGCGATGACTTGAACTTCTACTACCTGTTGCTGGCGTTCTTGATACCCATTCTTTTCTTCTTCAACTCCCTCAACCATTCGAAGGTTGGGAGATCATGGGCGGCGATCAGAGAAGATGAGGTCGCGGCCGCGTCGCTCGGGATTAACAGTCTCAAATACAAGGTCATGGCCTTCGCGATCGGCGCCTCGACCTCAGGCGTCGCCGGTGTGCTCTCGTCGGCGAAACTGGGCTCGCTCTTCCCGTCGGACTTTGCACTTCAGGTCTCCATAACCGTCCTGGTACTCGTCATCTTCGGTGGTATGGGATCGATCGGCGGCGTGTTGGTGGGAGCCGCGCTCGTGAATTGGATCCTCCAGTACCTCGTCTTCCACTCCTTCATTGACTATCAGGACGCGGACAAGTACATGTACCTCGGCGCACTCTTGGTCCTCACGATGATCTTCCGTCCCCAGGGCATGTTCCCATCGAAACGAAGATTGAGAGAGTTCCAAGACTCCGAGCAGGGTCTCGGTTCGGCCGACGCCTTGGGTAACGCTAACGCCACGGGTTCGGTCATGGAAGGGCCATACAATGGGTGACGTCACCCGGGTAACTGAGTCGAACGTCACCACGGCCGACAATATATTCGAGGTGAAGGACCTGACGCTGCGCTTCGGCGGCGTCACGAGTCTCAACGACGTCTCCATCGAACAACGTCGAGGTGAGATTCTGGCGGTCATCGGCCCAAACGGCGCCGGCAAGACCTCGTTGTTCAACTGCCTGACCGGTGTCTATCGACCGCAAGTGGGTGTCATCAACTTCCACGCCGAGCGCAAGGGCACGATCGATCTCGTCGGTAAGCCACCGTACAAGGTGAACCACCTGGGCGTGGCTCGGACGTTTCAGACGAGCCGAATGTTCAACGCGCTCACGACCTTCGAGAACATCAAGATCGGCGTCGAGGCGGGACAGAAGACTGGCCCCATTGGCGCCATGTTGCATCTGCCGCGTACTCGTCGTGAAGAGCGAGAGTCCGATCACCGCACGTTGGACCTACTCGAACTTGTGGGACTCACGCACCGCCTCAATACCATGGCCGACTCGTTGCCCTACGGCGACCGTCGGCGTCTTGAGATCGCACGGGCGTTGGGCACCAACCCCGAGGTGCTGCTCCTGGACGAACCGGCGGCGGGAACGAACCCATCGGAGAAGCTGGGACTCGCCGAATTGATTCGCACGATCAACAAACAGACGGGAATCTCGATCCTCTTGATCGAGCATGACATGAAACTCGTGATGTCCCTCGCCGAGCGACTGTACGTTCTCAACTTTGGTCAGGTCATCGCCTCGGGTCCACCGGCCGAGATCCAACAGAATCATGAAGTAATCGCCGCGTATTTGGGAACGACCGAGACGGACGATGACGCGTCATGAGTGAAGCGATGCTGCAAATCAGCCACGTCGAGGTGCGCTATGGCGCGGTGCCGGCGATTCGAGACCTCTCGCTGAACGTGGACAAGGGTGAGATTGTCACGTTGCTCGGGGCCAACGGCGCGGGCAAGACAACGACGCTACGAATGATCTCGGGGCTGCATCGTCCCTACGCCGGCACTGTTGAACTAGAGGGACACGACATCACGACGACCCCGGCGCACAACCTCGTCGACATGGGACTCAGTCACATCCCCGAGGGCCGGCGGATCTTTGCCACGATGTCGGTGCTCGAGAATCTTGAGATGGGCGCCTTTCGTCGCAAGGGCAACTACAGCGATGAGTTCGACCACATCTTCACCCTCTTCCCCGTGTTAGGTGAACGGCGCAAACAGTTGGGCGGCACGTTGAGCGGGGGCGAACAGCAGATGCTCGCCATTGGCCGCGCGCTGATGGCGAAGCCGCGACTCCTGTTGTTGGACGAGCCATCGCTCGGCCTTGCGCCCAAGATCATCCAGTCGATTTTCGAAATCATCGTCCAGATTCGCTCCGAGGGCGTAACGATCCTGCTGGTGGAACAGAACGCCAACCAGGCGCTCAAGATCGCCGACCGCGGCTACGTGCTCGAGAACGGACACGTGCTCTACGAGGACACGGCGACCGCCCTGTTGAACGACGACCGTATTCGCCGCGCCTACCTCGGCCAGTAGGTAGTGGCAG
>DATCCA010000083.1:0-16856 GCA_036511575.1 Acidimicrobiales bacterium
TTGTGGAGAACCTCCCCATAGGTCTCCAGCAACGAGTGGAAATCCTGAAGGCGCTGAGTCACGAAGCGGAACTCTTGATTCTCGATGAGCCAACGGCGGTCCTGACGCCCCAAGAGATTGACGCGCTCATGGTGATCATGCGCTCTCTCGCCGACGCGGGTAAGTCAATTCTGTTCATCACGCACAAGCTCAAGGAAGTCAAGACCATTGCCGACACCATCACGGTGATTCGTCAGGGGAAAGTCGTCGGACAGGCCAAGCCATCCGACTCCGAGGCCGCACTCGCATCGATGATGGTCGGACGTGAGGTGATCCTCAAAGTCGAAAAAGCCAGTTACTCCCCAGGGGAAGGGGTCTTCGAGGTCCGTGATCTCGTCATTCGTGATGACCGCGGACTCATCGCTGTCAACAACGTCTCGTTCGACGTGCGCGCCGGCGAGATTCTCGCGCTCGCTGGCGTACAGGGTAACGGTCAGACCGAACTCGTCGAAGCAATCGCCGGCATGCGAAAGGTGGAGTCGGGAACAATCACGCTCCACGGGCGCGACATAACCAATTCAACACCGCGAGCGACACTCGATGCCGGCCTTGGACACATACCAGAAGACCGACAACGTGATGGTTTGGTGCTCTCCATGTCGGTTGCCGACAACCTCGTGCTCAACACTCCTCGTCGTGCGCCTTTCGCCCGGCGCGGCTCTCGAAATCTTGCCGCCGTCACGGAGAACGCCGAGAAACTCGTGAAAGAGTTCGACATAAGAACGACCTCGATTCGTGAATCGGTGAATTCACTTTCCGGTGGCAACCAACAGAAGGTGATTGTGGCGCGCGAACTCTCTCGCCAACTGGAATTTCTCGTGGCCTCGCAACCGACTCGCGGTCTCGACGTCGGCTCCATCGAGTACGTCCATCGCCAGATGGTGCGACACCGCGACGAAGGGAACGGGGCGCTCGTCGTCTCATCCGAACTTGATGAGGTGTACGCGCTGGGCGATCGAATTGCGGTGATGTTTGAAGGGAAGATAAGTGGCATTGTGGATCCCACGACCAGTCGCGAGGACATCGGTCTTCTCATGACCGGCACAACGTCAGTTGCCGCGCATGACTGAAATGGCCATCGACGACATCGCCGCCGACGAGATCAAGGGACCGACGCTTTGGACACGGTTGAACGCTCGCAGCCCACTTATGGTGACAGGACTCGCGCTCCTTCTCGGACTAGTGGTCGGCGCAATCGTCATCGCCGGAACAACACCTATCGTCATTGACGCCTGGCGAGGCGTCTTTCATTCCTGGGGTGCGCCAGGCCACGCTCTTAAGGTCAGTTTCGACAACATCGGCGCAGCCTATCGCGCGATGTTTACCGGGTCCGTCGTCGATCCCCAAGGATTCTGGCACTCCCTCACCACGGGTAGGGGTTGGCCCAACACGCTCACGCCGCTTTCGGAAACGTTGACCTACGCAACGCCACTCGTCATTGTCAGCATCGGCGTCGGCATTGCGTTCCAGACCGGCATCTTCAACATCGGTGCCAACGGTCAGGCCGTGCTCGGCGGCATCGCTGGCGCTGCGGCAGGTTCGATGCTCCACATGCCTGCAATTCTTCACGTGCCACTCACGTTGCTGGCGGGCATCGTCGGCGGTGCCGTCGCCGGATCGGTCCCAGGCATTTTAAAGGCGTACACCGGCGCCCACGAAGTGATCGTCACGATCATGTTCAACTACGTGATGTACGCCTTCCTGCTCTTCGTCGTGCTGTCGACTGCACTCCAGCAGCCGGGCCAGCAGAACGACATCTCTAGGACAATGGATCCGTCGTCGCAACTCGCGCCACTCTTCGGGACGTCCTCAGGACTTCGCGTCAGTTATGGAATCTTCATCGCCGCGGCGGTGGTGATCTTCGCAAAATGGTTTCTCGACCGATCATCAATGGGGTTTGACTTTCGAGTTACTGGAGCGAATCCGTCGGCCGCGGCGGCATCAGGCATCAACTCACGCGCCGTCGTCGTCACGGTCTTCCTCATCTCTGGTGGTCTCGCCGGACTGGCAGGCGTTGTCCAAGTGGCGAGCACCACCCACTTCATCGACGGCGGGTTCCTCATTGGCAACGCGGGCATCGGATTCACCGCGATCACCGTGGCGCTTCTCGGTCGCAATCGGCCGATGGGGATTCTGTGGGCCTCACTCCTCTTCGCGGCGCTGGGTGTCGGTGGGCGCGCGATGCAAGCGTCAACGGGCATTCCTCTCGACCTCGCGACCGTCATTCAATCGGCCATCGTCCTCTTTGTCGCGACCCCGGTACTCGTGAAGGAGATCTTCCGACTCAAGGGCGGTTCGACGCACTCCTTGCAGATTGCCGCGAAGGGTTGGAGCGCATGAGCATCATGGACAAAGAATCGATGGAAGAGATCCACGTGGCCGCACCAACGGGACGGACCAAGGCGATCGCCATCATCATGGTCGCCATTGGTCTCTTCACCATCGTCGTCTTCGGTCTCGGAAGCGCTGCTGCAGCGCATTCGCAGCTCACCTTCGACCCTGTTAACTCGAGTTCACACGCGCCATGGCACTTAGGGGCTCTCACGGTCCTCACTCGCTGGACCAACATCGTGCTCGGCCTCGCGATGATCGCGGTGGGGATCGAGACGTATCTTCGTCGACCACGGCGTGCCGTCATGGCACGCTTCGGCGGCGTCGGCGTCCTTTTCCTGTTTGCGTTACTGTTCTGGTCTTGCCGAGCGCCGGGGCCGTCGCCCGTTGGCTACATCAACTTCACCGCACTCTTAGTGGGAAGTTCCGCGGCCACCATGGTGCTCGTCTTTGGTTCACTCTCGGGTGTCATGTGCGAACGCTCCGGCGTCGTGAACATCGCCATTGAGGGTCAGTTCATCGGCGGTGCGTTCTTCGGTAGCTTGATCGCGTCAACGACCAGCAACTTCTACTTCGCCGCGGTGGGCGGGGCCTTCATCGGTGGACTCATCGGGCTGCTGCTGGCGTTCCTCGCGCTGCGCTACCAGTCTGACCAAATCATCGTCGGCATCGTTATCGTCACGATGCTCGGGGGCCTCTCGTCGTACTTAACCAATCAGGTGCTTACGCCCTACCCCCAGTTCAACACCGGTAATCTCGCCGGCAACTTCGCGATTCCGTTGCTCTCCAAGATTCCAATCCTCGGGCCGGTCCTCTTCAATCAGAGCGGGTTCTTCTATCTGATGATCCTGTTGGTGGCCGTGGTGAGCTTCGCGCTCTTCAAGACCCGCTACGGACTGCGCGTTCGAGCCGTCGGCGAACATCCCCAGGCCGCGGCGACCGTCGGCATCAACGTCATACGCGTTCGCTACATCAACGTCGTGCTCGGTGGCGCCATCGCCGGCGTCGGTGGCGTCGCGTTCATGGCGTCCCAGGGACAGTTCCAACCGGGCTACACGTCAGGTCTGGGCTATATCGCGTTGGCCGCAATGATCTTTGGTCGTTGGCGTCCTTCGGGTGCAGTCGTGGCCTCAATTATCTTCGGCGTGTCGGTCTACCTGTCCTACACGTTGGGTTCCCTGAACTTCCCGCTCTCGATTTACATCCTGCAAATGTTCCCGTATCTCATCACAATCGCCGTCGTGGCCGGGCTCATCGGTCGAGTGCGGCCACCCGCCGCCGACGGCATTCCGTATAAACACGACTAGCCGCGAGAACCGAGTCCCCGTACGACTTCAGCTGCGGCGCGCATTGCGCCGTAGAGCGAATCAATCATCGACGAACCACTGAGGCGCAGAGCAAGGTACGCGCCCGTCGCCGCGTCGCCAGCGCCCGTCGTGTCCAGCACGACGTCACTCAACGAGGGCACTTCGAAGGCGTTGGCACCCATCTGCGCTCGCGCCCCGTGCACACCACGCGTCACGACGACCTCACCGTACTCCTTGGCCAAGACGTCCATTGCGGACAGGACGTCACTCGCGCCACTCAAGATCAGCGCTTCCTCTTCATTCGCGAAGAGCGTCGACGTTCCTTTAATGGCGTCCTTGAAGACATCTGGTGTTACCGCGATCAGTGGTCCCGCCGAACAAACGTCCACCGACGTTGGGCGCCGCAGCGCGGCGGCTCTCGCCAAGGCCGCGGTCCCCACGTGTCGGGTCGTCGGATCAAGGAATGTATAGCCCGAGACGTGGAGGTGATCAAATGGTCGCTCGAGTTGCGTGAGGACGTGATCCATGGTGAGCATTGGATTCGCACCGCGGTCCGTCAACATGGCGCGCTGTGCGTCATCGCCGACCATGGCGACCACGACGCCGGTCGGCGCATCAACGCGCTCGAGCGCGGCGCGAACACCGGCGTCGCGCAGTGACTCCTCGAAGAGTTGCGCCGCCACATCATCACCACTCGCGCCAAGAAACGTCACGTGGTGCCCGGTGAGCGCCAAAGCAACCGACATGTTCGCGGCACTTCCTCCGCGACTGAGTCGCACACGTGCCGGCGTGTCGCTCGTCGGCGCCACCGCGGTCATTGGTTTGACCACCACATCGAGCATGACGTCGCCAATGACGAGGATGCGCTGGGGCTTCACGTTCGATTCCTGGCGACGGCCGTCGCTACTCGCCCGGCCAGTCCGGCGTTGGCCACCACCAGGTGACGATTGACGACCACGCTCTCTCCCTCGGTGTAGCGAGCGAATTCGGCGAGCAGGACTGGCGTCACCTGTTTGCCGGTCACGCCTAGCGACTTGGCTCGCTCGAGCGCACTTGAAAGCGCGCCATCATGCTTGTCACTGGAAAGTTGACGTTCTTGGGAAACGGGATTGGCAAGGAGGAAGCCGGTGGTCGACAGTTCCGAGTGGATCATGAACGCCGCGGCCGCTTCGACCTCATCGGCAAGAGACCACTCAACGGCGAAACCGCTGTCGCGTTGATAGAACCCGGGAAATCTGTCCGTTTGGTATCCCGCCACCGGCACACCTAAGGTATCGAGTCGCTCGAGGGTCGCGCCGACATCGAGAATCGACTTGACGCCCGACGCGACAACCAAGACCTGATTACGCGACAATGCGGTGAGGTCCGCAGACTCGTCGTAACTCTCGCGCGCATCTCGGTGCACTCCCCCAAGTCCACCGGTCGCCATCACCTCAATGCCAACTCGGCTGGCAATTGCGATGGTGCCGGCGACCGTCGTGGCTCCGTCTCGCTTCAAGGCGAGCGAGAGTCCAACGTCGCGAGCGGAGAGTTTTGCGACGTCGCGACCGCTCTCGGCGAGTTGGGCCAGCTGCTCCGACGTGAGACCAACGACGATTCTTCCTTCGAGGACACCGATCGTCGCGGGAACCGCGCCACCGGCGCGCACCGCCGCTTCACACTCCGCGGCGACCTCAAGATTCGTGGGCGAGGGCAGACCGTGCACGACGATGGTGGTCTCGAGCGCGACAACGCTGCGCCCTTCCAAGAGTGCACTGGACACTTCATCATTGATGGTGAGAGGGGAGATTCGAAAATTATTCACGCAAAGCGAAGTGTACTGTTTGAGGGTGAGTTCTTCGATGGCGATTCCGTGGAACGATCTGCGCAAACGGGCCCAACACGCAACTTCAACGGCCTACGCACCGTATTCGAACGTCACTGTCGGCGCATGCGGCGTCACGACCGACGGTCGGTTCATCGAGGGCGCGAACGTCGAGAACGCCAGTTACGGACTCACACTCTGCGCGGAGTGCTCGCTGGTGAGTGACCTCATTCGACAAGGCGGGGGTCGGATTGCCGCCGTGTCGATCGTGGCCGGCGACGGTCTGCCCATTGCGCCGTGTGGACGTTGCCGTCAAGTGCTCTTTGAGCATGGGGGCAACGAACTTCAAATCGACGCTGGCGACGGCGTGACACCCACGCGACTCGGAGATCTTCTGCCGAACGCATTCGGTCCAGAGGACGTCGGGCTGCGGAGATCGTAGTGAGCTTCTTCTCAGCGGTTGAGGTCATCACCACAAAACGCGACGGCGACGTGCTGAGTGACGCGGCGATTACCTGGATGCTCGACGCCTACGTACGTGGTGAAGTCGCTGAGGAGCAGATGTCGTCACTACTCATGGCGATCTTTTTCAATGGGCTCTCCTTCGGCGAACTCAACTGCTGGACCGATCGGATGATCGAGTCCGGCGAACGACTTGACCTCAGTGGTCTGTCGCGCCCTACGGTTGACAAGCACTCGACGGGCGGTGTCGGCGACAAGATCTCGTTGATACTCGCTCCTTTGGTGGCGTCGTGCGGAGCGGCGGTACCGCAACTCTCCGGTCGCGGACTCGGACACACCGGTGGCACGCTCGACAAACTCGAGTCGATCCCGGGATGGCGAGCCTTCCTCTCCAACGACGAGGTCCGCCATCAACTCGACACCATCGGTGCGGTCATCTGCGCGGCCGGTCAAGGGCTCGCGCCCGTCGATCGCAAGCTGTACTCACTGCGCGACGTCACCGGGACCGTAGAGTCAATTCCGCTCATCTCGTCGTCCATCATGTCGAAGAAGATTGCCGAGGGTACGCACGCACTCGTACTAGACGTCAAGGTCGGTCGAGGCGCGTTCATAAAGACGATCGAACGTGCACGCGAGCTCGCGACGACCATGGTTGCGCTCGGTACGAGCCACGGTGTTGCGACTGTCGCGCAACTTACGTCAATGGACGCGCCGCTCGGACGGGCGGTCGGCAACGCGCTTGAGGTGCGCGAATCGGTCGACGTGCTCCAGGGCAATGGACCGAGTGACGTACGTGAACTTACGGTTGCACTGGCACGCATCATGCTCGAGCTGGTCGACATCCACGTAGATCCGGCGTCGAAACTCGACGACGGCACGGCCTACGAGGTCTATCGACAGATGATTCAAGCCCAGGGTGGTGACCCCGATGCGCAACTGCCAACTGCGGCCTGCCGTGAAGAAGTGATCTCATCCAACGACGGCATCGTGGAGTCGATTGACGCGTTAAGTGTTGGCATCGCCTCGTGGCGCCTGGGCGCGGGACGGGCGCGAAAGGAAGATCCCGTGAGTGCCGCTGCAGGTGTCGTGTGTCTAGTGCGTGAAGGCGAGGCCATCACTAAGGGGCAGCCGCTCTTCGAACTTCACGCCGACGATGAAGCGCATCTCCAGGTGGGCCACGACGCAATTGCGAATGCGGTCGTCGTAGGTGAACGGCCGGTGAACGTGAAGCCGTTGATGATGGAGCGAATCACCAACTAACGCACAACCCTGTTGACTAGCCTTTCAACATGGCAGTAACCCCACTAACGCGCGACCTTATTGAACGCGCACCGAAAGTACTTCTGCACGATCACCTTGACGGTGGGTTGCGACCGTTGACCGTATTGGAACTCGCGAGGGAGTCGCACTACACGGGACTGCCCACGAACGACCCGGAGGAACTGCGACAGTGGTTCATTGCCGATACGCCCGGGAGCGACCTCGTGCGCTACCTCGAAGGCTTCGCGCACACGACTGCCGTCATGCAGACAAAAGATCATTTGGAGCGCGTCGCCAACGAAGCAGCGCTCGATCTGGCACGTGATGGTGTCGTCTACGCGGAGGTTCGCTTCGCACCCGAACTGCATATTGCCGGTGGCCTCACGTTGCACGAAGTAGTTGAGGCAGTCCTCGACGGATTCAATCGTGGCATTGGTGACGCGAAGAAGGAAGGTCGCACGATTGTCGTGCGCGCGATTCTTTCGGCGATGCGTCAAGCAAACTTGAGTGAGACCATTGCTGGGTTAGCCGTCGAGTTCCGTGACCGCGGAGTCTGCGGTTTTGACATCGCCGGTCCCGAAGACGGATTCCCACCGACCCATCACCTACGTGCGTTCCACCTCGTGCAACGTGAAGACTTCCATATGACGATCCACGCCGGGGAGGCCTTCGGTCTGCCATCGATATGGGAGGCCGTGCAGTTCTGTAATGCGGAGCGACTCGGACACGGGGTGCGCATTGCCGACGACATCGTTGAGAAGGACGGCGAGTACCACCTCGGGCGACTCGCCAACTTCGTGCGCGACCGTCGCATTCCCTTGGAAGTCTGCCCAACATCAAATGTGCACACTGGCGCCGCGGCATCCATTGCATCGCATCCCATAGAACTGCTGCGCAAATTGCGTTTCCGGGTCACGCTCAACACGGACAATCGACTGATGAGCGGAATCTCAATGAGCAGCGAGTTCGAGACGTGTGCCGATGTCTTTAATTGGACACTCAACGACATGGAGTGGCTGACGCTCAACGCCGCGAAGAGTTCGTTCTATCCATTCGACCAACGACTCGCCATGATCAACACGGTGATCAAGCCCGGCTACGCCGCACTTCGTTCCCTCTAGACGCGCAGTAGGTCCCTGAGGTCCGTCGTCACTGCATCCACCTGCTTCGCGCACGCACGACGTTGGTCCGCGAGTCGCGCTATCCCAGCGGGCGGTGCCGTGATCTCGATGTAGGCCTTTAGCTTCGGTTCGGTTCCCGAGGGTCGAACGACGACGCGGCCCGACGCGCCGAGTCGCAAGAGCAGTCCGTCAGTTGGTCCGAGACCCTCGAATCCATCGGCGAGGTCAAATACTTCACTGACCGCAATGCCCCCGAGGTCGACCGGGGGCTTCTCGCGCATCGACTGCACCGCGTGCTTGATCGCGACCAAACCTCCGGTTCCCTCCGCGCGTAGTGAAAGCTGATGGATCGAATGAACGCCGAAGTGCGCTTCGATCTCGTCAAGTCGATCAAGGAGCGACTTTCCTTCACGGCGAAGTTCGACGGCCAGTTTCGAGAGTGCGAGGGCGGCGGAAAGCCCATCCTTGTCCGCGACCAGCGGGTCGACCGCGAAACCCAAAGCCTCCTCGTACCCGAGCCGCAAGGTTTCCTCGCCGGCTGCCCGCGCCAACCATTTGAACCCCGTGAGCGTCATCGCGAAGCGCACGCCGGCCTGTTGGGCCATGAGGCGCAGCAATGTCGACGACACGATCGTGGTCGCCACGACGTCAGATGCACTCGTCATTTCGGGCAACATCGTTGACGCGAGCAGCCACCCAATCTCGTCACCTCGCAGGACGTGCCAACCCGAAGGTCCGCGCACGGCCGCACCGAGTCGGTCGGCGTCAGGGTCGTTCGCAATCACCAAGTCCGCGCCCACGCGATCGGCGGTCGCCGTCGCGAGGTCGAGCGCACCGGGCTCTTCGGGATTGGGGAAAGGGAGCGTTGGGAACGTGGGGTCTGGCGCAAACTGTTCGGCGACGACGGTTACTGTTTTGTGGCCCGCCGCGGCGAACAGCGACATCATCGTGTCGCCGCCAACGCCGTGCAGTGGCGTGTACACAATCGCGAAATCGCCCTCGTCGACACCAAATCGCTCTGCGAAGTGAGCTTGATAGTGCGCGAAGACGTCGTCAGAAATCCATCGATGGCGCGAGCTCGGCCGCTCCGCCAAGGCAAGGGTCGTGGCGGCATTCGCGTAGCGTTCGACGAGCTCGTCATTCGGGGGAATGATCTGTGAACCGTCACTCGAGTAGAGCTTGAACCCATTATCCAGGGGCGGGTTGTGGCTCGCTGTAATCATGATGCCCGCCTCGGCCTCCAGCGCTCTGACGCAGTAGGCCACCAGGGGCGTCGGCAGCGGTCCGGGCATTTCGTACACCTTGACACCGGCCCCGAGGAGGACGCGCACGACTTCGTTGTTGAATTTTTCAGATCCGTGTCGTCCGTCACGACCCACGACGACGCCTCGTTCAGTATCAACCCCGCGTTCGAGCATCCACGCAATGACGCCTTGGGTTGCGCGACGAACGGTGTAGCGATTCATTCCCGCTGGTCCAGCCATCACCGGACCACGTAGTCCGGCCGTGCCAAAGGTAAGTGGAGCGGCGAATCTACGCTCGAGCTCAGTTGCGTCGTCGCGGTCTAAGAGGTCCTGGAGCGTCGCTCGATCATCCCCGTCAGGGTCTCCGGCGATCCACGCAACGACGCTGTCGCGCAGTTCTTGATTCACAGGACGGGAATGACGCGGGTCAACAGAGCACCAAGGGAGGCCGCCGCCGACTGTCCCGCCTCAAGAACCTCGAGATGATTCAGGTGCCCCGCCGTCACACCGGCCGCGTGATTGGAAACGAGACTCAGACCCAGCACTTCGGCGTCGAGATGGCGCGCAGCAATGGCCTCGAGCACCGTCGACATCCCCGCGAGCGTCGCGCCCATCGTGCGTGCCATGACGATCTCCGCCGGAGTCTCGTAGTGCGGGCCGCGAAAGCCGCAATAGACGCCCTCCTCAAGTTCGGGCACCGCCTTCTTTACCGCTGAGCGAAGTCGTGCACTGTAGAGATCGGTGAGGTCAACGAAACGAGAACCGTACTGCTTGGGTGGCGGAGGTCCTTCGAGTGGTGACGTCGCCGTCAGGTTGATGTGGTCGCGAATCATCACCACGGTGCCGGGACCCCACGACGGATCAATGCCGCCGGCGGCGTTGGTGAGGACGACTTTCGTCGCACCGGCCGCAATAACCGTTCGAATGGGGTGCACCACTTGGTCGGCGGTATTGCCCTCGTAAAGATGCACGCGTCCAGCAATAAGCGCGATGCGCCGATCGCCGATCGTCAGAGAAAGGATCTGACCACTGTGGCCAGCGACCGTTGGGGCAACGAAGCCGCTCAGGGACGAGGTTGGTACCTCACTCGTCGGCGTGCCCAGCGCGATCGCACCCTCGCGCCAACCCGATCCGAGCACAATTGCAATGTCATAACCGTCGTAGCCGCTCTCGTCTCTCAATTCGTCGGCCGCTCGATGCGCGAGTTTGTACGGGTTCGTCATCACTGTCCAATCGTGTGCCACACCGTCGATGTCTCGACAAAGGCACGTAGTCGTCGAAGCGAAAGATCGTTGTCGTGTCCACTGGGACGCAACACACGTTTGATCGACCGGGCCCCGGCGGCAGCTAACTCGTCGGCCGTTTCGAGTGACGCGCCGGCCAAATCGATGCCGTCAATGTCCTCGTGGGAGGCGAGCGTCGGGGTCAACTCGTCCGTGAGTCCGGTGATGATGTTCAGCACGCCCGCGGGGAAGTCCGATGACGTCGTCATCTCCCCGAGCAGCGCCGCGGGCGTCGGCCGACGCTCACTGGCGAGCGCTACGACGGCGTTGCCAACACAGAGCGGTGCGAAGACGGCGTCGACGAAACCCAACAGTGAATCGTCTTGCGCACAGACGACGCCCACTACCCCACTGGGTACGGGAATCGAGAAGTTGAAGAACGGACCCGCGACCGGATTCGTGCCCCCAAAGACCTGGGCGATCTTGTCGGTCCAACCGGCGTACCAGACGATGCGGTCAATCGACGCCGAGACCGTGCCCTGACTGGCCTTCTTGCTGACCCCTTCGCTGAGCGCCACGTGCTCGGCCAACTCGTTGCGCCGCGACTCAGCCATCTCGGCCAGCCGGTAGATCACCTGACCACGGTTGTAGGCCGTAGCGCCCCACCACTTCGCCTGGGCCGCGCGCGCAGCGACCACAGCGTCGCGTACGTCCTTGCGCGATCCCTGGGCGACGTTCGCGAGGAAGTCACCCTTGGCGGAGGTGACCTCATAACTGCGTCCGGACTCGGAGCGCGGGAAGGCACCGTTGATCAGAAGCTTGTACGTCTTTCGAACATCGAGGCGGCCATCAGACATTGAGGTACGCCTCCAATCCGTGACGTCCGCCTTCGCGACCAAAGCCGGACTCGCGCATGCCGCCAAAGGGGCTGGTCGGATCGAAACGGTTGTAGGTGTTGGCCCAGATGACACCGGCGCGGAGTCGCTCCGCTACCCAAAGCGTCCGGCTGCCCTTCTCGCTCCAGACACCGCACGCCAGTCCGTAGTTCGTGTTGTTGGCCTTGGCGACGGCCTCTTCGGGCGTTCGAAAGGTCAGTACCGAAAGTACGGGGCCGAAGATCTCGTCGCGGGCAATCCGGTGCGATTGCGCGACGTCGGCGAAAACCGTCGGCGCGAACCAGTAACCCTTGTCGGGCAACGGGCACGAACTCGTGTAACGAGTGGCCCCTTCACTCTCGCCAAAGGCAGTCAACTCTCGAATTCGCAGCAACTGCGCCGCCGAATTAATCGCGCCCACGTCCGTGTTCTTATCCATGGGATCGCCTACGCGAAGTTGCTCGACGCGGCGAATCAGTCGTCGCAGTACCTCGTCGGCAATGGACTCCTGCACAAGGAGTCGAGAACCGGCGCAACAAACGTGGCCCTGATTGAAGAAGATTCCGTCGATGATGCCTTCGATCATCTCGTCGATCGGGGCGTCTTCAAACACGATGTTCGCGCCCTTGCCTCCGAGCTCGAGCGTGAGGTGCTTGTGACTCGACGCAGTTCGCTGTTGAATCAGTCGACCGACGTCCGTAGAACCCGTGAAGGCAATCTTGTCGACGCCCGGATGGTCGACGAGCGCACTGCCCGTCGCACCGTCGCCGGTGATGATGTTGACCACACCGGGCGGCAGTTCTGCCTGTTCGAGGATCTCGGCCAGTACCAGTGCACTGAGCGGCGTTGTTTCGGCCGGCTTCAAAATGCACGTGTTACCGGCCGCTAGGGCCGGCGCGAGCTTCCACGCGGCCATCAGCAGGGGGAAGTTCCAAGGGATGATCTGACCGGCGACGCCGAGTGGTTTCGGACGTGCGCCAAAGCCGGCATAGTCAAGTTTGTCGGCCCACCCCGCGTAGTAAAAGAAGTGAGCCGCGGCAAGAGGAATGTCAACGTCTCGTGATTCACGAATCGGTTTGCCGTTGTCCAGGGTCTCGACAACCGCGAGCTCGCGCGAGCGCTCCTGAATCAGTCGCGCGATCCGAAACAGATATTTCGAGCGTTGTGCGCCGGTCGTCTTGGACCACACCTTGTCGTAGGCACGACGCGCCGCGACGACGGCTCGATCGACGTCCTCGGTGCTGGCCTGCGCCACGGTCGCCAGCGTGTTTTCATTGGCCGGGTTGATTGACGCGAACTGTTCGTGGGACGCGGCGTCACTGAAGGCCCCGTCAATGAAGAGCCCGTAACTGGATTTGAGTTTTGCAATGGCGGCCGATTCAGGCGCCGGGTCGTACTCCAACGAGCCGAGCTGGGAGTTCGCGAGTTGGCGCTCTGTCATCTCAGTCTCCGCTGAATTCGTCAGCGCGGACGTAGGCACCGCGCTCCTGCTTCAGTCGCTGCATCAAGAGATCATTGAGTAAGGATGACGCGCCGAATCGGAACAGATCGGGGGTGAGCCACGTGGAGCCCACGGTTTCGTTCACGAGGACCAAGTAACGGATGGCGTCCTTCGACGTGCGAATCCCACCCGCGACCTTGACGCCGACGATTCGCCCCGCGTTCTCCGCGAAGTCCCGAACCGCTTCGAGCATGACGAGCGCCACCGGCAACGTTGCATTCACGCCCACCTTGCCCGTCGAAGTTTTGATGAAGTCCGCGCCACCGAGCATCGCAATCCAACTGGCTC
Organism: Acidimicrobiales bacterium; assembly: GCA_036511575.1. GTDB lineage: Bacteria > Actinomycetota > Acidimicrobiia > Acidimicrobiales > RAAP-2 > RAAP-2. The sequence continues at coordinate 13,456 of DATCCA010000083.1, forward strand.
GACGGACGTTGTCATAGGTGACCAACTCGCCCGTCTCGAGAATCACCTTGAGGTGAGCCGTGCCACATGCCGCTTTCACCGCAACGACCTCGTCGAACACTTGGCCAATGCGACCGGACAGGAACGCGCCGCGGTCGATCACCATATCGATCTCATCGGCACCGGCACTCACCGCTTCCGCGACGTCCAACAACTTGACGTTGAGAGATGCGCGTCCCGAGGGAAAGGCTGTGGCAACCGATGCAACGGCGACCGGCGAAGATCCAAGCACCGAGCGAGCATGCGCGACCAGGTCGGGATATACGCACACGGCCGCAACGGACGGTACGGCGAGATCGCGAGGGTCCGGACGCATGGCCTTCGTACACAGCGACGTGACCCGACCGGGCGTGTCAGCGCCCTCCAGCGTGGTGAGGTCGACCATCGAAATTGCCAGATCGATAGCGACCAATTTTGTTGACTTCTTGATCGAACGAGTGGACAGTTTGGCGACCCTGGCCTCTGCGCCGACGGCGTCGACACCCGAGAGACTCGTGATGATGGCGCGCAGTTGCGCTTCCGATTCAATCGTCGGCACTGACACTAAATCGGCAATAAGAACGTTGCGATCCTCTGCCGTCACCAGGCGAAGTGGTGTAGTACTCACTTGAACAACGCTACAACGCGCGACCTTGAAGGCTCAAAACAACACACTTAGGCGAACAACGGCAGTTCGTTCGCCGCCAAGCGCTGCGCGAGCGTCGGGGCGCTCGCGTCCTTGGGACTCAGGATTGGCTCGCCGGTGACCGGCCACGTCACGTTGATCTCTTTGTCAAAAGGATGAATCTCCAATTCGAACGGCGCGTTAAAGGGCGACGACACGAGGTATACGAGTTCGGCGAGGTCGGTCGTCGGACACCAGCCATGTGCCGCGCCCGCAGGCACGTGTACGGAACGTCCCTCACCCGCCACGAGGTGCACGATCTCCACCCGACCGAAAGTTGGTGAGCCAACACGAATGTCAACTATGACGTCGTCGAGCTCGCCGTAGGCGCAAGTGACCACCTTCGCCTGCCCTTCGGGCGCTAGCGAATAGTGCAACCCGCGGACGCAGTTTTGACTCGACATCGACAGATTTGCCTGTTGCACGTGAAAGTCAACGCCGGCCTCTTCGAAATCACCCAACTTGTACCATTCGCGAAACTGGCCGCGGTCGTCACCGTGGACCGGCGACTCGAGTAAATACAGACCGGGAATCGAAAGTTCAACCAGCTTCACGAGTTCCCTTCAGCGGTCGCCACCACGCCTCGTTGTCGTGATACCACTTCACGGTTTCGCTCAACCTTTCATCAAAACTCGTCTGCGGCGCGTAGCCCAGTTCGTCGTGGATCTTCGACCAGTCAACGCTGTAGCGACGATCGTGACCGAGACGGTCCGCAACTGGTTCGATCATCGAAGCGTCGTAACCGCAAAGATCAAGCAGTCGCGCGGTCAACTCTTCGTTCGTGAGTTCCGTGCCGCCGCCAATGTTATAAATCTCCCCCGGTCGGCCGCCTTCGAGGACGGCGAGCAGTCCGCGACAGTGATCGTCGACGAAGAGCCAGTCACGCACGTTAAGTCCATCGCCGTAGAGCGGGACTTTTTCGCCGTCGAACAGATTCGTGACGAAGAGTGGAATAACTTTCTCGGGAAACTGGCGCGGTCCGTAGTTGTTCGAGCAGCGCGTCACCATTACGGGAAGTCCGTACGTGCGGTGATACGCGAGCGCGGCGAGGTCCGAACCAGCCTTGCTCGACGAATAGGGCGAGTTCGGCTCAAGGATGTGGTCTTCGCTCCACGAGCCTTCGCTGATCGATCCGTACACCTCGTCGGTGGAGACGTGCACAAATCGCTCCACGCCGCCGCGACGCGCACTCTCCAACAGTTGGTGAGTACCCAATACGTTGGTTTCAAAGAACAGCCTCGCGCCCGTGATCGATCGATCAACGTGACTCTCGGCCGCCAGGTGGACGACCGCGTGCGCACCATGAAGCACGTCATCGGTCACGTCGACGTCAGTGATCGATCCTTCGACGAATCGCACTCGCGAATCGCGCAAGACGTTGTCCATGTTTTCTCGGCGACCGGAGTACGTCAACGCGTCCAGGAGAATGACCTCATCGCAGTTCAGTCGCTCCGCGTTCTCGAGGAAGAGCTCCGCGAATCGAGAGCCGATGAATCCAGCAGCCCCAGTGATCACTACACGCATGGCAGTACCTCGACCTTTAGAAAGGGGTTAACGGACTTCTATACTAATGGAGTGAAGGGAATCATTCTGGCTGGTGGTAGTGGCACGCGCCTTCACCCAATTACTCGCGCAGTCTCCAAGCAATTGCTCCCGATTTACGACAAGCCAATGATTTACTATCCGCTCAGCACATTGATGCTGGCGGGGCTCCAAGAGATTCTCCTCATCACCACGCCGCACGATCAAGATGCGTTTCGACGATTACTCGGTGATGGATCACAACTCGGTATCCAGATCTCCTACGTCGTTCAGGATCATCCGAACGGACTGGCCGAAGCGCTCATTCTTGGAGAGAAGTTCCTCGACGGTGATCGTTGCGCACTCATTCTCGGTGACAACCTCTTTTACGGACCGGGTCTCGGCACACACCTTGAAACGAACTCAAAGGTTGATGGCGCTTTGATCTTTGCGTATCAAGTGAGTGACCCCTCGAGCTACGGGGTCGTCGAGTTTGACGATGACGGCAAGGTGCTTTCCATTGAAGAGAAGCCACTCAAGGCCAAGAGCTCCTTCGCGGTGCCGGGCATCTACTTCTACGACGCGAGAGCGTCGCAGTTCGCGCGAGATTTGAAGCCCAGTGACCGGGGCGAACTCGAGATCACGGCACTTAACAACGCCTACCTCGAGCGCGGCGAACTGCGCGTCGAGATTCTTTCGCGCGCGACCACATGGCTGGACACCGGCACGCACGAGTCCCTCTACGAAGCGGGTGGTCTCATTCGCACCTTGCAGCATCGCAGCGGGTTGCGTATTGGTGACGTCGAACAGATCGCGCACGACCACGGTTGGATCTAAAGAGCGACTCCGGTTGTGACCTGCGTCTTCAGCGTGCGATAGCGCTTCACCGCCCACCACGTCGACCAGAGAACGAAGAGTTCGCCAAGGGCGCTCAACCACTCGACGAAGGATCCGTGACTGATCGCGACGACGAGAATGAGCGCCAGTTCCGCCACAATCACGCCGAGGCAGATGACCGTGTAGTAGCCGTACTGAACGGCCGCCTCCGTGATCCGCGGCGTCGTGTCAACTCCGGAACGCCAGAACGCGTTGAGGACGTCACGCTTCTCCTTGAATGAGCAGCCACGGTAGACGTCGAGATTCATGGTGTTCACGATAATGACGGGTCCGCACGAAC
>DATCCA010000084.1:0-19265 GCA_036511575.1 Acidimicrobiales bacterium
CGAACGAAGCGACGAGGCCGCCGACCCGGACTTGCTGGTGATGACCGCGACGCCGATTCCGCGCACTGCGGCCATGGTGGTCTTTGGTGACCTCGATCGCTCGGTGCTCGACGAGATGCCGGTCGGACGATTGCCAGTTACGACGTATTGGGCCCAGAATGAGGACGACGTGGCGGGCTGCTGGCAGCGCGTGCGCGACGAAGTCGCTCAGGGTCGTCGGGCGTACGTTATCTGTCCTCTCGTGGAGGGCTCCGAGCGGGTCGAGGCGACGAGCGCTGTGCAAGAGCGGACCCGTCTCGCGCTCGAAGAGTTGCGAGGACTCTCCGTGGGGCTCCTGCACGGTCAGATGAAGGGGCCGGAGAAGGAGGAGGTGATGGCGCAGTTCCGAGCTGGTGAACTGGACGTGCTGGTCGCGACGGTTGTGATTGAAGTCGGCGTCGATGTGCCCGAGGCGAGCGTCATCGTCATCGAGGACGCGTGGCGCTTCGGCCTCGCCCAGTTGCACCAGTTACGTGGTCGCGTCGGACGAAGCGACGTGCAGAGTTACTGCTACTTGCTCGGCACGCCCCCAACGCCCGAGGGGGCCATTCGCCTCCAGGCGTTGGTTGACTCCAACGACGGCTTCGCGCTCGCTGAGATTGACCTTGATCTACGTGGTGAAGGCACGCTGCTCGGGACGCGCCAACGGGGTCGTAGTGACCTGCGCCTCGCGTCGCTGCGTCGAGACGAAGAGCTCCTGCTCGCCGCTCAGAAGGTGGCCGCGGCCATGGTGGCACGTGATGGGCTCAGTGGTGAGCCCGAAATGGTGGACGAATTACGGCTCTTTATCGACGACGAAGAAGCCGATTACTTGTTCAAATCTTGACGGCCTCGCGACGTACCCTTGAGGGATGCGAGTCATTGGTGGGTCGGCCCGGGGACGCCCGCTGAAGGCGAAACTGCCGGCGAGCGTTCGACCAACGACCGACTACGCGCGTGAGGCGATCTTCTCAATGCTCGAGAGTCGCGGCGGCCTCGTCGATCTCGTCGTGGCGGACCTCTACTGCGGGTCGGGTGCAATGGGTATTGAGGCAATGTCGCGCGGTGCGTCAAAGGTGTACTTCATCGACGCAGACCCCGCGTGTCTCGCCGCGGTCAAGACGAACTTGGAACCCCTCAAGTTCGACGCCGAGCCGGTTTTTGTTCGCTCCATGTTGCCGGTGTGGTCACCTCCGGCTGACCTCGACCTGGTTCTCGCCGATCCGCCCTACGGCCCACTCGACCTCGCGAGCGTGCTGCAGGGAGTGGTGGCCGAGCGCGTCATGGTCGAAAACGACCGTCACATGGACGCCCCCGAGGGGTGGATCGTGACCAAAACCAAGCGCTACGGCACTACGCTCGTTACGATGCTGGAACCGGACGAAGGGCACGACGCATGACGGTTGGCCTTATTCCTGGGTCCTTTGATCCCTTTCACAACGGGCACCTCGAAGTCGTCGAGCGTGCGTCGCACATCTTTGACGAGATTGTCGTGGCCGCGATTCGCAATCCTCAGAAATCCGAGGCCCTGTTTGACCTTGACGAGCGACGCGACATGATTGCCGAATCGCTCGCCCACCTGAAGAACGTCCGCATCGTCTCAATATCCACGTTGCTCGTGAACGTCGCCAAGGACGTGGACGCGACGGCCATCGTGAAGGGCCTACGCGCCGTGTCGGACTTTGAGAGCGAGCTCCAGATGGCCCAGATGAACCGTTCGCTCTCGGGCGTCGAGACGCTGTTTCTTCCTTCGAGTTCCACGCACTCTTTTATTGCGAGTCGACTGCTGCGAGAGGTGGCGCGCTACGGCGGCGACGTCTCTCCCTTCGTCCCAGCCGCCGTGGCGAAACGGCTGATTGGCAAGTTCCCTGGAGGTGGGCAATGACGTCATTTGACGGCTACGACGACCCCGAAGAGTTTGCGGAACCACCGGGGCGCCACGTGCGCCGCGACATCGAGGCCGACCTGCGCGACCTCATCGAAATGGTCGCCAACGCGAAGCAGATGCCGCTGTCGAACTCAGCCCTCATCTCGCGCGACGACGTGCTGGGACTCTTGGAGCAGGCGCTGCGTAGTCTGCCCGACGAGATTCGCGAGGCTCGCTGGGCGCTGCGTGACCGCGAAGAGTTGATGGCGGGCGAGATGCAAAAGGCGCAGCAACTCATGGACCAGGTGCGCGCTGAGGCCGCTCGCATGGTCGACAAGACCGAGATCGTGCGACAGTCGCGCCTGATGGCCCAACAGATCGTCGCCGAGGCCCACGCGCAGTCGCGCCAAATGATCAACCAGTCCGAGGACTTCATCGACGGCAAACTTGGCAGTTTCGAAATCGTGCTGGAGCGCCTCTTGAAGACCACCCACTCGGGTCGAGAGCGCTTGAGCGCCCAAGGTCTGCCCACCTCCTTGATCGAGGACGCGCAGGTCGACGAGTCAATCTCGGGGATCGCGCCTGACTATAAGGAGCCGACCAACATCGAAGACACCACGTCATTCTTCGATCAGGACGCGTTCTAAGCAGTGAACTCGCCGTACCTCGTACCCGTGGCCCAACTGTTGCGCGATGTTCCGTCGCGCACCGAGATCGCCTTCGACGCCGAGTTTGACGAGCCCCACGAGTTCGCGCCGCGCGGCGTCGCCGAGACCGACGTCTTTCCCGAGGCGACCGTACGGGTGCGCCTTCGTCTCGAGAGCTTCAGTGGGGGTCTGCACGCCAAGGGGACCGTCGAGGCACCCTGGCACGGGACCTGTCGACGCTGCTCGACGCCGGTGCTTGGGCTGAGCACGGTCGCGGTCAACGAGCGATTCGTTGATCAACGCGGACCTGGCGACGAGGAGACCTACGTCATTGACGATGACTTCGTCGATCTGGCCCCCATGGCGCACGACGCGATCTTCCTGGACCTGCCCCTCGCGCCGCTCTGTCGAGAGGACTGCGCGGGACTTTGTCCCTACTGCGGCATTGATCGCAATGAGGCGACGTGTGAGTGCCAGGCACCACTTGACCCGCGCTGGGCTACACTTGACGGACTCCGATTCACGGACTTTGAGCCCGGCGAATCCAAAGAAGTGTGACGGGTTCGCCCGTCCAGCTGAAAGAGAAGATCGATGGCCGTCCCCAAGCGCAAGACCAGCAAAGCCAAGACCCGCAGCCGCCGTGCGGCCAACTGGCGTCTCGAACGACCGGCACGCAGCGTCTGCCCACAGTGCGCGACGTCCAAGTTGCCCCACATTGTGTGCCCGAACTGTGGCTGGTACAAGGGTCGCGTCGCCGTAGAGGTTAACTAAGTTGGCCCTGCCCATCGCCCTTGACGCGATGGGTGGCGACTTTGCTCCGGGCGAGATTATCGCTGGCGCCCGCGCCGCCGTCGACGAGCTCGGCCTCTCGGTCATCCTCGTGGGCGTTCCCGAGTTGATGGGCGATCCCCTCGGACTCGACGTCTTCGCCTGCAGCGAGATCATCGCAATGGATGACGACCCCGCCGCGAGCGTGCGCAAGAAGAAGGACTCCTCGCTCGTGCGAAGTGCTGAACTGGTGCGCGACGGCAAAGCCTGCGCGATGGTGTCGGCCGGCAACACGGGGGCGACGATGGCCTCGGCGCTACTTCGCATGGGACGCCTTCCCGGCGTCGTGCGGCCCTGCATTGCGACCCCGATTCCCAACCCCGGTCGCCAGCCCATGGTGCTGGTCGACGCCGGTGCGAACTCTGAGTGCACCCCCGAGATGCTGGTGCAGTTCGCCCAGATGGCGAGCACCTTCGCGAGCGCGCACTTTGGCGTCGCGAGTCCCAAGGTCGGACTGCTCTCCATTGGCGAGGAGTCGACGAAGGGAACGCCACTCGTAAAGGAAACGCACGCGCTGTTGGCGGCACTTCCCGGTCTCAACTTCGCGGGCAACGTGGAAGGTCGCGACCTCGTGCCCTCGCCGGTCGACGTCATCGTCACCGACGGCTTCACCGGCAACGTGGCGCTGAAAACCCTCGAAGGGGCGCTGAAGTTCATCTTCAAGGCCGTGCTCGACGTGGTGGAGACAAATGATGAGACCCGCGCCGCTGGTGCCGTGCTCTTTGAGTACCTCCTGCCGCTCGCGAGCGCGATGACGCCGGAGAATCAGGGTGGGGCAATGCTCTTGGGCCTCGACGGCATTTGCGTGATCTCACACGGCTCCTCGAACGCCGTGGCCATCAAAAACGCGCTTCGAGTGGCCGCCGAAATGGACGCCGCCGGGGTGGTCGAGAAACTGCGTCTAACTATCCGTCCTGATCAGGGTTGAGAACCGGGGGTCGAACCCTCGTCGTTCGGTAGATTGGACCAGCAACAATAAGGGAGTGGAGTATGGCAGACGCTGTGAATCCATCGTCACTGGACAAGGCGACAATATTGTCCATTGTTCGCGAGCAACTCGCTGAAATCCTGGAGAAGAGCCCGGACGACATCGCCGAGGACGTACCCTTCACCGACCTGGGCGCTGACTCGTTGGCCCTGATCGAACTGGTTGAAGCACTCGAAGAGAATCTCGCGCAGTATTCGGCCGGATTTCATATCGATGACGAGGACTTAGAGGGTCTCCTCTCGGTTCGCGACGCGGTTGACTACGTCGCCGTCAAATTACAGGTCTCCTAACGGGATTCGTGAACTCGCTGCTGTCGCCACTTGATGCGTTAGGGCAGCGCGTTGGACTCGCCGGGACGAGTCCTCTGCTCACACTTGCGCTCACGCATTCGAGTTACGCCGCGGAACACGGCGTTGAATCCAATGAGCGCCTGGAGTTTCTCGGTGATGCCGTCGTCGACTTGGCCGTTGCCGATCTCATTGTCACGGGTTATCCGACGCTCAACGAGGGGACCGGATCACTCGTGCGTTCACGGGTCGTCAACGAAAGCTCACTCGCCAGTGCCGCCCAACGCCTCGACCTGGCGAGCGCCATGCGCATTGGCCGCGGCGTGCGCAAGGAGAACGGACTCGAACGGCCCTCGCTGTTGGCCGACGCCTTCGAAGCGGTGGTCGCGGCCATCTACTTAGAGCGCGGTTACGACGTCGCGAAGGCGTTCGTGCACGACGCGCTCGCCCAGGACGTCGCGGACGCGGCACTGCAACCGGGCGATGTTGACCCCAAGGCCCGACTTCGCCAATGGTCCGAAGCGAACGGCCACGGCACGCCGGTCTACAAAGTGACGTCCACTGGCCCCAACCACGACGCCACGTACTACGCGAACGTCGAGGTCGATGGACTCATCGGCAAAGGCGAAGGTCGCTCGAAGAAGAGCGCCGAGGCCGGCGCCGCCGAGCACGCGTGGGAGCAGCATGCCTGAGCTCCCCGAAGTCGAGACCGTTCGCGCGTCATTGGCGCGCGACCTCATTGGTAAAAAGGTGAAGACCGCCTCGGTCACGAATGGACGACTCGTTCGTCGCCACAAGACCGCGAAGGACTTTCGCGCGCTCGTTGAAGGGCATTCGATTAAGAGCGCGCAACGACTGGGCAAGAACCTGGTCTTCGCCCTCGACAACGGGACGCATCTCGTGGTCCATTTGGGCATGAGCGGTCAGCTCCTGCGGGCCAAGGGACCGAAGGACCCCAAGCCCAAGCACACCCACGTCGTCTTCACCTTCGCGCAGGGTGGCGAACTTCGTTACGTCGACCCGAGGACCTTTGGCGAGCTCTACGTCTCCACGGGGCCCGTCGAAGGCGAGGAAGTGGAGCTGTCCAAATTCGCGCGCCTCTCTATTGGGGGCGACGGCCTGGCCCTTCGAAAAGCAATTCCGGAACTCGCGCACCTGGGCATCGACCCCTTCGAGGACCAGATTGGCTGGGACCGCTTCGCCGCGATCCTGCGCAGCCGCTCGACTGGACTGAAGGCCGTCCTCACGGATCAGGACATCATTGCCGGTATTGGCAACATCTACGCCGACGAGATTCTCTACGCCGCCGGACTGCGCTTTGATCGCGAGTCCGAATCACTCTCCACCATTGAGATCCGCCGACTGCACCGCGCGATCGCCGAGACGCTCACTGAGGCGATCAAATACGGCGGCTCAACGCTCGACGACGAGCAGTTCGTGGACCCCGACGGTGTTGCGGGCAAGTACCAGGAGTACCACCAGGTGTACAACCGAGAGGGTCTGGCCTGCTTCCAGTGTCGTCAACCAATCGTGAGAGAAACGGTGCGCGGGCGCTCGACATTCTTCTGCCCGAAATGCCAGAGCTAGCAACGGTGCTGCGTCGGAAGATTGATAGCGTCTACCCGTGTTTCTAAAGCGATTGACCATGAAGGGCTTCAAGTCCTTCGCCGATAACACGGTGCTCGAATTCGAGACCGGTGTGACGGCCGTGGTCGGTCCCAACGGCTCGGGAAAATCCAACGTTGTTGACGCCGTCACCTGGGTCCTCGGGGCTCAAAGCACCCGGGCGCTGCGCAGCGCGAAGATGGACGACGTCATCTTCATGGGTACCGCCAATCGCGCGGCCCTCGGCCGAGCCGAAGTAGCCCTTACCCTCGACAACTCCTCGCGAAAACTACCCATCGACGGCGCGGAGGTCACCATCTCGCGCACCCTCTTTCGAAATGGCGACTCGGAGTACGCCATAAACGGCACGACCTGTCGACTGCTCGACGTCCAAGAACTGCTCAGTGACTCGGGCGTTGGACGCCAACAGCACATGATCATTGGTCAGGGCCAACTTGACTCGATCTTGAACTCCTCCTCGGAGAATCGACGCTCCGTCATTGAGGAGGCGGCCGGTGTCTTGAAGCACCGACGTCGTAAGGAACGCGCAGAACGTCGACTCGACGCGACACAGGAGAACATCGAGCGTCTGGGTGACCTCGTGCGCGAGGTGCGCCGCCAGATGCGTCCACTCGAACGCCAGGCCGTCTCAGCGCGCAGTTACTCCGACGTCGACGCCGACTTACGTGCGGCCCGTCGAGCCCTCTTCTCATCGCGACTGCACACTTTCGAAGCGCGACGTCGAACACTCGAAACCGATCTGCAGGGATCGACAACGCGGGAACGAGAACTTCGCCACGAACTCGTGACACTCGACGCGCAGGCCGCGAGCGCCGCGGCGGAGATGGCGAGTCGACGAGAGGAACTACTCGCCTCAACGCTCGGCACGCTCCAGGGACTGGCGCAACGCGCGAGGGGCACGTCGTCGATCATCCAAGAGCGCGAGCGTTCGCTACGCCAAGCTCTGGTCGCCTCGGCGGACGAGAACGTGATCGCCACCCTCGAAGCCGACGCCGCCAAACTCACGACGGATCTCGCGAGTGTCGACGAGGAGAACTTGACGCTGACTGCACTGCGCGAAAAGGTCGCCATCGCGCAAGACGAACTCGATGATGCACAACGGCTCTTCGACGAGACGTGGGGTTCGTCATCGATCGAAGGTGACGAAGCGACACTCATCGCTGCGCGTCAACGCATCGCACTCTTGGAACGTTCGCTGGAGTCGCTGCACGAAAGCGAGCGACGAGCGGCCACCCGACTCGCCGAGGCACGAGCGCGCGGCGCGCAGACGACCGCCGATCACGAAGCCGTGCGCAGAGATCACGACAACGCCCAGTCCGCGCTGGCGAGCGCGGTCGAAGAGCGAACGAATGCGCTGCGCGACGCCGACGAGGCCGAAGAGGAGCGCACGGCGTCTGACGAAGCGCTCCGCGAGGCGAGCGACTGGGCGGCCCGCACGCAGGCGCACGCGGACGCGTTAGCGAGGGCCCTCGATGAGTTCTCGGGCGCTGGTGGTAAGGCGATTATTGGGGGTCTCGAAGGAGTACTCGGCGCGTTCCTTGACCTCATTGAGGTCGACAGCGGCTGGGAGCGGGCCGTTGAATCGGCCGCCGGTGCATCGGTCGGCGCAATGATTGTTGACGGCCGCAAATCGGCGCGCGCGGCGCTCGAGGCATTGCGTCGAGAGGGCGGGACCGGTCTGGTTCTTCCCGTCGCGGAGGGATCGGTTGCCACGCCGACGACGCCGCAGGGGACCGAGGCACTGCGCTCGTTGGTGCGGGCACGTTCGAACGCGCCGGCGCACGTGACCCGAGTCCTTGATGCGCTGTTCGCGCGCGCCTTCGTCGCTAAGGACTGGGAGTCGGGCATTGACGTGGCGCTGGCGAACCCCGAACTGGTGATCGTGACACGCGATGGTGACCGCTTCGCAACGTCGGGTTGGCGCATTGCGTCAGGCCGAGCTGTCGTCACGCGATCGAGCGTGGAGGAAGCCGAACGGGCGGCGAATGACGCCGCGAGTACGGTCGCGCCCCTTCGAGAGCGTCGCAAGAACGCCGACGCCGACGCGGTGGAGGCACGACAGCGCCTCACACGAGCAGCATCGAACGAGGCCGCGCGTCACGCAGAGGTTGCGCGGCTCGAGGGAGAGGACCTTCGACTACGTGCCCTCGTAGAACAACTCGTTACTGCGGAAGAGACCTCGACGAATGACGTGGCGGCGTTGGCCGAGCAGATCAGCACAAACGACGAGGAACTGTTGATGTTGCGTGAAGAGTTGCCGTCGCTTGAAGAGTCGGTTGCGTCGTCGCACGAACGTGCAACGCGTGTCGCACTCGCGCGAGCGGAACTCGAGACACTTCGAGAAATGGTGGGCGATGAAGCAACGGCGTTTTCACGACGCGAAGCGGAGTTCGCTGAACGCCGACGACTGTTTGAACAGCGACGAGCTGAGATTGAACAGCGTCTCGAGGGACGATCGAGCGAACGGGCTGAAGCCGCAGGACGACGTGAGTCCCTCGAATTCGACCTACAAGTGCTCGACCGACTCGCCTCGCTGGTAACGCGTGCCGCGGACGAGATTCGTGTCGCTCAAGAAGCGATGGACTCAACGTATCGAGAACAACTCGAAGCAACACGCGCCGGTGCGGAACTTCTCGAAGAGGTTCGCCGGGCCCGCAAAGAAGCTGAAACCAGGCTCACGGAGCTTGGCGACGTCGCGCGCAAGAGTGAGATTGAGCAGGCGGAGCTGGTCGTCATGATCGCGAACTTGCACGAAATGATTCGACGGGACCTCGGCCTCGACGCGAGCGACCTGGCGACTGTTACCCACGTTGAACTTCCCGAGGGTGTCACGATCGAGCAACGTGTGGCGGACCTCGAGGCGCGCATCACGTCGCTAGGTCCGATTAACCCGCTCGCCCTTGACGAGCTCGCCACGCTCGAGGAGCGCTACAAGGAACTTGACGCGCAAGTGAGCGACGTGCGACACGCCCGACGCGAACTCCAAGAAGTGATTCGCGCGCTTGACCAGGAGATCATGCAGACGTTTTCGAGTGCGGTCGCGGACGTCAATGAACACTTTTCGGCACTGATCGCGATGCTCTTTCCGGGGGGACAGGGGCGATTGCTCTTGACTGAGCCCGACGACCCGCTCAACACCGGCGTCGAGATCGAGGTGCGACCCCTCGGTCGAAACGTTCGCAGACTTTCTCTGTTGTCGGGTGGCGAGCGCTCGATGGCGGCGCTGGCGTTCCTCTTCGCCGTCTTTCGTTCGCGTCCGTCGCCCTTCTACATGATGGACGAGGTTGAGGCCGCGCTGGACGACGTCAACCTCCAGCGGTTTCTGAGCCTGGTCGACGAATTTCGTGACGAAGCCCAGTTGTTGATTGTGACGCACCAGAAGCGCACGATGGAGGCGGCCGACGCTCTCTACGGCGTGACGATGGGACCGGGCGCGTCCTCGAAGGTCATTAGCCAGCGCGCGACGCGGCCCAAGGCGGTTGAACCGGCGTGATTGTCGTCATCATCGTCGCTGTGATCGTTGTCCTCCTGGGCTCGGGCCTTGTGATCGCGCGAGGACGACGTCGGCGAAGGCCGCCGTTGGCCGCCGCGCCACGCGTCGCCATGCCGACGGTCTTGGTCAAGGAGGTCACGCAACGACCTTCACTCCGCGAGGAACCGGGGACGCTCGCGCAGCGCCTCGGATCGTCACGCAGCGTCTTTGACCGCGTTCGGGCGCTCTCGGGTGCAGGTGCTGTCAGCACGGAGCAGCTTGAAGTCGTCGAAGAAGTGCTGCTCCGCAGTGACGTGGGCGTGGCGACCACTGCCATGATTCTGGACGACCTTCGAACGCACGGCGCGCCTGACGGCATCGCGACGTCGGTGCGCAATTCGCTCCTTGACTCACTCAGCGCCGAACGATCCGTCACCTTGACCGCGCAACCGGGCCGCGTGCCGGTATGGCTCTTCGTTGGTGTGAACGGTGTCGGTAAGACCACGACAATCGGCAAGCTCGCGCAACGTCACGTGGACGAAGGACGAAGGGTGGTCCTCGCGGCCGGTGACACGTTTCGTGCGGCCGCGGCGGATCAATTGGAGGAGTGGGCCACTCGAAGCGGCGCGGACATCGTGCGATCGGTCGAAGGAGCCGACCCAGGCTCTGTCGTACATGACGCGCTCGGGCGTGCTGCGGCCCGAGGGGCGGACATTGTCCTCGCCGACACCGCGGGACGACGGGCGAACAGTACGAACTTGCTCGACGAACTGCGCAAGGTCCGTCGCGTGGCCGACCGCGAACCCGGTGAAGTCGTCGAAACCTTCATGGTGCTCGACGCGACCACGGGACAGAACGCCCTCAGTCAGGCCCGTGAGTTTCTCGCGGCGGCCGACGTCACTGGCATCGTGCTCACCAAGTTGGACGGCACCGCGCGGGGCGGCATCGTCGTGGCGATCGAACGCGACCTGAATATCCCGGTTAAGTACGTGGGCATTGGTGAAGGCGTGCACGACTTGATTGTCTTTGAACCAGAGGCCTTCGTCGATTCGCTCCTCGACACCTAGCGGTAGCCTGACCAGACAATGTTTGATGCCCTCAGTGAACGTTTTGAGCGCCTCGGTACGTCGCTGCGCTCACGCGGCCGACTAAGTGACGCCAATCTCGACGAGGCACTGAGCGAGGTCCGTGCGGCCCTGCTCGAGGCCGACGTCGAACTGGGCGTCGTCCGTGCGTTCCTCGACGCTGTGCGCGAACGCGTAAGTGGCGAATCGCTGAATCAGAACCTCGCGCCCGGCCAACAAGTCATCAAAGCAGTCAACGAACAGCTGATCGAAGTCCTCGGCGGCTCGGCACTGAAGGTCACCTACGCGTCGAAACCGCCGACGGTCGTGTTGCTCGCCGGGCTCCAGGGCGCGGGCAAAACCACCACCGCAGCCAAGTTGGCCCTGTGGTTCAAGCAGCAGGGTCGCCAGCCGTACCTGATCGCGGCAGACCTCCAGCGACCGGCCGCCGTCGAGCAACTGCGCGTACTCGGTACGCAGGTCGGGGTCGACGTCTTCTCCGAGACGTCGAGTCCCCTCGAAGTTGCGCGAAAGGGGCTCGCCGAAGCGACTCGTCTTGGGCGCGACGTCGTCATCATCGACACCGCGGGACGACTCTCGATTGACGAAGCCCTGATGGACGAGGTGCAAGACATCTCCGCCGCCACGTCACCGCACTACACCTTCCTCGTCATCGATGCCGTCACCGGTCAAGACGCCGTGCAGACCGCGCGGGCCTTCCACGAGACGCTGGAGCTGTCGGGCATCATCGTCACCAAGCTCGACTACGACGCGCGCGGCGGCGCGGTGCTGTCCGCGCGCGGCGTCGTGGGCCGTCCGATTGTCTTTGCATCGACCGGTGAGAAGATGGCCGATTTCGAACTGTTCCACCCGGACCGGATGGCGTCGCGAATACTCGGTATGGGTGACGTGCTCTCGCTCATTGAGCAGGCCGAACAACGCATGGACGCCGACGTCTTGGCCGAAGGTGCCGGACGAATGATGAGCGGAACGTTCACGCTCGATGACTTCCTCACTCAGATGGGCCAGGTGCGCAAGATGGGTTCACTCGGGGGCATCATGAAGATGATGCCCGGCGTCACCAAAGAGATGCGCAACGCCGCGAGCAATGTGGATGAGAACGAACTGAGCAAGATCGAAGCCATCATCCACTCCATGACCAAGCGAGAACGACGCGAGCCCGTCATCATCGACGGTTCGCGCCGGAGCCGAATCGCCAGGGGTTCGGGTACTTCTGTCGGTGCCGTCAACCAACTCTTGAAGCAGTTCAATGAGATGCGAAAGATGCTGAAGCAGATGAGTGGTGGGAACATGCCCCAGATGCCTGGCGGTATGGGTCGAATGGCGAACATGGCCGCCAAAGTCAGCGCGCAACGCGAGCAACTGCCACCGGGCTTCGAAGCGCTCGGAGCGGGCATGAACGCCGGTGCGCAAGCGACGCGTGGAGATGGTGGCAAAAACAAGAAGAAGAAGGGCGGGAGGGTCACACCCCCCAAACAACGCTAAACTTTGACGCTCGGGTAACTCGCCCAGTTCCGGTGGACCGGAGCAAAAGGTTTGAAGGGAATTTCGTCGTGGCTGTGAAACTTCGTTTGGTGCGAATGGGAAAAAAGAAGCAACCGACCTATCGCGTGGTGGCGGCGGAGAGCCGTCGGGCCCGTTCGGGCGCATTCCTCGAGATCGTCGGTACCTACCAGCCCCGTGGCCTCTCCGCTGCCGAGCCCGAGACGGTCACCCTGATCGACAACGAGAAAGTCCTGCGTTGGCTCCAACAGGGTGCCCAGCCCACCGAGCGCGTCGCCAAATTGCTCAAGACCAGCGGCGCCCTCGACATGTTCGAAGCCGCCAAGGCCGCCAAGGCGCCACAGTGAGCGACGTTAATGACGACTACGTCGCCGGCGATGTCAACACAATTGACGACGGGTACGACGACGACGTCAATGAGAACTTCGACGCCGCCCCCAGTGCTGCCACGGCAACTGCCGTGCTCGAGTTCATTGCGACGTCCCTCGCCGAGGACCCGAGCGCGGTCTCGGTCGACGTCAGCGAACGCCAGGGCAAGGTCATCCTCTCGCTGAGTGTTGGTGCCAATGACATGGGCCGGATCATCGGTCGTCGAGGTCGCACCGCGCAAGCAATTCGCGCCCTCGTGGGTGCCGCCGGCGCACGCGATGGCGTGACGACCTCCGTCGACATCGTCGACTAGTCGTGAGCGCCACCGAGCGCCCCACGCTCGAAGTCGGGCGGATTATCAAAGCGCAAGGTCTCAAGGGTCAGGTCCTCGTGGACCTCTGGACCGACCGAACCGAGCGTCTTGCACCGGGCAGTGAACTCACGACTGATCGAGGGATACTGACCGTGCGGGCATCGGGCGCCCACCAGCGTTGCTTCATTGTTACCTTCGACGGCATCGATTCTCGCGAAGAGGCCGAGCGTTGGCGAGGCGTCGTGCTGTCGGCCCCGCGACTCGAGGACGAGAGCGTCATCTGGATCGATCAGCTCTACGACGCGGAAGTCTTCGACGCGCAAGGTATACGACGAGGCGTCGTGACCGGAGTCGAAGCGAATCCCGCCAGTGACCTCCTTGTGCTCGACAGTGGCGCGCTCGTGCCGCTCACCTTCGTGACCAACGTCGACGCGAACGTCCGCGTCGACGTTGATGTCCCTGACGGGCTTTTCGAATGACGCTGCGCGTCGACGTGCTGACTCTCTTCCCTGACGCGGTGACCCAGTACGCCACGACGTCAGTGCTTGGTCGCGCCATGGAGCGTCACGTATGGGAGCTACACGTCCACGACTTTCGTGACGCCACCAGTGACGTGCACCGAACGGTCGACGACACGCCCTTTGGCGGTGGTGCGGGCATGGTCCTGCGCGCCGAACCAATTCTTCAGACTCTGGACGACCACCCCGAGATCGCTCGTCCACTGATTGCGCTGACGCCGTCGGGTCGGCGCCTCACGCACGCGGTCGCGAAGGAGTTGAGCGCCTTGAACGGCTTCGCGCTGCTCTGTGGTCGCTACGAGGGCTTCGATGAGCGGGTCATCGACCTCGTGGTCGACGACGAGATTTCGATTGGGGATTACGTCCTGGCCGGTGGCGAGCTCGCGGCCCTCTGCGTGATCGAATCGGTGGTGCGGCTCCTGCCCGGGGCGCTCGGCAACGACGAATCGAGTGTCGACGAGACCTTCAGTGACGGACTGCTCGAGTACCCGCACTATACGAAGCCGGCCGAGGTTCGAGGGCTTGGCGTGCCCGAAATACTGCGCTCGGGCGATCACGCGCGAATCGGTCGTTGGCGCCGGGCCCAGGCGTTGCACCGCACCGTGGCGCGTCGAGCGGACCTGATCGAACTGCGCGGCGGCCTCAGTGACGTCGACCTGGCAGTAATGGCCGAATTCCCTTTGTTGGAAGGGAACGGGCACACCGGCTAAACTTCTAAAGCCTCAGTGATCCGAAAGGGACCGCTCACATGAATCCGACCGACCTCATCGACCGCGACTCGCTTCGCGACGACATCCCCTCATTTCGTACCGGTGACACCCTGAAGGTCCACGTCCGCGTTGTTGAGGGCACCCGCGAGCGCGTCCAGATCTTCCAGGGCGTGGTCATTCGCCGCCAGGGTTCGGGTGTGCACGAGACCTTCACCGTTCGCAAGATCAGTTTCGGCGTCGGCGTGGAGCGCACCTTCCCCGTGCACGCGCCCACGATTGCCAAAATCGAAGTCGACTCCTACGGGGACGTACGTCGCGCCAAGCTCTACTACCTGCGTGATCTGCGCGGAAAAGCCGCCAAGATCAAGGAGCTTCGCGTAACCGAACGCGCGCAATAGCGCGTGGGCGAAGAGGAGCTCGACGACTACGAATCGACGCTGGAACTCGCGCTGGTTCAGGAATACAAAGCGGTAGTTGGCATGTTCAACTACGCGATTGAGACCGATCGCCGTTTCTACCTCGCCAACGACGTCGCGATCGAAGTTCGCTCCACCGGGACCCCCACGCTCCTCGAAGTCACCCTGCACGACGCCTGGGTCTGGGACATGTATCGGTCGGCCCGTTTTGTGCCGTCGGTGAGGATCTTGACCTTCCGCGACGTCAACATTGAGAAGCTGCCCAAAGAGGACCTGCAGCCCTAGGTCATGGCGCTGGCACGACTCCTCGCTCCGCTGGCGCAACTCGACGACGTGGCCGGCTACGTCAGCGACCACTCTGTCGTCTTTGGTTGTAGCGACGCCGACACGGTCATTGCCGTCGCCGCGCTTCGTGACCGCGTGGAGCGGCCGCTCGGACTGTGGCTCGTTCTCTCAGAGGACTATTCGGCGCAGTTAGCGGCGCGTGATGTTGCAACGCTCAGTTGGCTACTGCAGATTGGTCAGGTCGTGATCGAGCAAGGTCTCGATGCTTCGGCCCACGCTGATGTCGTGCGGGCACTGCTCACCAACGACGAAGTGAACGTTGCCAATGACGTGGCGACCATTCGCGGCGCCTACAACCGCCCCGCGCCGCCGACGTCAATCGACGTGTGGAGTTTCAACGGCTCTGAACTGCGACTGGGAGAGACCGTGCTCACCGCCTCTTCGAACGAATCCCTGGCGTTCGGTGAACGAACGGACTTCGAGTAGCCGCTATTTCGGCTGCATTGATATGCGCTCAGGCGTAATGCGTACCGTCACGCGAACTTCGCCCTCGCGACGAAAGGGGTACGACTCCTCGCCGGTGTACTTCATCGCCAGCCGGTCGATGACCTCGTCAGCGCCAATCGTGGTGAATCCGGTCACGGTGCCGCGCACGGCAATGACGCCGCTGTTGTCATCGGGATCGACGATCGAAACCGCAACTCGGGCGTCGTTCGCGAGGTTGCGGGCCTTAGCGCGACCGAGCGCGGTATTGATCACGATGTCGTCACCATCGAGTTCGACCCAGACCGGCGTGACGTGCGGGTGACCGTCGGCGTCGAGACTCGCGATGTGGGCGAGCACCTTCTTGGCGAAGAGGGCTCGCGCTGCTGGAGTGAAGGAATCGGACACGGTCGACCTGACGTACGGGGGTGGATAGAAGGTAGTTTTACTGTAATGAACATTGGTGCACACGTACGCGGTGGCGGCAAGCTCGTACCGTCGCTCGAAGCGGGCGTCGAGATCGGGGCGACGTCAGTCCAGATATTCACGCAGAGTCCTCGAATGTGGAAACCGTCGCAGTACGCACCAGAAGTGCTGGCGAACTACCGCGAAGCGCAAGCCAATCATCCGTCAATCACCGACACGTTCTGTCACGCGACGTACCTCATCAATCTGGCGAGCCCGGACCCCGTGCTCTATCAAAAGTCCGTCGATTGTCTGATTAGCAATCTGTCGGTGGGACGTGGCATGGCCTCATCGGGCGTCGTCTTGCACGTCGGATCGCACCTGGGCGCGGGCTTCGAGACAGTCATCAAACAGATCTCCGAAGCGTTTGAACGTGCGCTCGACACCGCCGACCAAGCGCCACCCGGCGTCAAAGACTGTCCCATTCTCATTGAAAATGCCGCGGGAACTGGCGGGACGGTCGGGCGAAGCCTCGATGAGATTCAAGCGCTGATTGACGCGTGCGGCGGTGACGAGCGCCTCGGCATCTGTATTGACACCCAGCACCTTTGGGCCAGTGGTGTCGACTACTCCACGATTGCGGGCACGAACGCACTCGTGAAAGATATCGATGATCGCATTGGAATTTCGCGACTGCGATGCTTCCATCTGAACGACTCGAAGATCGAACTCGGTGGTAACCGCGATCGCCACGCGAATATCGACGAAGGCACGATCGGCACGAAGGGTCTTGCGCCGCTCGTTGGCCACCCACAGATTCGTGACCTACCCCTGCTTTTAGAAGTGCCGGGATCAGGTGACGGTCCGCGTGCGGAAGACGTGATCGCCGCGCGCAAGGTCGTCGAAGTCGGCATCAAACTGTACGACGGTGCATCAAAGAGTGCAACGACGCCGAGTAAAGGCAAAACCTCAAAGGAGAATGCGACCATGGACATTGCCAATGAAGGTGACATCCAGACAACGAAAGAGGCTGCCTCGGACACAGCGTCGGACACGATCGACGCGGTGAAGGATTTTGCCTCGAATGAGATTGCCGCCGTGAAGAAGGAGTTGCCGAAGAAGATTGCCGCCGTGAAGAAAGTCGCAGCCAAGGAGATCGCCGTCGTGAAGAAGGAGTTGCCGAAGAAGATCGCCGCTGTTAAAAAGACCGCCACCAAGAAGATCGCCGCCGTGAAGAAGAGTGCGACCAAGAAGTCGGCGGCCGCGAAGAAGACCGCAGCAAAGAAGAAGGGCACGGTCAAGAAGTCGGCCGCGAAGAAATCCGCCGCGGTCAAGAAGACCGCGAAGTCGGCCGCGAAGAAGACCTCGGCCGCCAAGAAGAGTGCGTTAAAGAAGTCGAGCGCGGCGCGGAAGACCGTTGCGAAGAAAACTGGTGTGGCCAAGAAGTCAGCGGTGAAGAGATCCTCCGCTGCCAAAAAGTCCGCGGTAAAGAAGTCCTCCTCTGTCAAGAAGTCGGCCGCCAAGAAGTCGACCGACGTGAAGAAAAGTGCCGCGAAGAAAGTTGCGGGCGCTAAAAAGGCCGTGAAGAAAAACGCCGCGGGAAGGTAGAGGACCACTCATGACGGACGTTCGTATCGAGTCCGACTCGATGGGCATGATTGAAGTCCCGGCGGCTCACTACTGGGGCGCGCAGACTGAGCGGAGCCTTCATCATTTCGCCATTGGACACGAGACCATGCCACCGGCGCTGATCCGCGCATTCGGCATACTCAAGTTCGCGTCCGCGCAGGTCAACCGTGACCTGGGAAAATTGGACGCAGAGAGAGCGGCCCTCATTGAACAAGCGGCGCGCGAAGTCATCGATGGTCTGCTCGCCGATGAATTTCCGCTGCGAATCTGGCAGACCGGCTCTGGCACCCAGACGAACATGAACGTCAACGAAGTCATCTCCAATCGCGCGATTGAGTTGGCCGGCGGAGTCCAGGGCAGTAAAGAACCGGTGCACCCAAACGATCACGTCAACATGTCGCAGTCGTCCAATGACACCTTTCCGACCGCGATGCACATTGCCGCAGTGGCAGAGATTACGGAACGTTTGGTTCCTTCGGTGACGCGACTTCGTGATGCGCTTAACCTCAAAGTCGAGGCATTCGCGGGCATCATCAAGATTGGTCGAACGCATCTGATGGACGCGGTGCCACTCACACTGGGCCAAGAGTTTTCAGGCTACGTGGCGCAACTCGACGCGGACCTTGAACGACTCGAACTGGTGCTTCCAGGCATCTGTGAACTGGCGGCCGGAGGAACGGCGGTCGGTACTGGTCTCAATACGCATCCAGAGTTCGGTGAACGTGTCGCATTCGTCATCGCGGCGCTGACGGGCAAGCCCTTCGTTACGGCGCCGAACAAGTTCGCTGCGCTCGCTGCGCACGATGCATTGGTCTTCGCGCACGGTGCGATTAAGACGCTCGCCGCGAGTCTGGTGAAGATCGCCGATGACGTGCGTTGGCTCGGTTCTGGTCCACGATCGGGACTCGGCGAGTTGATACTCCCCGAGAATGAGCCGGGAAGTTCGATCATGCCGGGCAAGGTGAATCCGACCCAGTGTGAGGCCATGATCATGGTTGGTGTTCAGGTCTTTGGCAACGACGTCGCCGTGACCAACGCCGGATCGCGCGGCAATCTCGAATTGAACGTCTGCAAGCCGGTACTCATTCACAATTTCTGCAATTCGATTGATTTGCTGACCGATGCCTGTGACCGTTTCCGTGAATTCTGCATCGAGGGAATCGAACCAGATGTCGAGCGAATTGCGCAGCACCTCAACGACTCGCTCATGCTGGTCACTGCGCTCGCGCCCTCCATTGGCTACGACAATGCGGCGCTCGTCGCGAAGAAGGCGCACAAGGAAGGAACCACGTTGCGCGAAGCGGTGGTCGCCCTGGAACTGTTGAGCGGCGAGGAGTTTGACGCTGCGGTCGTACCAGCGGACATGACGCACCCGTGAGCCGTCCGCCACGATTGGACGAGGCTGTCGTGGGGGAGTGGCTAGCCGAGCATCCGACGTGGCGCCTCGAAGAAGGTCACTTGATTCGAGAGTTCGACACGGTCGACTACCCGAGTTCGGTGACGATCGTCGAGTCGCTGGTTGCGACGGCTGACGAACTCGACCACCATCCGATCATCACGATTGGTTATCGACACCTTCGTTTCGAACTATGGACGCACGACCGAAGCGGACTCACCCACTTGGACCTCGACTACGCCAACATTCTTGATTCTCTGTTGAGCGGCGAGTTCGCTTCGATCCTCAGGTGACCGGGAGGTTCCAGAGCGCCATCCAACGTGACAGGTCCTTCTCCATTGGAAGGTCGTCTCCGATGAACGACCGGACGCGAAGTTCCAGTTCGTTGTCGCGTTGGGCCGGCCCGGTCGGTGCGAAGGG
>DATCCA010000085.1:0-10360 GCA_036511575.1 Acidimicrobiales bacterium
TGATCTCGACGGCGTCACCTTCGACGAAGGAGCCGTCGTGGCGTTCGACGCCGACGCGCAGCAAGCTGCGCCCGTCATGCTCGAGGGCGGCCACCGCACCGGCGTTGACGTGCAACGAACCTTGGCTCGCGACCGCGAACGCAATCCACGACTTTCGAGCCGAGAGACGTTCCGCTCGAGGGTGGAACGTCGTCCCGAAACCGGGAGTGGCGTTGATTGCGTGGAGCAGGGAATTGTGCGCGTGCGCCGGTGCGATAACCGTCGTGATGCCCGACCACGTCGCCATGCGCGCGGCCGCCAACTTTGACGCCATCCCGCCGCTTCCGACGCCGGAGCGACTAGCGCCCGCCACGTCAACGAGTTCCGTGTCGAAGGCCTCGACCTCTTCAATGAGTGTCGCCGTCGGGTCAAGACGAGGGTCGGCCGTGAGGAGTCCGTCGGTGTCGGTGAGCAGCACCAGGTGCGACGCGCCAACCAGATTGGCGACGAGCGCGGCGAGGCGGTCGTTGTCGCCGAATCGAATCTCCTCGTCGGCTACGGCGTCGTTCTCGTTGACGATCGGCACGACGCCGAGCGTGCGAAGTGCCTCCAAGGTGCCGCGTGCGTGCAGGTACTGCCCGCGGTGACTGAAGTCGAGGGGCGCCAGCAGAACCTGACCGACCGATGCGCCGACTTCAGCGAAGGCGTTACGCCACGCGTGCATCAAGAGCGGTTGACCGACAGCGGACACCGCCTGGAGGGTGACACTGTCGGTCGGTCTCGGGCGCTCCTTGCCGACTTCGGCCCAACCGGCGGTGATTGCGCCAGAGGTGACCACGATGACGTGCCAACCCTTTTCACGAAGGTCGACCACGTCGAGCGCGATATTGACGAGCACGCCGTACGCGACGCCGCCGACCGCGTCGGTGACCGACGAGGTGCCGATTTTCACGACCACGCTACGCGTCGTCATCAGGTTCCCCAAGGTCCAGTCGCCCGTGTCGCGCGAGTCGCTCGCGGCGCGTGGCTCGGTGATGATCGCCGCGGTCCAGTCCCGCGCTCACGTCATCGCGCCACCACTCGAATGACAGTGGCCCGATGTTCACGATGTCGCCGTCACGAACTCCCGCGCGCGTGAGCATGCGATCGACGCCCAGTGCGCGCAGTCGTCGAACGATCTCGGCCAGCGCTTCGTCGTCGGTGAGATCCTGAAAGCGCACGGCACGAATAGCCGGTCGCCCCGCCACCACCCACTCATTGACCCCGGCTTTGTCGATAGTGATCTCGTCGGGCAACGGGCGGTGGACGACGACTTCATGTTCGAGGAGTTGAATCTCCTCTCGACGAACCTGCGTGACGAGCCCCGCGAGTTGGGCGACGAGTTGATCGATGCCTTCACCGGTGAGGGACGAGATGGTCAGGACGTCGTCCATTTCGTACGCCGCGACGTCACCCTTTGATCCCACGACAACTCGGGGACGTTCCAACAGGTCGGCTTGGTAGTCGCCCAGTTCGCGCAACAAGATGTCGAGCTGCTCTTGGGGCGTCATCGGTGCCATCTCGCTCAAGTCCAGCAAGACGCAGAGCACTCGGGCTCGCTCGACGTGGCGCAAAAAGTCGTGACCGAGACCACGGCCCTCGGCGGCACCCTCAATGAGTCCGGGAATGTCGGCCATAACGAACTCCGTGGCGTCGCCCGGTCGCCCGGCGCGCGCGCCGACGCGCACGACGCCAAGGTTGGGCACGAGCGTCGTGAAGGGATAGTCCGCAATCTTGGGCCGTGCCGCCGACACGCGTGCAATGAGCGTGGACTTGCCCACGTTCGGGAAGCCAATGAGGGCAACGTCGGCCTGGAGCTTGAGCTCGAGGTTGTACCAATTCTCTTGACCAACCTCGCCCTGTTCGGCGAAGGCGGGAGCGCGCCGGTTGTTCGAGAGGAATCGGGCGTTGCCCTGTCCGCCGAGCCCTCCTTCGGACGCCAGCCAGCGATCTCCGGGGCCTTTTAAGTCGACGAGCAGATTCCCGTCTCGGTCATTGACCATGGTGCCGACGGGCACGATGACGACGATGTCCTTGCCCTTGGAGCCGTGCATGCGCTTTGAGGTGCCGTGTTGACCGTCAGTGGCGCGGCGAAAGGGGTGGTCGCGAAAGCCCAGGAGGGAGGCCTGATTGTGATCGGCGACAATCCAGACGTCGCCGCCCTTACCGCCGTCCCCACCGTCGGGACCGCCCTTGGCGACGTGCGCTTCACGTCGAAAACTGACGCACCCGGCCCCGCCGTCGCCAGCTTTGGCGTGCAATTGGGCCGAATCGACGAAGGAAGACATACCACCATCTTACGGCCGAAGGTTTGCGCGCCCTTTTGCGCGGGTCGCGACCGCGTGCATGAGGATTCGGCCAATAGAGTCGCTTTCGTGAGCATTCCCATAGCGTGCACCCTCGACGACGACGCCGCCCGGGTCCAGTTGAGTGAGTGGCAAGTTCTCGTGACTGACGCTGTCGAGCGCTTCGTGCGCGTCACACCGACAAGAACGGAACTCGTACTTCGATCTGATTTCGAAGGCCTGAGCGCTCTCGCGCACTTGACGCAACTCGAAACGCGTTGCTGCGCGTTCTTTCGCTTCACGTTTGAAGTAAACGCCACGAACATCGTCTTGGCGGTCGAAGTTCCCGCTGATGCGTCGTCAGTACTTCAGTCCTTTATCGAAGAAATCACCGTCGGGATCTAAGCGTCGTTGGCCTTACGGCGCTACCAGATCGACGTACCCGACGTTGCGAAACGCTCGGCTTCGATGCGCGAATCGTAGCCGCGAATCTCGGAGATCTTGCCATCTTCGACGCTCATGACCTGCCAACGATCGATTGGCTCCGATTCGGACTTCGCGCGAGGGTCTCTTCGCACTTTCAAACCCAACAGGATGTTCTGTCCGAACACGACCGTTTCGACTACGTCGGCCGATGCGCCCGCCAATTGGGCACCCTCATACCAACGAAGGACCTGACTTTTATTCGTGCACGTTGGTACCGACTGTTCCGGAGCGCCCCATCGCACGTCATTGGCCAGTAATGCAGTAATCACAGGCAGATCACCGCGCTGAAGTGCACTCGACACGACATCGGCCATGGCGTCCATTCCAGAGGCAACATCAGGGGTACAACAGCACTCGGGTTGAGCACACGAACTCCTGCGCACGCCTCGCTCCCACACACACTCGCATTCGGCGCAACGCATCTCCACGTGGTCAATCTATGTGGCTAGACGATCTGCGTCGAGGGGTGCCGAGCTCCGTTGACTGATCGTCATTTCCTGCCGTTTGCCTATTTTGCGGGGTTTTCAGGCCAAAATCGCTGTCGCCAAGTTACGATTTGTTTACGCACAGTTTTTTGATATGGGCCCTGACCAGTACTTACACATCGGCAAAGGGCTGAAATTCAACGGAATCTTATGAGAAATCCCCGAATTTCCCCATTTCTGCGTAAAGATGGCTCCGGTTGCTGGGAACACTCCCAGTCCGTTTCAACGAAGAGTAAGGAGTCGACCGGTGAACAAGGCCGAGTTGGTAGATGCGATTGTTGCCGAGAGTGGCGCAAGCAAGAACACGGTAGCTGAGGTCCTCAAGGCCCTTGAAGATGTCGTAGTCAGTAATGTGTCAAAGGGTGAGAAGATTGTTTTGTCGGGCTTCCTTTCATTCGAGCGCGTTGCGCGTAAGGCCCGCACGGCCCGTAACCCCCAAACCGGTGAGGCCATCCAGGTGAAGGCGTCCAACGCTCCGAAAGTCTCCATTGGCTCAACCTTTAAAAAGGCAGTCAAGGCCGCGTAGTTCTCTTTATTAACAAGAAACCCCCGGGCTTTCGCCCGGGGGTTTCTTGTTTTAGGAGGAAAACTCAGTCAACGAGAACGTCGACCAGTTTTCGGCCGCCGCGGTATCCGAATTTCACGGTTCCCTCAGCGAGCGCGAAGAGCGTGTCATCCTTGCCGATGCCGACGTTGCGGCCCGGGTGGAACTGAGTTCCACGTTGACGGATGATGATGCTTCCGGACTTGACCGCAGTGCCGTCAAAGGTCTTCACCCCGAGGCGCTGCGCGTTGGAATCGCGGCCGTTCCTTGTAGAACCGCCGCCTTTCGTCTTTGACATCGATACTCCTTAGGCCTTGGGCGAGATCTTGGTGATCTCGACGGTCGAGTAGTGCTGGCGGTGGCCCCAACGTTTGCGCTGGATCGACTTCGCTTTGTAGGTCAGCGCGCGAATCTTGGGCCCCTTCTCCTCACCGAGAATGGTGGCAGTGACGGTCGCGCCCTTCAATGCCGGGCCGGCCACGACGGAGTCGCCGTCAACCAAGAGCACTGGTTCGAACTGGATTTCGGCGCCATTCTCTTCTGAGCGCAGGTCGACGCGGACAACTTGGCCCTCGGTGACGCGCTCTTGAGATGTGCCTACACGGATAACGGCGTACATAAGGTTTCCATAGTAGTCGATTGGGACACGCGCTTCGGCCTACAGGCCCGTCTCGACGACGAAGCCACGTCCGTCACAGACCGTACAGATCTTGGACACCGACTCGAGTAGACCCTCATTCACGCGCTTGCGGGTCATCTCGACGAGGCCCAATTCGGAGATGTCAAAGACCTGGGTACGGGTCTTGTCGCGTGATAGTGCCTGGCGCAGCGCCGACGCCACGGCCTCGCGGTTGCCCTTGGCCTCCATGTCGATGAAGTCAATGACAATGATGCCGCCGATATCACGAAGTCGCAGTTGTCGAGCGACCTCTTCGGCCGCCTCGAGGTTGTTGCGGAAAACCGTCTCTTCGAGATTCGTTGTTCCCACGTTCTTGCCCGTGTTGACGTCCACCACGGTGAGCGCTTCGGTGCGCTCGATGATGAGTGAGCCACCCGAAGGCAGAAAGACCTTACGATCGAGCGCGCGGTGCAACTGCTCGTGAACGAAGTAGCGCTCGAAGAGGGGTAGTTCCTCAGTCGAACGGTCGTAGTACTCAATGCGGTCGGCCAACTCAGGGTTGACGGCCATCACGTACTCACGGACCTTCTCATAGAGCACCTGATCGTCGATCAAGACACCGCGGTAGTCATCGTTGAGCTCTTCGCGAAGCACGCGAACAGCGAGGTCGAGGTCGCGGTACACGAGACGCGGCTGACTCGACTTGGCGACTTCCGCCTCAATCGCGGCCCACTTCTCAGAGAGCGACGCCACGTCACGCGCGAGGTCGTCGGCGGTAACGCCTTCGGCGGCGGTGCGAATAATGATGCCGTGACGCTCAGGCTTCACGTCATCGATGATCTTGCGTAGTCGACGGCGTTCACCGTCGGGCAGACGCTTGGAGATGCCAATCGTCGAAGAGTTCGGCACGAGTACGGCGAAGCGACCCGGCAGCGAGACCTCTTGGGTGAGGCGCGCGCCTTTGGCGCCAATCGCGTTCTTCGTGACCTGACAGATGATCGTCTGACCGGACTTGATCATCTGTTCAATGCGCTTGTCGTTGGGTGACGTTCCCTCGACGTCATCCATGTCAAAGGAGATGTCACCGCGGTACAGCACCGCGTTCTTTGGAATGCCAATGTCGACGAAGGCGAGTTCCATGCCCGGCAGGACGTTTTGGATGCGACCGACGTAAATGTTGCCGTCGATCTGATTCGTTTCGTCGGCCGCCTTGGCCACCGTGTACTCGACCATCGTGCGGCCCTCCAGGGTCGCGATGTGTGTCGCCTCCGCGGACGTATGCACGCACATCAAGTAGCGGCCCTGCGCGCGAGTGCGTCGCTCGCCGCCGCGACGGCGCTTGTTCTTACCGCGACCGGCTGCGCTTTCTTCGCCCGCTGCTTCTGGGGCTGACGCCTCTACGGGTGTGTCGAAGGTTCGAGTTTGGGTGCGCGGCTGGCCACCCTGGCCACCCTGGCCACCTTGTCCGCCCTGGCCGCCACGGCCGCGACCTCCGCGGCGGCGCTTGTTGCCGCCTCCCTGGCCACCTTGACTCGTACGACTCGGCGCAGTCGCTCCGTTGGACGACGTCGGTGACGGCGCTCCTGGTCGGGTATCGCCAATTTGAGGTGCCGGTCGGGTGTCGCCTACGCGAGGACTAGGTGATGCTGCGGATTGAGTGTTGGATTCGTCGCTCACGACGGGTACTCCTTGAGTTCGTGGAAATGGGGGCGCGGTGCCCCGCACTAGTAGGGATGAACGCCACGCGCAGCGAAGGGCCGGCGACGTGGAGGGTGTTGGAAAAAATGGAGGCGCGACGGGTCAGGACGAGTATGACGATGCACGTAATAAATAAGGTCACTTCACTGCCGTGTACCACTCTGCGTCCTCTGTATGCAGGAGCGGAGTGCCACTGCACCGCGCAACTGCTGCGTTCTTTTCGCGTTCTGCACTCTTTGCACAGAAACGCCCAACAGAGTCAGGTTACTCTGCGCACGCCCCTCGACCAGCGTTTTGACCTATTTGACCGTCGTTGTGGTGGTGTTGAGACCAGTTGTCGTGGTCGTGGGCAACGTCAACTGGGCCTTGAGCTTCACCGGGCCGATCGGGTGGGCCACAAGGTAGTTGAAGGTCTCCGCCACGACCGGCGCAGCGGCGTCGGCACCGTAACCCCCCTGAGCAATGACACAGAGCACCACGTACTTGGGATGAGCCACCGGTCCAAAGCCCACGAACCAGGAGTTCGGTTCCTTCTGGTTGCCGTTACTGGCAGTGCCGGTCTTGCCGGCGATCGGGAACGACGAAAGCGAAAAGTTCACGATGCTGTGAAAGGTGGAATAGGCCGTGCCGGCGGGGCTCTCGACGACGCCTTCGAGTCCTTGGAGAATTGGGTCACGCACGCTTCGGGGAAGACTCACGTGCCCCACCACTCGGGGCCGATACCGAATCACCGTCTGGCCATGGGCATTGATGATTGCCGCCGCCACCTCCGGGGTATAGCGCGTGCCGCCGTTGGCGAAGGTGGCGTAGGCGTTCGCGAGAGCGATCGGCGTGAGGGCCGTTGACCCTTGACCAAAGGCCATCTCAATGTTGTCACCGGTGTACCACTGATAATGAGGGAAGGCCTTGGGTGCCTCGGAGTAGAGGACCCTGCGCACAGACGGCGAGTCAACGCGACCCTCAACTTCATTGGGCAGGTCAACGTTGGTGTAATTGTCGAGGCCGTACTCCTTGCCGACGTTCTGAATCGGTGTCTGGCCGTACTTGGACTGTTGCGACCAGAACAGGTAACCCAGATTGTAGAAGTAGTAGTCCGAGGACTTGGTGAGAGCCGAAGAGAGATCCACTTCACCGTTGCCGAAGGTTTCGTCGTCGTGAAAGTCGCAGCCGTGGTTCACCACGTTGCGACAGTTCGGCACTTTGAAGATGCCGGTGTCGTCCACCAACGCGTTCGGCGAAAGGATGCCGGTCTGCAGATCGGCCGTCGCCGTGATCATCTTGAACGTACTGCCCGGCGTGTAGAGACCTTGAATCGCGTAGTTGTTGAAGGCGCCCACGGTGAGCAGCTGCTTGAACGTGGACTCGGTGAGACCGTTGACGAACGACGAGAGATTGTAGGACGGGTAGCTCGACATCGCGAGCACGGCCCCCGTGTTGGGGTCGAGCACGATCGCGGCACCGTTGGGGGCTGGCGGCAGCACGCCCGACCTCGGGTCGGGCGTCTGGCGCACGTGCAGGATGTCGCTCGCGAGGTAGCCGTCGAGCGCCTTCTGCAGTCCCGCGTCGATGTTCAAGACGACCGAGTTGCCAACTCTTGGTTGCGTCGTGTGCAGTGTGCCAATCACTTGACCAAGTGAGTTGACTTCGATCGTGCTCGTGCCGTCATGACCACGCAGGTACTGCTCGTAGAAGGACTCAATGCCGGTCTTACCAATGGTCGAATCGGCCTGGTAGCCGTCGTTCGGGTGCGCGGCGAGCTCGTAATTGTTGATTGGACCGACGTACCCGAGAATCTGCGCACCGACGTCGCCACCGAGAGGGTAGGACCGTCGCGAGACATCGAGTACCGACACGCCAGGGAACTCAAGGGGGTGCAATTTGATGTACTGCACCACGTTCGCCGGAGCGTCGGTGAGGACCGGCGCTGGCTGGTACGGGTCGTACTGTTGGTTGTTGAGGTCGGCATTGATCTGGGCGACGCTCTGGCCAGTGAGTGACGCGAGGGATCCCTTAATCGTCGGATTGAGAATGGCCTGTTCGCGCGAGAGACGAATCTCGACCGTCGTGACGTTGTTGACAAGCGGCCTGCCATTTCGGTCCAGTATCAGCCCCCTCGAGGCGGGAATCGTGCTCGGGCGAAGCGAGTTGGCGGCCACTTGCGCGACGGACTTCTTGTAGTCGACGATTTGCAGCACGTACAGCCGTCCGACGAGGAGCACGAAGAGGAGAAGGAAAAAGCCACCTATCACCATCCAACGGCGTTCGGGTCGAGACTTGACGTCGCCGGGCGCCGCGACCAAGTCGCGGATGCCCACCGATTTGGGTTCGTTGATCGACCGTCCCTGGCCACGGAATGGGTGCAGCGACGTCCACGGACGCCATAATCGCGAGAACCGAGAACCGGAAGGGCGGTCCCGCCATGATCCCTTCACCGGCGAGCTCGCACGCCGATTCGCCCTACCGTGCGAGCGAGTCGCGAGACGGGACGAGCGAGGAGGAAGAACGCAACCGCGTTCACCACCACCATGTTGACAAGACTCCCCCGCCACAAAGTGAAGTTCAAAACACCGATGCCGCCCGCGGTGTAGATGACCGGCGCCGCGGCGCCCGCGGCGGCGGCGAGCACCGGCGTCACCCACCACGCGGCTGAGTCCAAGTCGCCCACACCTTCCTTACCGAGGCGCGACGCGCTGTAAGCGAGGATGATGCCCACCATCGCCGTCAATCCGAAGGGTGTTGCCGCATGCGTGTCGAACAAGACGCCACTGATGAGGGCCGCAACTATGGACAACGTCGTGAAGCCAGCGAGACCGAGTGTGAAGGGCCAAAGCCATACGAGCATGAACACCACGCCCGCGAAGCGCAGATTCGAAAAGATGGCCAGCTGAATGCCTACGAGAAACATCGTGACCACCGTGACCGGAACGAGCGCACGGGTCACGTAGAAGGCTCCCACAGCACGACGTCGAGATAGAGCAGATCGCGTAGGTCCGCTAAGGGGTGCAACGAAAGGTTGTAGGTCGCGGCACCCGGCGTCAAGGACACTTTGGACACGCTCGCGACCGGCAGACCAGGCGGGAACAGCCCCCCGTCAAGACCGTTGGTCGAAAGCACGGTTCCCGTGCGAATGGCCGACGTGAGCGGCACTGCCGTGGCGCCCAAACCGTCATTCACCCCTTGACCACTCACGACGAGTGATGTCTTGCCGTCACCGAAGGTGACACCGATGAGTGACTTGACGTCGGTGATGAGGCGAACGGTCGCGCCGCGGGGCGTCGTGGCCGTCACAATGCCCACCAGTCCGCCGTTGGCGACGACCGGCATCCCTACGAGGATGCCATCGTCACGACCCTTCGAGATGTCGACGGTGGCGGCAAAATTCGTGGGCGATAGGGCCGACACCTGCGCCGTGACCGTCGGTAAATTGCCGACGAAGGGTACGTTCAGCTGGGCCGTCAGTTCGGACAGTTGGCGCGTGAGTGCAGTCTGCTCGTTGGCCCGCAGTTCGGCGCGACCGAGTTCGTAACGGAGTTTCTGGTTCTGACCGACCACGTCGCTGTAGTTAATGGCGCCCGCGAACATGTGACCGATGGGGCGAGCGATCTCATTCACGGTCCAGGTGAAGGGTGAGGTGACGAAGTTCGCGGCGCTACGAAGCCCTGAGACCACGCCGCCGCTCAGATAGAGCACCACTAAGAGGACCGAGACACTGGCGCCGATCGTCCACGTACGACGCCTCGTCCGGTCGGTGGCCACGGCTTAGCGAGAAGGGCTCGTCTTCAACATGCGCGCGAAGACGTCAAGCTCTTCGAGACACATGCCGCTTCCTAGCGCCACGCAGTTCAGCGGGTCGTTCGCCACAATGATCGGCATATTCGTCTCATACTCAAGTCGCGCGGCAATACCGGCCAGGAGCGCACCGCCGCCCGTGAGGACGATGCCCTGTTCCATGAGGTCCGAGGAGAGTTCGGGCGGCGTGCGATCGAGCGTCACCTTCACCGCGTCGACGATGGCTTGCACCGGCTCTTCCATGGCCTTTCGGATCTGTTCGGTCGAGATGATGACCGTCTTGGGCAGTCCGGTCACGAGGTCGCGACCACGAATCTCGGCGCGCAACTCCTCTTCGAGCGGGTAAGCCGAACCGAGTTGAATCTTGATCTCTTCGGCGGTTCGCTCACCGAGCGCCAACTGGAACTCTTTCTTCACGTAGGCGATCAACGCCTCG
>DATCCA010000086.1:0-6572 GCA_036511575.1 Acidimicrobiales bacterium
GATCGGCCCACGAAGCCAGTTTCGCGTCGTGCGTGACCACGACTGCCGCTACCCCGCCGTGACACGCTGACAAGATCATCCGCATCACCGTTTCGCCATTGAGCGAATCCAGGGCACCCGACGGTTCGTCGGCGAGAAGAAGACTTCGTTCGCCCACGACCGCCCGGGCGATGGCGACGCGCTGACGTTCACCTCCGGACAACTGGTCGGGGTAGTTCGTGGCGCGATCGCCAAGACCGAGCCCCTCGAGCGCCTCGATTCCTTTGGCCCGCGCCTTCTTCATCGACATGCCGTCAAGTTCGAGCGGCAACGACACGTTCTCAACGGCGGTGAGACCGGCGAGAAGGTTGAAGTCTTGGAAGACGTAGCCAACGGAACGTCGGCGCAGTCGAGCCTTGTCGTTGCGCGACATGCCCGACAGGCGAACGCCGTCAATCATAACGTCACCGGTCGTTGGCTCTTCAAGGCTCCCGGCGATCGTGAGCAATGTGGATTTGCCCGAGCCACTCGGCCCCATGATGGCGACGAGTGAACCGCGTTCAACATTGAGGTCGATGTCGGACAGGGCGTCGACTTCATTGGCTCCCTGTCCGTAGCTCTTCGATACCTTTCGCAGTTCCAGCATGCTCATCGGTGTGCTCCAGTCCTTCGTCGAATACTCGGTAGTGCAACATTGTTTTCCGGCGCCGGCTCAAATGCGGCGCGGTGAAGCCGACCGTCAGCAGCGTCGAGCCACCGCACGACGGCGTCAAGTCGAAAGAGTTCGGCATCGACGGCGAGCGCGAACGCGAGATCGAAGTGCGACTCGTCCTCTTTCAAGTGAGTCCACTGCTGCATCAACTGAACGATGTAGCGGCGGTGCACTTGAATGACCTCGTACACGTCGACGTCGGGCAGGCGCGACGCGACGAGGACCTTGATCACCAGTTCGTCCCGAGGGGGTTCTGAGAGGTCCGGTGGCGTTCGAAGCCATCGAGAGAGTTCTTCGTGGCCGAGTTCGGTGATCCGGTAGTTCTTCTGGCGCTCATCGTCATCCATGTCGTCTGAGGTCGCCAGGCCGTCGCGCTCGAGGCGCTGCAGCGTGGTGTAGACCTGCCCGACGTTGAGGGGCCAGACCTCGCCCGTACTCGCTTCGAACTCCTGTCGGAGTTGAAAGCCATATTTTGGGCCCTCGCTCAACAGAGCCAGTAGTGAATGACGGATACTCATTTTGACCTCGTGGAATTAACCATACTGAGTATGCTACTCCATATACATCACACCGTCAAGTCGTCAA
Source organism: Acidimicrobiales bacterium (assembly GCA_036511575.1). GTDB lineage: Bacteria > Actinomycetota > Acidimicrobiia > Acidimicrobiales > RAAP-2 > RAAP-2. The sequence continues at coordinate 1,277 of DATCCA010000086.1, forward strand.
ATCGGCTTATTTGTCAATAACCCTTAGTCCTCGGCACGATGCCATCGAAAGTGCCCCGTTCGAGGCACGTCCGGTTCTTCGCCGCCATCCGATTTCGTGCCACGATCTCAGCGTAGGAAAAGTGGCGCCGAGCCACAATCGGGAATTACTCGCAGACGGAGCAGTTCGCTTCGGGGTTATCCCCTACGACGTCTCGCGAAGTCCCGAGCTCCGTGACATGGATCACGGGCAACGAGTCGATTGTTAGAAGCGAACGACCCCGCGAATGTTCTCGCCGGCCTCAAGGTCGTCGTAACCCTTCTGCACTTCGTCGAGTGAGTACTCCTGGGTGATCAGTTCGTCGATCATGAACTTGCCTTCGTGGTGCAGTCGAAGGAGTTTAGGGATCTGCAGGCGCGGCGCGGCGGAGCCGAACACCGTGCCTCGCAGTTCTTGATTCATCATCGAGAACATGAACACGTTCAGGTCGATGGAGGTCATGTTCCACGGCGCGATGCTCGCGATTACGACGACGCCTCCCTTGGCGGTGATGGAGCGCGCCTGTTCGACGATCTCGCCGGTGATCTCCCCCACCGTAATGACCACCACGTCGCAATTCTTGCCCCACGTCAAGTCAGGCAGGATAGTGAAGGCCGTGTCGAGCGTCGAAGTCGATCCGTGCGTCGCGCCGATCTTCAACGCGCGGTCGATCTTCGACTGATTCGTATCGATCGCGACGACGGCGCGCGCGCCGGCGTGCACGGCACCTTGGATCGCGGCCGAGCCGAGACCACCACAGCCAATGACCGCTACCACGTCGCCTGGCTTCACGCCACCTCGGTTGACAGCAGCGCCAAAGCCCGTCGAAAGACCGCACGACAGCAACGCGGCAGCACGAAGGTCGTACCAGGGTTCGACCCGAATCACTGATGCCTCGTGCACGACGATGTACTCAGCGAACGATCCGACGTTGCACATTCGATTGAGATTGACGTCGCCCAGGTGATGGCGCCACGTGCCGTCCGAAATCATCGGTCCGGCCAACGTGCCCGCCGCCATGTCGCAGATGTACGGTCGCCCAGAGATGCAGTACTCGCACTTGCCGCACGATGGGATGAATGACGTCGCCACGTGATCACCGGGCTTGACCGACGTCACGCCCTCGCCCACCGCGTCGACCACGCCTGAACCCTCGTGACCACCAATGATCGGATACATGGACGCACGGCCCGAGATCATCTCGAGGACCGCTGGATCGTTCCCGAGCGCGCCGGTTCGAAGATGTTCGTCCGAATGACAGAGTCCGGAGAAAGCGACCTTGACTCGGACTTCGTAGGCGTGCGGCTCGTCAATTTCGATGGTCTCGGTGTGCCAAGGACCATTGAGTTCACTAACTATTGAGGCTTTGACGTCCACTATTTCCCCCGTTCAATGGATCCTTCGACCCGCGAGTTCACTCTACCGACGCCAGCGCATGGGTGGCGAGCCGGGCGAACTACATCTTTTCCGGGGCGTCGATGCCGAGGACTGACAGTCCAGTCGATAACGTTCGCGCCGCGAGGTCGCACAGCGCCAGACGCTGTTCGCGCATCGCCCCTTCGGAGCTCAATACGGGACAGGCGTCGTAGAAAGCGGTCAGGCGCTGGGCGAGGTCGAAGAGGTAGACGCAGAGACGATGTGGTTGCAAGTTCACCAGCGCTGCGTCGAACGCTTCTGGAAAGGCGAGGAGACCGAGGGCGAGGTGGCGCTCCTGATCGACCGCGAGCGCGAACGTGACCGATGAAGGTGACCACTCTTCCCCCAGCCGACGAAAGATCGAGCGAAGTCGCGCGTGCGCATATTGCAAATACGGGCCGGTGTCGCCCTCAAAGGCGATCATGCGATCGAGGTCGAAGACGTAGTCGTGCTGACGGTCGGTCGAGAGGTCGGCGTACTTGATTGCGGCGCGCGCGATCTGCACGGCCAGTTGCGTCCGTCCCATTTCGTCCAGGTCGGTGTTGCGTCCCTTGAGAGCCTCGTCGGCCCGTTCGATCGCCTCGCCGAGCAGCGACGCCAGCTTGACCGTTTCACCGCTACGTGACTTGAACATCTTGCGGTCGGTGCCGAGCACGTTGCCGAAGGTCACGTGTTCACAGCGGACGCGATCGGGCAGCCAACCCGCGAGGCGCGCGACGGCGAAGACCATCTCGAAGTGCTGCGCCTGCGGCACGCCCACGACGTAGAGCATCTCGTCGGCGTGCAAGTTGTCGACCCGGTCGCGCACTGCGGCCAGGTCGCTCGCGGCGTAGCCGAATCCCTCGTCGCTCTTTTGGACGATCAGTGGGAGCGCCTCGCCGTCACGATTCGTAAATCCCGGAGGGAAAACGCACAGCGCGCCGCCGCTGTCAACGAGGAGACCGGCCAAGTACAAGTCCGCCACGACGTCACCGAGCATGTCGTTGTAGTACGACTCACCGACCACGTCGGCGATCTCGAGCGACACGCCGAGGTCTTCGTAGACCAGGTCGAGGTAACTAATCGACTGATCAACGATGATCCTCCAAAGTCGAAGCGTCTCGGGGTCGCCGGATTGCAACGCCACGACGCGAGCGCGACTGCGCTCCTTGAAGGCGTCGTCGCCGTCGAACTTGACGCGAGCCTCCTTGTAGAAACCGTCGAGGTCTCCAATTGAAAGAGCGGCGTTGCCCTCGCCCGCATCAAGTAGGTGCTCAATGAGCATCGCGAACGGCGTTCCCCAGTCGCCCACGTGATTGCGCGCGATCACCCGATGACCCGCGAAGCGGTAACTGCGGGCCAGCGCATCGCCAATCACCGTCGAACGTAGGTTCCCCACGTGCATCTCCTTGGCGACGTTTGGCGCCGAGTAGTCAATGACGACGGTCTTGGGCTCGGGGGCCGTCGCGATGCCGAGCCGATTATCGCCGAGCAGTGCTGAGAGTTGTTCTGCGAGGAACGCGGGACGCAGTGTCAGATTCAAGAATCCGGGTCCGGCGACTTCCACGCTCGCGACACCGTCTAAGTCGGCGTGGCCCATGATCTCATCAGCTACCTCACGCGGAGGGCGGCCGAGGCGTTTGGCGAGGGACATGACGCCGTTGGCCTGATAGTCAGAGCGCTCTGACGTGCGAAGCACCGGATCGGCCCCGGGCTCCAGCACGTCAAAGGCACGTTGGAGCCTCGCCAACAGCGTGTCGTACGTCGATGTCATGGGATTCAGTCTCGCACCTAGGTGCGGTCCTTGAAGCCAATGAGGAGGAACGAGACCGCGACGAACACGGCAGAATGGAGATATGAACTCTCTCAACTCCTTCGGTTCCCAAGCAACACTCACTGTCCAAGGACGTGACTTGACGTACTTCTCTCTGCGCGCCGACGTCCTCTCGGCACTGGGCGTCGATCGATTGCCGTACTCGATCAAAGTGCTCTTGGAGAATCTCCTTCGACACGAAGACGGCGTGAAGGTGCACGCCGCTGACATCGAAGCACTCGCTCGTTGGGGAGAAAATCCGACGCACCATGGCGAAGCCGCGGGCGAGAACGCCAAGGAGATTGCGTTCACACCCGAGCGTGTCCTCATGCAGGACTTGACCGGTGTGCCGGCGGTCGTGGACTTGGCCTCTATGCGCGACGCCATCATCGCCCTCGGTGGCGACCCCAACAAGATCAACCCACTCGTGCCCGTCGAACTCGTTATTGACCACTCGGTGATCCTGGAGCGCTCAGGCACGCCGGAGAGCTTCGAGCAGAACGTCGCGATCGAATACGAACGCAACGTCGAGCGCTACACGTTCCTCAAGTGGGCGCAGAGTTCCTTCGACGGATTTCGCGTCGTGCCACCGGGCATGGGCATCTGCCACCAAGTCAACCTGGAGCATTTGGCACGCGTTGTCTTCGAACAAGACGGGGTGGCCTACCTCGACACGCTCGTGGGCACCGACTCGCACACGACCATGGTGAACGGCCTCGGCGTCCTCGGCTGGGGTGTTGGTGGCATCGAGGCGGAAGCCGGCATGCTCGGTCAACCGACGTCGATGTTGATTCCGCCGGTCGTTGGACTTCGACTCTCGGGTTCGCCACGCGAGGGCGTCACCGCAACTGACGTCGTGCTGACGATCACCGAGCTGCTACGCAAACACGGTGTCGTTGGCAAGTTTGTCGAGGCGTACGGCCCCGGCGTGACGTCGCTTTCGCTCGAAACTCGTGCCACCATTGGCAACATGTCGCCCGAGTACGGTGCGACCTGCGCGATCTTCCCCATCGACCAGGTGACAATCGATTACTTGGCCTTCACGGGACGACCAAAAGTACAGCTCGATCTCGTCGAGGCTTACGCCAAGGTGCAGGGTCTCTGGCATGATCACTCGGCCGCGGAGCCAACCTACTCGGAGTACGTCGAATTGGATCTCTCGAATGTCGAGCCAAGCCTCGCTGGCCCCAAGCGACCACAGGACCGCGTGTCGCTCTCGGGTGCGCGGGGCGCGTTCTTGAACGCGCTCGGACGAGAGCCCAAGGAAGTGCGGGGCACCGAGATGGCCGAGCACCTTCGTGAAGGAGCGGTCGTCGTAGCAGCAATCACGTCGTGCACCAACACGTCCAACCCGTCGGTGCTCGTCGCGGCCGGACTCGTCGCGAAGCGCGCCGTGGAACTTGGCCTCGTCGCGAAGCCCTGGGTGAAGACGTCGCTCGCTCCGGGTAGTCGCGTCGTCATGGACTACCTCGAGCGTGCCGACTTGGTGAAGCCACTCGACGCGTTGGGCTTCTACCTCGCTGGCTACGGCTGCACCACGTGCATTGGCAACACCGGGCCGCTCCTCGCGGGCGTGTCCGAGGCGGTCAACGAGCACGACCTGTCGGTCGTGTCGGTGCTCTCGGGTAACCGGAACTTCGAGGGTCGTATCCACCCCGACGTGAAACAGAACTTCCTCGCCAGTCCCCCGCTCGTCGTCGCCTACGCCTTGGCCGGCACGATGGAGATCGACCTGTCCAGCGAACCGCTCGGCATCGGCATCGACGAAAAGCCCGTCTACTTGGCCGACCTCTGGCCGAGCGACGCCGCCGTCGCCGAAGCCGTGCGCGCATCGATCACGCCCGAGATGTTCAAGGAGCGCTATGCGAGCGCCTTCAGTGGCGACGAACGTTGGCAGGAAGTGCCCACGACCAACGCCGTCACCTACGCCTGGGACGCGAAGTCGACCTACGTGAAGCTCCCGCCGTACTTCGACGGACTCACAATGGAGCCCGGCGTCGTGCGCGACTTCTCCGGTGCGCGCGTACTCGCCAAGTTGGGTGACTCGGTCACGACTGACCACATCTCGCC
>DATCCA010000087.1:0-12379 GCA_036511575.1 Acidimicrobiales bacterium
CACTAACTGTCGCGACGTCCGCCACTACAACAGCGCCTGCGTATGCGCCGAGACCGACGCTCTCCGTGGAGCGGATTCCCGGAAAGGCCATCGGGTCAAGTGGTTTGCGCGTCGAGCGCTCGCTGGCGTCACCAACGACGACGCCATCGCTTGAGAAGTCACCAAGCACCGAGAGCGCCGGGTAGCCCGTTGTCTCCTCGATGGTCCGAGCGGCCTGCTCGACCGATGAGAGTCCGATGCTCTGGCCGAACTCTTCGGCAAGCTCGGAGGCGATGGCCACGTCGGGCCACGCCGAACCGGGCGCCACGATCTTGGGCGCGACGGCCGTGACGCGACCTTCGACATTGGTGACGGTGCCGGTGCGCTCGTGTTGGACAGCGGCCGGTAAGACGACGTTCGCGTAGGCCAGCGTCGATCCACCGTGACCGGTCACGACGACAACGTCGGCATGCTCCAGTGCTTCTTTCGCAGCGGCAACGTCGAGCACGTTGCCCAAGAGGCAGCCACCAAGAAGGAGAACGGCCTTCTGCTCCCCCGCTCGTAGGGCGTCGAGTTGCGCGAGCGTGTCGCGTCCCGCCGCGGACTTTTCGAACCCGCGGCCGGCGCGCAGTCGCGGACTGAGACCCATGTCGAGGGCGCCGTTGATGTTGGAACGACGAAGGGCTGGCAAGAACTTCGCTTTCGGGTAGCGCTCAGCCAAGAGTCGGATGGCGTTCTCGATGACTTTCGCGCCTTCGGCAATGTTGGGACGGCCAACGACAAAGACGACGCCATCGCCGTTGTCACCTAGCAGTTGGCGCGCCTCGTTGAGATCGCTCTCGTGCAGCGCGAGGCCTTGCGGTACCGCGCCGAGCTCTCCGAGCGCCTGTGCGACGAGGTGCGCTTCGCCAGGTCGAATCGGCAACGACACGCGCGCGACAGAGCGCAACGCGCTTACGCCAAAGGCCAATTCGACGATCGAGCGATGATAGCGAACCGCGCTCTCGCGAAGTCGCAGGAAAAGAATCGGCAGTTCCTCGCGCAGGTCACCGGTGAGCGTCACGACGACCGCAGCGTGGGCCGCCTCGTCGATGGTGGCTCTCGGGAGCGCTTGCAGCAGTGCAGGGTCGAGTCCGTCGCCGTACTGGGCGTCTATGTTTTCGGTACCAAGCACGCCACGAAGGAAGCGCTCCCACGCGAAGGCGCCTTCATTGGTCAGTGCGGCGCCACCAATGGCGCCGACGCCGCCGTTCGTCGCCGCCGCGTTGCGCAGCAGCGAAGCCGCTTCTGTCAGCGCCTCTCCCCAACTGACCGGCGTGAGCACGCCGTTTCGTCGGATGAGCGGCTGGGTCACACGAGTGGCGGCTTTCAACAGATCGGTGGCGTCCTCGTTGGCGTCAATCGATTCGATCGTATAACGACCTTTGTCGCAGAGCCATCCGTGATTGACCGGCTCACTGTCGACTCCGAGCACGCGCGTCAAACGGTTGCCCGAGGACTGCACCGCGACGCGACACCCCACGGCGCAGGTCGTACACGTGCTCTCAATCTGCTCGAGGTCCCAGGGCCGCGCAGTGAACCGATACGGTTTGGCCGTGAGGGCACCGACCGGACAAATCTGCACCGTGTTACCTGAGAAGACGGAGTCGAACGGCTGCGTCGGCGAGGTGGCGACCTCAATCAAATCGCCGCGACCGGCGAAGGCGATCTGCGGGTCACCAGCCACTTCGTCGGCGAAGCGAGTGCAGCGCGCACACTGAATGCAACGCTCGCGGTCCAAGAGGACGAGCTCGCCGATCTCAATGGGCTTGACGAAATGTCGCTTCTCTTCGATGAATCGAGTCTCTCCCGAGCCGTGCGCGAGCGTCTGGTCCTGGAGCGGGCACTCGCCGCCCTTGTCACAGACCGGACAGTCGAGTGGGTGGTTCGCCAGGAGGAACTCGAGGACGCCGTCTTGGGCCTTCTTCACTTTCTCAGAGTCGGTGATGACGTTCATCCCGTCATTGACCTTCAAGAAGCAGGCCGGCTGGAGGGTGGCTCCGCGCGGTGAGTCGACTTCGACCAGGCACATGCGACAGTAGCCAACCGGTTCCATACGTGGGTGATAGCAAAAACGCGGGATGTAGTTGCCGCCGCGTTCGGCGACTTCAATCAACAACTCACCGGGTTGGGCTTCAATCGATCGACCGTTGACGGTGATCGTGACCGTGGTCTTGATGACGTCAGTCATGGGTGCACCGACCGAGTTCGACGTGCGCGACGAAGTCGTCGCGGAACATTTGGATCGCGGAGTGGACCGAAGAGGGAATCGAGGGGCCCAGCACGCAGATGGTCGTCTGTTGGGGCGGCCACGTGAGGCCGGGCGCGATGTTGTCGCAGAGGTCGAGCAACAGGTCGATGTCTTCGAGACGACCGCCGCCGTGTTCGATGCGGTACATCGCGCGCTCGATCCAACCCGAGCCCTCGCGACACGGCGTGCACTGGCCGCATGATTCACGCGAGAAGAACTTCGTAATTCGCCAGGCTGCGCGCACCACGCAGGTTGCGTCGTCCAATACAACGATCGAACCCGAACCCAACATTGAACCCTTTTCGGCGACTTCATCCTGGCCGAGCGGCAGATCGAGCATGTCGGGTCCGAACCACGGCGCTGACACGCCGCCCGGGATGATCGCCTTGATTTTGTTGTCGTTGATGACGCCGCCACCGAGTGCGGGGTCGTAGATCAGGTCGCGGAAAGTGTTCTTCACCATTTCGACCTCGAAGACGCCGGGATTGTTCACACGTCCGGCCAGGGCGAAGAGTCGCGTACCGGTCGAGCGCCCGCCACCGAGTGCAGCGAAGGCCGCACCGCCGTTGTTGATGATCCACGGAAGATTGGACATCGTCTCGACGTTGTTGACGACCGTCGGCTCGCCGTAGAGGCCGGTAACCGCGGGGAAGAACGGCGGCTTGATGCGGGGAAAGCCGCGCTTGCCTTCGAGGGCCTCGATCAACGCGGTTTCCTCGCCACAGATGTAGGCCCCGGCACCCGGGTGCACGACGACGTCGAGGGAGAAGTCTGAGCCGAAGATCTTGCGACCAAGTGCGCCATGTTCGTAGGCGTCGTTGACCGCCTGTTGTACGCGCTCGAGTCCGAGGGCGAACTCGCCGCGAAGGAAGATATACGCGGTCGTCACCTGCAACGCGTAGGCCGCGATGATGACACCTTCAATCAACTGGTGAGGGTCGCGCTCGACGAGGAAGTGGTCCTTGAAGGTGGCCGGCTCTGATTCGTCACCGTTGACGACGAGATAGGAGACCGGCGCCTTACGCAGCATCGACCACTTGCGACCGGCCGGGAAGCCCGCCCCGCCGCGACCGAGCAGGGACGCCTGGTCGACTTCGGAGGCAACGGCTTCGGGAAACATCGTGAGCGCCTTGCGCAGACCGAGGTACCCGCCGGTGTCGAGGAAGCGCGACAACGTGTGCGAGTCGGGGAACTCCGCTCGTGACGAAACGATTTTTGGTGCCGCCAAGGTAGCCACTACTTGGTCTCCGCCGCGCGCGCTTCTCGCTGCTCGTGCGCCGCGGCACGTTCGCTCGCGACCTCGGCCCGCGGTGCGTGCAGACCGCCGGTGCGACGCACCCGGATCAATGTGCCGTGGTTCGGAACTTCATGGTCGAGCGTGCCGGCACGAAGTTGCGCCACCAACGCGTCGAAGGCGTCAGGCGTCGTCGTTCGCACGTAACGATGGTTCACCTGTACGCACGGAGCAAAGTCGCAGCCGGCAAGACACTCGGTCTCCTCCAACGTGAACAGTCCATCATTCGACGTCGAGCCGACCGAACAGCCGAGCGACGTCTCCGCATGCCCGAGTAACTCGTCGCCACCGGCGAGCAGACACGCAATGTTGGTGCAGATACCAACGACGTACTGTCCGACCGGCTCCAAGTGGAACATGTCGTAGAAGAGGGCGGTTCCGCGCACGTCGGCCGGTGTGGTCAATGTCATCGCCGCGACTTCGGCGATTCCCGCGTCAGAGACGTACCCATCCTGCTCTTGGGCGAGGTGGAGTAACGGCAGCATCGCCGAGCGAGGTCGCGGGTAGAGCGCGAGCACCTCTTCGGCGCGCTGACGGATGTCGATGCGAAAGTGGCTCATCGGTCAACCTCGCCCATCACGGGGTCGATGGTGGAAATAACGGTGATGGTGTCACTCATCGAACCGCCGCGCATGAGCAGCGACACGGCTTGGAGATTCACGAAACTCGGGGCCCGTACGTGTAGGCGGTAGGGCTTGGGTCCACCGTCGGACACGAGGTAGCAGCCAATCTCACCGCGAGGCGACTCAACGGCGGAGTACACCTCGCCGGCGGGGACGTGAAAACCCTCGGTGAAGAGCTTGAAGTGGTGGATCAGCGCTTCCATTGACTCACCGATGCGCGCGCGCGGCGGCGGCGTCACCTTGGGGTCTTGGCTGCGATAGTCGCCCGAGGGCATCTTCTCGATGCACTGGCGAACAATGCGAATCGACTCGCGAATCTCGTTGAGGCGAATCGCGTAGCGGTCAAAGTTGTCGCCGAACGTGCCGACGATGACGTCGAAGTCGACCTCGTCGTAGGCGAGGTAGGGCATCGAGCGACGCAGGTCCCACGCGACGCCCGTTGAACGCAACAGCGGACCGGTGACGCCGAGGGCCAGGGCCTCTTCGGCGGTCAGGGGCGCGACGCCCACCATGCGATTACGGAAGATTGGCTGACCGGTCAACAGCTCGTCGTACTCGAAGGTGCGCGCGTAGATCGTGTCGCAAATCACGAGTACGTCGTCGCGCCAGCCGTCGGGCAGGTCGGCCGCGACGCCGCCCGGGCGCACGTAATTGAGGTTGAGGCGTAGCCCGGCGGTCTTCTCGAAGAACGCGAGGATCAGTTCGCGCTCGCGAAGGCCGTAAATCATCATCGAGCTGGCGCCGAGGTCCATACCGTTGGTCGCCATCCACACCAGGTGCGACGAGATGCGATTGAGTTCGCTCATCAGCATTCGGATCCATACCGCGCGCGCCGGTACTTCAATGTCGAGGAGCTTTTCGACGGCCATCGAGAAGCACAGTTCGTTGATGACCGGACTCAGGTAGTCCATCCGCGTCACGTTGGTCGCGCCTTGGATGTAGCTGAGTTCCTCGCCGGTCTTCTCCATGCCGGTGTGCAGATAACCAATGACCGGCTTGGTGCGCAACACGAACTCGCCATCGAGCTCGAGCATCAGGCGAAGCACACCGTGGGTCGACGGGTGTGATGGACCCATGTTGATGATCATCGTCTCGTCGTCGTGACGGTCGTAGTCAACGGAGGTCGGATCGAGCGTCAGGCCGTCGAGTCGGAGTACCGCGCCGACTTCACGTCCCAGTTCATTGGCGTCCGTGGTGTCGCGACGCTGCAGCTCCTGCGCGCCTTCGGAGGTCTCGGCGGTGAGTAGATCAATGCGCTCCGCGACGCGTATCGAGTCGTCGCTCATCGCGGCCCCGGTGACTCTTTGAACTGCACGGGGACACGGCCAGCGCCATAGTCCTTTCGAAGGGGATGTCCCTCCCACTCCTCGGGCATCAAGATGCGCGTGAGGTCGGGGTGGTTCGCGAACAACAGACCGAACAGGTCAAAGGCCTCGCGCTCCATGGCCTCAGTACCGGGGTAGAGGACAAAGAGGGAGTCGACCTCGGGCGCGTCGTCCCCGGCTTGCACACGAATTCGTACGCGCTGCTTCTTCGAGAGGCTCAGCAGATTGACCACCACTTCGAAGCGCGTGGGCGTGACACCGTCGGGGAGCCAGCGGTCGAAATGCTCGAGGTAGTCCACCCCGCAGAGGTCAACGCACATCTCGAAACCGTCGTCTTTGAAGGATCGAACGAGTGAGAAGTACTGGTCGAGGGTGGGAAAGCAGCACAGGTCCGCAGCGAGTCCTTCGCTGGTAACTACGCCTGGGGGGGCCGCGGGAGACAGGGAGATCACTTCGGTGTGCCTACCCTCACAGCAACCGGGACCTCGGGCGTCCAGAGGTCTTGGGAACCGTCGAGGTGCACGGGGCGACCCTCGTGACGGCGCTTCATGATCTCGCCCGTGCGGATCTGCTCGTGCAAGGTGAGAATCGCGTGCATCAGCGTCTCGGGACTCGGGGGGCAGCCGGGCGCGTAGACGTCCACGGGCACGATCTGGTCGACACCTTGGACAATTGCGTAGTTGTTGAAGAGTCCCCCGGTTGATGCGCACACGCCCATTGAGATGACCCACTTTGGTTCCATCATCTGGTCGTAGACCTGACGAAGGACCGGCGCCATCTTCTGGCTGACACGACCGGCGACAATCATCAGGTCAGCCTGACGCGGCGAGTTACGAAAGACTTCCATGCCGTAACGCGCGAGGTCAAAGTCGGCGCCTCCGGTTGCCATCATCTCAATCGCGCAACAGGCGAGACCGAAGGACGCCGGCCACACCGAGGCGCGTCGCGCCCAACGCACGATGTCCTCCAGCGGACCAGTGAGAAAGTTGTGCTGCAGGTCTTCGAGCGCCACGATTACGCCGCCTGATCTGTGTCGGAGTTGATGCGAAGAATCGTCGAGGAGCTCGTGCGTGAGGGCAGGCCCGGGACCAGATGCTTTACCGGTCCCCACGACAGGGCACCCTCGGCGACCAGGAAGAGCAGAGCGCCAAAGACCGTCAGCGAGAAAATCAGTATTTCAATGAGTCCGAAGAGGCCGAGTTGGCGAAAGACAACGGCGAAGGGGTACAGGAACACGACTTCGATGTCGAAAATCACGAAAATCATTGCGACCAAGTAGAAGCGAACCGGAAAACGTTGTGGCGGCTCGATCTCGGGGACAATCCCGCACTCGTACGGTGCCAACTTCGCGTCGGAGGGACGCTTGCGAGGCGCCAGCATGGCTGACATCACAAGCGAACCCGCACCGAAGAGCACTCCGAGAACTAGGAGCCCCAGTATTGGTAAGTACTGGTCCACGGACATCATTTCTACCAGACCCGCACCGCCCCTTCGAAAGATGGGCGCCGGGTCCAAGGACCTAGGCTTGGTCGATGCCAACTCTGCGCGATGTCGTCGCGACACGCACCGTCTTCGACGCCGTCATCGTTGGTGCGGGACCGTCAGGGTCGGCCTGCGCCTACTGGCTCGCCCAAGCAGGGTGGTCAGTCTGTCTGATTGAGAAGAAGCATTTCCCGCGCGAGAAGACCTGCGGTGACGGGCTCACCCCGCGATCGGTGTTCCAACTCGCGGAAATGGGCCTGGAGGATGTCGTGGCCGAGAATGGCCATCGTTTCAAGGGATTGCGGGGCTTCGGCTTTGGCGCATCGCTCGAGATGAACTGGCCCGAGCACCCCGTGTTTCCAAATTACGGCTACACCATCACGCGTTTCAACCTTGACGGACTCGTCGCGGAGCGGGCCGAACGCCTGGGCGCCGTACTACTCGGCGGTGTGGAGGCCGTAGAGCTGGTTGAACCGTCGAACGCACTCAATGGAGGACTGCGCGGCGCGGCGGGGGTCGTGGTGAAGGACAAGGACAACAACGAAGCGGGTGAGATCCGAGGTCGCTACCTCATTGTGGGCGACGGCCAGAACTCGCGACTCGGTCGCGAGCTTGGCACCGTGCGCAATAAATCCTGGCCCATGGGCATGGCCCTTCGCGGGTACTACACGAGTGATCGCCACGACGAACCGTGGATTGATTCGCACCTCGACATTCGCGACCCTAAGGGCGAGGTCGTGCCCGGCTACGGATGGATCTTCCCCTTGGGCGACGGTCGCGTCAACGTGGGCGTCGGACTCCTCTCGACGGGTGGCGCCTGGAAGGGCGTGAACACCACAAAACTCCAGGAGTATTTCGTCGCTCAGACGGCGGACGCGTGGGGACTCAACGACAAGACCTGCTTAGGACCGGCGACCGGCGGTCGACTGCCCATGGGACTCGCACTCGGACCAAGGACCGGTACGAACACGCTCACTATCGGTGACGCCGCCGGCACCGTCAATCCCTTCAACGGTGAGGGAATCGCCTACGGCTACGAGACCGGCCGGCTCGCCGCGAGTGTCGTAGCCGACGCGCTGCTCCACGACGACTCGTCGCTCCTCCCCCTCTACGACGAACTACTCGAATCGGCCTACGGCGACTACTACAAGGTGGCGCGCGCCTTCGTACGCGTAATCTCTGAGCCCAAGATCCTCACGGTCTGCGTCGGCGTGGGCATGCGTATTGAGCCCCTGATGACGACGTTGCTCGCGATCATGGCAAATCTCATGCGCAATGACAAGCGCGGACCGGCCGAGGTGGGCTACCAAGCACTGCTTCGACTCGCCGACGTCATACCGGAACAGGCGTACGCCATGTTGCTCGGCGACGCGAAATCGCGCGACTGACGAAGCTCAGTCCGCCGCCGACGACGATGACGCCGTGCGCGAGAGCAGGGTGCTCGCCAAGCTCGCGATGAACGTCTTGGATTTGGGCCACTGGTCGACGATTGCACCGAGGGTTACCTCGTAGTGGCCCGACGAGATAACTACGACGACGAGATGGAGCGTCCCGGTCGTATTGGGTAACGTGAGCGGCGCCTCACCACCACGAACCCATCCTTTGACGAACGTCCGAGGGCGAAAGGTCGTGCCGACGTTTGACGTGGGAATCTTCACACGAAGCACGGCCTTAACGAGGGCAACGTTCGACGAGACGAAGCACGATCCGAACTTCGTACGTGACATCTCGGCGACGTCGTGATCGACCATCGTCGTCGTTTTGTAGTACTGCGAGGTCGACGCGATTTGAATACCGCCAAAGGACGGCGAACTGAAGACGCGCGAGGAGACCTGGTAGTCCGGCTGTTGACCCGACAGGCCAAAGACGCGGTCGCGAGCGTTCGACACGCCGACGCAACGCTGGAACAGCGCCGCGGCTTGCGCGAACTCTGAACTTGCCGGCAACGGCTTGACCGGCGTCGTCGTCGACGTATCGACCTGCCCGTACGCGGGGAAGAGATCATCGAGCAATGAACTCGTGGTCACGAACCAACCCGATGGAAAATCCTTCTGGGTGAGGTTGATGCCCTTGGCGTCGGCGAGTTCCTTCGTGCCCGAAGTGTTCGAATACAACCACGATCCAAATCCGCCCGCGAGTGCCGCGAGCATGACCACGAGCGCGAGCGCGAACACACCGGCGCGGCGACGATGACGAGCGACCGTGCCACCATGTTCGAGCACGATGACACGCCAGGCCTCGTAGTCGCGCACGTCGCGATTGCGCCAGCAGTAGCGCACACCGTTCGCGGTCGCGAAGAGTGCAATACCGCGTGCAAATCGAAGCAGTTGGAGATTGCCCAACTCAGCCCACGGAGTTTGCCACGCGACGCTGGGTTCGCCGGCGAGTTGGGTGAGGCCGGTGTCGTCACTCAGCAGCGTGACCTGCGCCGTCGATCCGTTCGCGACGAAGCTCGGACGAACCGACCAGCCACTACTGCGAAGTGGTGCACTCATGAACTCGCCGCCACCTCCGCGGCCTCAGCCGCCATCGCCACCGTAGTGGCGAGGTCGTCCTCGGAGTGCGCCATGGAGACGAACAAGATCTCGTACGCGCCCGGTGCGAAGGCCACGCCGCGGTCCAGCATCGCGTGAAAGAAAGAGCGATAGAGCCCGTTGTCGCACAGGACTTTCGCCTCGCCGAAGTTGGATGGCGCCGTCGTTTCCTCGCGACTCAGATAGAGACCGACGAGCGGTCCCTCACTCGGACAGAGTCCGACGAGGCCGCTCGCGCGAATCGCCTCTTGCAGTGACCGGGCAAAGCGGCCGACCCGTTCGCTTAGTGCGTCGTAGTCCGAGGGCGTCACGAGGTTCAGCACCGTCGTTCCCGCGGCGGTGGCAAGAGGATTGCCCGACAGCGTGCCCGCTTGGTAGACCGGTCCGAGTGGCGCGAGCGACGAGAGAAGCGCCTTCGAGCCACCGAATGCGCCGACCGGCAGTCCCCCACCAATGACCTTGCCGAAACACCAAAGGTCGGGCGTGACGGCGAAGTACTGTTCGGCCCCCGCGAAGGCCAGCCGAAATCCGGTGATCACCTCGTCGAAAATTAAGAGCGCCCCCACTCGGTCGCACTCCGCTCGCAGTCCTTGGAGGAAGCCCTTGGTCGGTGCGACGAGATTCATGTTCGCCGCGACTGGCTCGACCAGTACCGCCGCGACGGAGTCGTCAAGTTCGGGTACGACGTTATAGGGAGCGACAATGGTGTCAACAACGGCACCAGCCGTGACGCCAGCCGAACCGGGTAACCCCATTTGTGCGACGCCGCTCCCGCCGGCGACCAGCAACGAATCGGAGTGACCGTGATAGCAGCCGTCGAACTTTACGATCTTGTCGCGTCCCGTCGCACCCCTCGCGAGGCGTACTGCGCTCATGACCGCCTCGGTACCGGACGAGACGAGTCGCACTTGTTCGAGGCCCGTCACTCGTTGCGTCATTGCTTCGGCCAGCAACACCTCGCCGGGGGTGGGCGCACCAAACGTTGTGCCGTCGTTGACGGCGTCGCGCAACACCTTGACGACATCGGGGTGTGCGTGGCCAAGCAGCGACGCGCCGTAGGACTGGACGAAATCGATATAGCGTTTTCCTTCAACGTCCTCGACGTAGGCGCCGTAGCCTCGCGCCACGGTATAGGGCGTGCCGCCCACCGAGCGAAAGGATCGTACGGGCGAGTCAACGCCGCCGGGAATGACCGCCTGCGCCCTCGCGAACCATGCCTCGTTCGTATCGCTCAAGCGTCGAGCTCCGTAGCGATCTCGCGAGCGAAGTAGGTCAAGACGAAGTCAGCGCCCGCACGTCGAACGGCGGTGAGCTGTTCAATCGCCACGGCCGTCTCATCAATCCAGCCATTCGCGCCCGCTGCTTTCACCATGGCGTACTCGCCGCTCACGTGATACGCACAGACGGGGACGTCGAGCGCGTGGTGAAGATCGCTCACCACGTCGAGGTAGGACATTGCCGGTTTCACCATGACAATGTCGGCGCCCTGGGCAACGTCGGCCCGGGCTTCGCGCAACGCCTCACGTCGGTTGCGGTAGTCCTGCTGGTAGCCCTTGCGATCGCCCCCGGCGACGATCTCGACTCCGACGGCGTCGCGAAACGGCCCGTAGAGTCCGCTGGCGTACTTGGCGGCGTAGGCGAGGATAATCGTGTCCGTGAAGCCCGCTTGGTCGAGCGCGACGCGAATCGCCGCCACCTGGCCGTCCATCATGCCGCTCGGCGCGACAACGGCGGCGCCGGCCTGCGCCTGGGCGACCGCGACCTGTGCGTAGAGCGCAATGGTGGCGTCATTGTCGACCGTGCCGTTCGCCAAAAGGACACCACAGTGACCATGACTCGTGTACTCATCGAGGCAAAGATCGGCCATCAGGACAATGTCGTCACCGAACTCGTCGCGCAGTTCGCGTAGTGCGACTTGCGCGATGCCGTCGGGGTTCCAGGCACCACTGCCGACCTCGTCTTTGGATGTTGGCACACCAAAGAGCAACACGCCGCGCACGCCGACGCGCACCAAGGCACGTACCTCTTCACGAAGCGACGTGATGGTGTGCTGGAAGTGTCCGGGCAACGACGAAATTGCACGTGCTTCGAAGATGCCCTCGGCGACGAGCAGTGGCGCGACGAGGTCGTGGGGGGCGACGGTCGTTTCGGCGACCAGTCGTCGCAGCGCCGGCGTGCGACGAAGTCGTCGAGGTCGTTCGGTGGGAAACACGCCTCTAGCCTATTGCGACCAGGAATCTCGCTCGTCGGGCGAATTACTCGACGTTCGCGAGTCGTTGGCGCAGGTGCGGGCCCCACCCTTCAATGACGCGTTCGTGTTCAGCGGCGACGACTGCTCCCGTCGACGCGCCGGGCACAACGATCCACGCGCGCGCATCGACGAACGCTCGAGCGACGGCCCACGCGGAGGGCGCGCCGATGAAGACCACGTCGCCAGCTCGCAGGAGAGCCTGCTCAGTCTCGCTCGGAACGAGTGCCACCGTCTCGTAGCAGGCAACGACCGAGACGTCGAGTCCGCGTTCGCGTAGAACATCGACGAGGCCGTCACGCAGTTCCCTCGCTCCCAGCACCAGCACTGGACCGCGCACTATCTGTCCCGCGAGCGTCAAGGACCCACCGTCACCTTGTCCGTGCACGTGCACGCCCTGGCTCTCCAGCGCGGCAGTCGTCGCGGGACCAACACTGAAGACTTCGACGTCCGAGGTCGAGGAGGCAATCGCCAGCGTCGCGTAGGAGTGACTGCGCTCGCTGGTCACGACCAGCGAGCGGAAACGTCCGTGCGAGTCGCTCTTCTCCACAGCGGCCATCACTTGTTGTGGTTCGTAGTAGCGCGTGCGCGTGAGCGGCACTTC
>DATCCA010000088.1:0-2169 GCA_036511575.1 Acidimicrobiales bacterium
CGTTCACCTCGGTCACTAACAACAACGGTTCCGCCTTCGCCGGCCTCAGCTCCAACACCGCCTTCTACAACGTCACCGAGACGGTGGGCCTGCTCCTTGGGCGCTTCGCCATTATCGTGCCCGTGCTGGCGATGGCGGGGACCTTGGCCGACAAGAACGTCGTCCCAGCGTCGCTCGGAACATTCCGCACTGACAAGCCAATGTTCATTGGACTGCTCATCGGTGTCATCCTCGTGGTGGGCGCGCTCACCTTCTTTCCCGCTGTCTCGCTTGGACCGATTGTCGAACAGCTCTCTCACGGGAAGTTCTTCTGATGACGGCGCGTTGTCGCCGCGGCACCCGGTCGTCGTCTGAGTACAGCGGGCGCACTCGCGTCGCCCACGCCATAGCGCACGACGAATTTGTCGACAGTTCACCAGTGGCGCAGTCCACTGACCTGCCGCGGTCTGAAAAGAGCGTGGCAGGTCACCTTGAAGGAGGTTCAGATTCATGAGTAACGTTGATTTCGCCGTTCCCGCGTCGAGCGACGCGCAACCAGACGGGCTCAAGGGCGCCGGCGGCATGACTCGCCGGCGAGGGCTCTTCGACCGAGAGATCCTCGTCCCGGCAGCGTGGGATGGACTCAAGAAATTCAGTCCGAGGATTCAGGTGCGAAACCCCGTGATGTTCGTCGTGCTGCTCGGCACGGTCGTGACCTTTCTCGAGTCCATTGCTCATCCGAGCCTGTTCGACTGGCTCATCACGATCTGGCTGGCGCTCACGGTGTTCTTCGCCAACTTTGCCGAAGCAGTAGCCGAGGGGCGAGGCAAGGCTCAGGCCGACGCTCTTCGACGGATGCGTGTCGAGACCGACGCTCGTCGGCTCCGCCCAGACGGGAGTGAAGATCGTGTGGCGGCGGGCGACCTTGTTCGAGGTGACCTCGTCGTGTGCGAAGCCGGCGACGTCATTCCCTCGGATGGAGACATCGTAGAAGGCGTGGCCTCGGTGGATGAATCGGCGATCACGGGTGAGTCCGCGCCAGTCATTCGCGAGTCCGGCGGGGACCGATCCGCGGTGACAGGAGGAACGCGTGTTCTCTCTGACCGGATCGTGATTCGCATCACAGCCGAACGAGGCCACACGTTCCTCGATCGCATGATCGCGCTCGTTGAGGGCGCCCGACGTCAAAAGACGCCCAATGAAATTGCGCTCACAATACTCCTAGCCGCGTTGACCATCGTCTTCGTACCCGTCGTCGTTGTCCTCGAACCCTTCGCAGCGTTCTCGGGCGTGAGCGTCTCTGTGATCGTCCTCATCGCACTCTTGGTGTGTCTTATCCCCACCACCATTGGTGCGCTCTTGTCGGCAATTGGTATTGCCGGCATGGACCGCCTCGTTCAGCGCAACGTGCTCGCGATGTCCGGTCGTGCCGTTGAAGCGGCCGGTGACGTACAGACTCTCCTCTTGGACAAGACGGGCACGATCACGTTTGGCAACCGCATGGCATCAGCGTTCTTCCCGGCGGGCGGTCATAGCGAAGAAGAGTTGGCCGCGGCGGCGCAGTTGGCCTCGCTGGCCGATGAGACCCCCGAAGGTCGCTCGATCGTCATCCTCGCGAAAGAGAGATTCAATATCCGCGAGCGTGATCTCGGCGTCGAGCACGACTTTGTTCCCTTTAGCGCTCAGACCCGCATGTCGGGACTCAACGTTGACGGTCACCAGATTCGTAAAGGCGCGGCCGAAGCGATTGGGCGCTGGGTGAGAGAGCAGGGTGGACAAACATCGGGCGAGGTCGACCAGATTGTCGAGCGAGTGGCCCGAGCGGGCTCAACTCCGTTGGCCGTCGCAGACGGCCCCGACCTCCTAGGGGTCATCGAGTTGAAAGACGTCGTGAAAGAAGGTATCCGCGAGCGTTTCGCTGAGATGCGCGCGATGGGCATTCGCACGATCATGATCACTGGTGACAACCCCCTCACCGCCGCCGCCATCGCCCAAGAAGCCGGCGTCGACGACTTCTTAGCCGAAGCGACGCCCGAAGCCAAGATGAAACTGATCAAGGCGGAACAGGAGGGCGGAAAGCTCGTCGCGATGACCGGCGACGGCACAAACGACGCCCCCGCGCTGGCCCAAGCCGACGTCGGTGTCGCGATGAACACGGGTACGACGGCGGCCAAGGAAGCTGGCAACATG
>DATCCA010000089.1:0-26839 GCA_036511575.1 Acidimicrobiales bacterium
TCGCCAGCAAGCAAAATATCTACAGCCGCTTTCGGCCAAAGCAGGCGGCGCCCTACATGAATTGCCGGGACTGGAAACTGTCCCTTTTTCTCGGCTTCATAAATTGCCCATTTGCTTAATCCGGTGAGCTCGTGCATTTCGTCAGCGTTGTAGGTAGCCCTAGTCATTGGAACCATCACCGTTGGTCGCAACAAGTGACTGAATCACGATCCAATACATGACCGCATGCGCCCCCACCGGTTCTCGCTGTCGCAGTTCCCACTTGCAAACTGAAGCCTTCGACACGCCGACCGCGCGACCGATTTCACT
Source organism: Acidimicrobiales bacterium (assembly GCA_036511575.1). GTDB lineage: Bacteria > Actinomycetota > Acidimicrobiia > Acidimicrobiales > RAAP-2 > RAAP-2. The sequence goes on from DATCCA010000089.1 coordinate 310, forward strand.
CTGTGATGCGCCTGACTCTTCGCGAACTTGACGCCCGGTGCCGTCGCGCGCGATTCGTCGCCCTGAGTTCACCATGATCAGTACTTGCGCTTCGTCTATTTCCTCTCCACCGATGTTCATAAACCCACCGTAACCACATTGGATACGATTGGGCCACCTTTGACTAAACCCACATCTCACGAAGTTACATTGGAGTTTAGGAAACCCCTAGCCCATCGTCACCTTCACGTCACCATTTCGTGTTACTGTCACCCGCATGGAGATAATCAATCGCAATGGCGGCAGGTGGCCAAATCCGAAAACCGGTCCATTCGACTTATGGACCACGTTCGCCATAGTCAATGGTCGCGCTGAGGTTGTCGGCATTGAACTCTGGGCCGTTGACCCTGCTTCGCTGGATCAGCGAGTCACCCACCTGACCAAAGCCCAAGCTCTAAAACATTGGCCGCGTCGTGCCTCCTCCAAATGGGATTCACGCGAAGGATTCATTAGGTCTCGCGATCTTCGATCCGTGCCACTGGCTGCAATCGTTGCCGAATACATGACTCGCCAACGCCACCTGGCGAGGGCCGAAGTGACGCCCGGCCTCGTTGCAAACATCGTTGAGGATGCAAAGAGATTTGGTCTGGTCTCGCCAAGTTACAAAGCGCGGCCGACAAGCTCAAAGCGACAAAAGGCTGCGCGTCGAATTCTCTATCTTAAAGACAAGGACGTCTCCAAGAAGCCGGGGCGACCAGCCCTGAAAACTGAAACATATTTGAGAGTCGCTGAAGTGTATGTGGAGGCAATCAGAAATGGACTGGACCCGCTGCAACAAATCATGAAGGTCACCGGCGAACCAAGCAAAGCGAATGCGGGAAAATTGGTTTCCAAGTGTCGTCACATATACGGATTCCTTACGGCGACGACCAAGGGCAAAGCGGCTGGTGAATTGACCCAAACGGCGATCGATCTGATTAGAGCGAGAGACAAGTAAGTGAACTTCACAAAGCGAAAGAGGATTCCATGAAAGGTTCAATCATCAAGCGCGGGGAAACCTACACCGCATACTGGTTCACGAATGATCCGGCCACGGGTAAACGCAAGCAACATTCCAAGGGCGGCTTCAGAATTCAAGGGGATGCGCAGACGTATTTGAACCGCATCCTCAGCGGCGTCGAAGATGGATCGTGGCGTCCTGACACGTCGATGACCGTCAAGCAGTTATTGGAGGAACATTGGCTGCCGTCTCAAGCGTCCAAAGAGCTTCGGGGCGCGAGCATGGCGCAATACAGACTCGCGGTCAGGGCGTGGTTAGTTCCTTACATTGGCGCCGTCGTTGTTTCTGAATTAACGCCAATAATCGTGAACAAACTCATTACCACGTTAAAGACGAATCGGACTTCAGCTGGTCGCGACGGCCTTTCTCCGCGCACTATTCAGTTAGCAATTGGCGTGCTGAAGTCGGCGTGTAAATGGGCGGTTCAGAATGAACTCATTCCTCGGAACCCAATCGCAGCCATTGCACAACCGCGCGCCGACAGGCCGGAAATGAAGGCGTGGAACATAGATGAGGCGCGCGAATTTATAGACAGCGTGAAGGACGACCGACTGGCGTGGGCGTGGACGCTCGCCTTAACTCGCGGCCTGCGGCGCGGCGAACTGTGCGGCCTCAAATGGGATGACTTCGATTTTGAACGCGGCACCTTGCGAATAAATCGAGCGAGAGTAACGGTCGAAGGGCGGCCCATTGACTCCCTGCCTAAGACTGCCGCCGGTCGTCGCTCGGTGCCCATTGACGCTTCCCTACTACCAATCCTTCGAGCCCATCGAACCGCGCAAGGACGAGAGAGATTGCAATCGGGCGGCGCATATGAGAACAGCGGATATTTGTGCGCGGACGAATTGGGACGCCCGTATCACCCCGACAGCGTTTCGGGCTGGTTTGAGAGCGCAGTCAAGAAATCAGGCTTGCGTCGAATCAGGTTTCACGACACGCGTCACACTGCGGCTTCAATCATGCTGGCCTCGGGCGCACCAGTCAAAGTCGTGAGCGAAATGCTTGGGCACGCATCACCGATTATCACTCTCTCGATCTACGCTCACGTACTTCCTGGAATGGCAGAAGAAGCAGGCGCGGCACTTTCGAAAAGTCTCTTAGCCTGATTTTGGCTCATTGGATTCGGTCAGAGTATGACGCCTAATCGGAGAGAGTTGAATTCCCCTCCAACGGATCATTCAAATACTGGAGCGGTAAGCGCGAGCCTCGCGCGAACTCTGCAAGCGTCTGCGGAGAAGTAGGAAGTAGATCGGCCCGGCAAGAACAATATAAACCAGGACGTTGACGATATAGGGCGTTGCGTTCACCGGGTGGTGATTCGTGGCTAAGAGCATTGCGATGAGCAGAGCGACCGACAAGAGATACCCAATGATTGCGTCACCGACGGAACCGAAACGTAGAACCGTGGACGAGTAGCCGTTACGACGAAGAACTCCAGTTGGAGAATCGATCCTTTGGGCTCTCGCCATTAGGCGCTCAACAAACCAAATTTCCTGAGGCATCATGTGATAAATCTTGCCCGTTGTACTTACGAGTTTTGGGTCCATTAATCCGTCCTCTAGGGAATTGCGTTGACATCGCGTTGACACGGGACCACTTTTTGAAGCAGAACTTCTTGAAAAACCAGTGGGCGCTGAGGGACTCGAACCCCCGACCTGCTGAGTGTAAATCAGCTGCTCTAACCAACTGAGCTAAGCGCCCGAGGAGTTCAAGCCTAGAGGGTGCGCTCATTCATTGAATGCCGAGATCGACCAACAGGGAGTCAAATCGGACCGGCGCCCATCATGAAGGAAAGTAATTGAGAAGTCGCCGCAAAGACCGGATGACGCAGTACGTTCTCACTCGTCTCTAACTCTTCGTCGTGATAGTCAGCTTCGACAGCTCCGGCTTCACGAGCAATCAGCAGTCCGCCTAAGTAGTCCCATATGTTGAGTCCAGAATGTTGCGCCACGCCATACACGTCGAGGGCCCCATCGGCGACGAGACATATTTCAAGACTCGCCGCGCCGAGGGATCGATTCTGCGACCAGCCAAGGTCGTGTGTCGGATAGCCAGAGGAGCCGACGATTGACTTCGAAATATCGATTTGACCGCTCGGCTGAATCGACGAACCATCCCGGCGAGCACCGCTCCCCTTTTCCGCCTCGTAGATGGTGCCCGTTGCTTGATTCATCACGAGCGCAGCAACGAGTTCCTCTCCACGCATCACCGCGAGGCTCGTGGAAAAGAATGGCACTCCTCGGTCACAGTTCGTCGAACCGTCAATCGGATCGACCACGACCGTCATTGAACCGTTCCCGGTGACACCGGACTCTTCGCTGATGACGCGAAAGCCGGCGCCACCGAGTACTCGTAACGCCACTTCGTCCGCTGCCAAGTCCAAGTGATACTGCGTTGCACGTTGACCCGAGAGACCTCTCCCCCGATGACCTTTAATAGCTTCACCGATCTCGAGTGCGCATGAACGCAGCGGGTCCAGGAGTGTGTCAGTCACGCAGTCACCGTAGCGGTGTTGGGGACTATCCTGAGTGTCAATGGCCGCTATTGACGTCGCTGGTTTCGTTGCAGACCTAAAAGATCATGCTGTGACTCACGGTTTTCACGTACACGATGAACGACATTTCGTCGAGACGTATTCGCTGCGTCAAGCCTGGGAAGTTGATCTGCATCCCGAGGACGGCTGCGGCGGTCCGATTGATCTACACATCGAACTTGACGTAGACCCTCGGACCCTGCTCGCCTTCGAAGACGCCGTTCTCGGACTTCCCGATGACGTCGACCCACCTGACGAGTTTCACTTTCCACTGGTGCTGACGTGGAGTCTGCCCCCGATGCCCCACGGTCCGGACTTGCTGCGTCTGGCGATTGACCTTGCGCCTATTGGCGGACTCGAGATGCCACTTGAAGTAACTGCGACTGATACCTTCGCCTCGCCCACCGAGAGCAGTGAGCGTCGAATCTCGATCGTCGCGCATCGGGCCATTTCGCTCAGTCAGGTCGCCAAGGGTGAGGATCCACTGTGCGACATCTTCGAACGTGGACGCAGCGTCAGCGACTTCCTGCTGCAGGCTGCTGACTCGTGGCTCGGTTAGTCAGGCGCTTCAGTCCACTTCTGGCGATCGTGGTCGCAAGCGTCGCGCTGAGTTCGTGCGGGACCGGCGGTGCGATCACCGATGCGCGTTCATCGTGTGTGCTCGTGAAGCGTGCGCTGGCCCTCCAAGCGCAGAGTGACGCTCCCGGACTCAGCGCCGCAACACGAACGTCGCTCCAAGGTCAGGCGATGAGCGATCTGCTGAAAGCCACACCGAGTGCAGCAGCCGCGACGTCGATTGACGGAAGTTGGAACGCCCTGATGACCACCATTAATGAAGCGGAGCGTGTCCCATTACACAACCTCGTACCCTCACTTACGCGTCTGTGCAAAGTGGCCGATTCGCCGACTCCGTACCTTTAAGCCGTCGGCGGGAACCGCTCATAGAGCCAGGCGAGTGAGTTCTCTTCGAGCATCGCATCCTCCCAGCCCCGCAGGGTGTCCTCGAGTCCGGCAAGCGACGGCGATTTGCCAATGATGACGACAGTGAGGTCGCTGATCATCTCGTCATGAACGTAGAAGTCGCCAAAGATGTCCTCGTTGACGATCGCGTCGGGCTCGACCATCAGATACAGTTCGCCCGTCGCCTCCACCCACGAAAGTTCGTATTCGTTATCCGACGGATCGGACCATTCGCTGCCGAATTCAAACTCCGCGCTCTCTCGGCGGGCCTCGTTCTGCTCGTAGAAAGATTCAATGTCCATAGCAACAGCCTACGCGGCGACCTCCCACGGCAAACTCGGTTGGTGAAGGCGTACGACAAATACCCGAACTAACCACCGACGTTCTAGACCGAAGTATCTCTTAGACGCCGACGAGAGTCGACGCCTTGGTTGACGCTTCATCGGGGTGAGCCTTGGCATCAACTTGCTGATGCTTCGGTCTTACCTCCCCTCCATGTCCAGTAATGGAGCTTGTCCCCGCCAGGCCTTGTCGGGCCAGGTTGATGGCCGCGTTGAGGTCGCGGTCGACCTTGTGCCCGCAGTGTTCACGGGCGTAGGTGCGCGTCGCGAGGGACAGTTTGGCTTTCACAGTTCCACACGACGCGCAGGTTTTCGAAGAGGGATAGAAGCGATCGACTTTAACGAGTGTCGATCCGTACCACTTCGTTTTGTAGTCGAGCTGGCGAGTGAACTCATCCCAAGCGGCGTCACTGATGTGCTTCGCGAGTGAGTGATTCTTCAGCATGCCGGCGATATTGAGATTTTCGACGACGATCACGTGGTAGCTCTTCGCCAACATCGTCGTGGTCTCGTGAATCAGATTTCGCCTCGAGTTTGTGACGCCGGCGTGAACCTTTTGGACTCGAGCGTTCGCCTTCTTCCACCGGTTCGATGGAGCGACTCGCTTTCGGGGCCCTTGGCGCCGACTCGTGATGCGCTGCACATGGGCCAGCTTCTTCTCGGCCGTGAGGACTTGTGGGGGGTTCTCGACGTGGAGAACCATTTCGCCGTCCGGCGTGGCGCCCGTATAGAGGGTAGTGAGCCCAACGTCGATGCCGATGACTCGCTCGGGTGGCCGAGTGGCGGGGATGGCGCGGTCGACTTTGACAGTGAAGGCGATCAAGAACTTACCTCTGACATGTGTGACCGTGGCCGAGAGAATCCTCGCGTTCCCGCGGTCTAGGTGACGATGAAGCTTGCGCATTGATTCGTAGGTCTTGACCTCACCAATCCGGGCAATGCGCACGTGGTGGGAATCAGACAGTCGCACGCTGGATCCCATCAAACTCACCGACGCCATCCCTCCACGATGTTTGAATGTGGGGAACTTGGTCTTGCCGCTGTGCCAGTTGGCGAAGGCCCTCGACAGATTCAAACAGGCGTAGTTGTAGGTCGACGAGCCATTCTCTGCACACCACGGCGCCAGTACGTCACGATGCTCGTACCAGAGCTTCTGGAGATCGAGGTGACGGGTCCCGAGGTAGTCGGCGCTCGTGACATCGATGCCAACCACTTTCTTGGCGTGGTTCTCATCCCAGTTGACTTTAACCAAGCCGAGCAGGGCGTTGTAGGCGAACCGGGTGCCCCCGATGTGACTGCGCAGGGCGTTGGCCTGTACTGGTGAGGGGTCGATCGCGAAGCGGTAGGCCTGGGTGACGGTAGTCATTACCGCAGAGGAGGTTCGCTCACACGCGGCTGTAACCATGGCTTCAGTGTCGACCGTCGGTGTGACATTGGCCTTACACCTTCATTAACGGAGATTGCAGGGGATGGTCGCGACTATGTGCGTCGCCATGTGCGTGGGTGCACGAATGATGGCCGGCGTGACAAACGTACTCATCCATGGCGCGCCGCGAGTGGTGGCGCGATGCGCCCGTCGACCTGTACTGAGCGCCATGACACTTCAGAACGACTTCCTGGGACAGATGCGCTACGAGTGGCTACACGTGGGCCACACGACACAATCGCGCCGCGCACTCACCGCCCTCGACGAACGCTTCCCCGAACTACGTCTGGGCGGCCTGATCGACCTCTACGACATTGTCAACCTGCTCGAGGCTCGTGGCGGGCGAACCGTTCTCGAACGCGCGCAAGTGGTGCGTGCACTGCTCGAAGCGGCGGATGATCCCGAAGTGCACCGTGCACTCCTTCAGACCTTGATTCCGGGCATTGTCAGCGTCTGTCGCCAACTGCGATTCGGTGACGGCATCGTTGACGAACCGAGCGAAACACTCGCTGTCGCCGTCGGTCTCGCCAGCGAACTCCTCAGCGATTGGGCCGGTCAGTCACGTCAGTACGCCGCGCCGGACATACTCTCGGCGCTACGAGGGCGTCTGCGCCGTTGGCTCCTCAAAGAGAAGTCCGCCAAACGGTCGATCTCGAACTTCGATCAGCGCGACGTGCCGGCCGCGGAGTCTTCACCTCTTTTGGCGCGACTCAACAGCTTTCGAGGAAGTCAGTACGAGCGAATTGCGAGTCTCACCTACGCGCGCGTCTACGAAGGGCGATCGCTTCGAGAGGTCGCCGCCGACGACCATTCTGCGCCCGCCACTCTCCAAAAAGAGCTGCAGCACTTCGCTGTGCGCTTCCTCATTTAGGTGAAACGCAGGACTGCAAGTGTCGAATCGCTATTTGCCACCATCACCACTACCCTTCGAAAACAATGGCGCGCCCACACTTTTCCTTGAAGAGTACGCACCTCGTAATGTGGTCGAGTCCGGTACTTCTGGTCGTTCTGGTGGTCACCCTCACCACGGCCTCGACGCCCAACGTCCCCGCGGTTTCGTCGCGCCCACTCTCTTCGAAGTCACCGGTAACCACGACCATGGCGACGCTTACGCCGGCGACGACAACGCCAGCGACGACAACGCCGGCGCCGACGACGCCCCAGCACCATCGACGTCCACCGGTAACGACGACGACAACTACGCCACCAGCCGCGCCGAGTTACTCCGTCGTGACTACGACGACCGTGCTGCGAATCAACGCCGCATCCAACGCGAGCGCGATGAAAGGCGGGTCCTCGGGAGTACTCGGTCCCGGTTTCGAGGTCGTCGACGTCCCTCTTCGAGGTCCAGGCAACTGGACGTTGACCACCAGCGCGTCAACGAGCCAGACCCTTCAATGCGGCGCACTGATGAGTCCGGTCTTGCAACAAGTCGTGGTCGGCGCCACCCAAAGTTGCCAGTTAGAAATCTCCTCCACGTCGAGCGAGGCGTCGCTCACGTGGCAACTCATACCGATCACCTAAAGGGCGTCGCCGCGCCACTGCAGGGCACGGCAATGGCGCTCTACTTCGCCCTTCTCCCCTACGTCGTGCTTTCCAAGTGGAGCCGCGCGACGCGTCACGGCGACGGCACGCTCCTTCGTGCCCTACTCGCACTGCTGGCGCTCTTTTGGTTGATCTTCCTTTGGCAAGTTGTGCTCAACGTCGTGCGACTCCGTCGTGGTTCCTCGAGTGGGCGAGGCGGAAGCGCGTGGCTCGCCGGCCTCTTGGTGGCAGTACTCCCCTTCCTCATTCCCGCCCTCGCCATTTCCACGCCAGAACCACACACGATCACTCAGCCGATCAGTGCACTCGCCGATCCACCGACCGTGCAGCAGCGTGGCCATCGCCCGGTCCCGACTCGATCGCCCACGCATCCCGTGGTTCCGTTGTCACTGTCCGCACTCGGGTCGCTACCAATGGCCCTCATGGCGAAACGACGTAGTGACCTGATCCGTCAGCATCAGTTCGTCGAGATCGACCACGACGTTGACGAGACAATTCGAGTGCTGCGAGCGCTGAATCCGGCACTTATCGCACAACTTCGACAACTCATTGGCGACAGGGTTGACGGCGTCATTGAAGTGCCGCACAACCTCGCCCCTTCGAGCGGCGTCGCCAGCGACGATCCTCTCGTGGCCTGTTCCCTCGGCGACACCGGAGCGGCCACACTCGTGAGCTTTGCGCGCGAAGGTGGTCGATTGGCAATTCTCCCCGCGTGGAACGGCGACGACGTCACGAACGCGGTCGTCTCGTTACACGAAGGACGACTGGTCTTCACCAACACCGAAAATGACTTACTTCGCGCCCTGGCGACGAGGACCGTGCGCAACACATTGGTGCTGTACCTCGGGCCACCGCGAGATCTGGATGAGGAGTTGGCCGCCTGCGCCATCACGCTGACGCCCTACCTCGACGACACTCGACCGGTCACGACGTCATGGGCGACGCCCGACACTGTTGCACGCGTAGGTTCGCGCGACGTTCGCGTCGAGCTGCTGCGCGCCGACCCCCAGGTATTCGGTCTCTGCGAGCCGCTCACGCCGACGCTTCGCCGCCGTGGCATCGAGATGCTGGCCTACCTGGCGCTGCACCGAAACGAGCCGGTCACCGGCGATCGTCTGCGCACGCGGGTCCTCACGCACGCCGACGTCGACGCCTCGTTGCGGACGCTCGCCAATACCGCCAGCGTGGTTCGTCGAAGCGCCGGCGCAGATACCACCGGACCACGACTTCATGCGGTGACGTCCTCGGGGCTGTACGTCACCCACGGCATCACGAGCGATGTTGAGATCTTCACCACACTCGTCGCTCGAGCTCGCCAACTCGCGAACGATGAAGCGGCACCGCTCGCCCATCAAGCGCTGGCGATGGTTAAGGGAGAGCCACTCGCGAGCGCCCTGCGCGGTTTCGAATGGTTCCTCGCTGAGGGCTACGGTGCACGACTCTCGCGCGATGGTGAATGGGCGGCGCTCGCGCTGCATCATGACGCCATCGCCCACGGACACTTTGAGCTGGCATTCTGGGCACTCCAGCAGGGACTGCTCATCGATCCCTATAGCGACGTGCTGCTCGAGGCGAGCGCTCGGGTGCCGCGACTACGCGAGTTTGGCGGCAATGGACGTGGCCTTGCGCAACACGAGTCCGTCGGCCCCGGCCGCGCTGAAGCGATGAGCTGGTCGTTCAATGGCCTCAGCAACCAGGTCAGCGAGTAGCGCAGCGAAGGCGAGCGGCGGTTGCACGAAGAGGTGCTTCGAAAGTGAACCGGGGATTGTATTGATCTCATTGACGAAGAGTTCACTCTCGCTGGCGAGGAAGTCAATCCGCGCAACGCCACGCACACCGGCCACGTCAACGATCTGGCGGGCGTACTCCTCGATGAGTTTCGCTTGTGCTTCGGGTAGGACGGCGGGCAGTTCTCGAGGCGCCGACACCATGCCCTCCCCACCAACGTACTTGTCGCGGTAGTCCAAAATCTCGGTATCGGTGGAACGTCGGATCGGTCGTTCGATCGCCGACAGCGACACGGTCGGGTAGGTGCGTACCGCGATTTGTAAGTCCGCGAGGTCGCGACGAAACGGCTCCACGACACATCCGCTCGCGAAGTGCAGGTTCGCACTGAGGCGTGCTTTAGCCGTCGCTAGGTCGGTGACGACTTCGATACCGATCGACGAGCCGCCAAAGCGCGGCTTCAAGATGTAGGGACCGTCGAATTCGAGCGTCGTCGTGGAGGTTTCGAGCAACGCCCGCGAAAGTGTCGGTACGCCGGCCGACGCCATCACGGCGCCGAAGGACCATTTGTCCATGCCCAGTGCCGCGCCCGCAACCGTCGGTCCGCTGTAGGCGAGTCCGGCGAGGTCTAACGCACCCTGAAGCGTCCCGTCTTCGCCGGGGCCGCCGTGCGTGGCCAGTACGAGGGCCTCCAAGGGCAGCGCGCGCTCCTTGCCCAGTCGACCGGCGCCATAGAACCCACCCTGGTCACCGAGTCGCAGCGTCAGTTCGTTCGAGCCCTTGGGTAGACCATCGAGGAATGTTTCGGCCTCGACGTCACTGGGTACCGAATAGAACGCGCCGGTCTTCGTCCAATAAATCCCGGTCACTTCGCGCCCCGCGCGCTCAAGCTCGTGCAGGGCCTGCAGTCCCGTCAGGATTGAAATGTCGTGTTCGGGCGTCGGTCCCCCGAAGAGCACACCCAGTGTCACGAAGCGTCCAGTGCCGTCATTAGAGCATTAAGGGTAGTGGTCGGGCAGGTCGTTGAGGTACAACACGCCATCGCCCGCCACGAGCGACGCCCGCACCCACGCCACGGCCTCGTCGCGCGAATTAAATCGACGTACCGGCCCCCTGTAACCGGCTTGGAGGGGAAGTGCGTTCGTGCGCTTGACGATCACTAATTCGTCCTGCGCGGCGGCCACCTTCTGGGCGAGCGCCAGATTCTCGGGGTACTGCTCGCGCCCGAGCTCAACCAGTCCCGGCGTCACCACGACTCGACGACCCGTAGCGGCGACGCGCGACAGCGTCTTCAGCGCCGAGATTGCACTTTGGGGGTTGGCATTGAACGTGTCGTCAATGACGATGACACCTGACGGCGCGGTGCCAACGTTGGAGCGATTGTCGATGGGGCGTACCGACGATGCTCTCGCTACGAACTGATCGCTCGGCGTTCCCAGTTCGAGAGCGACGGCTAAGGCGCACGCGAGGTTGGTTGGTTGCACACTCGCAATCGAACGCAAGCTGCCCAGTACCTCGTGGTCAACGATGACTGTCCACTCGTCACCGTCAACGCGAACTCGCACCGACGCGTCTGAGTTCACTGATCCGGCGGTCCGGTAGCGCTTCTCACCACTCGCTCGTTGCGTGGGCCATCGCGCGAGCACCGGATCGTCGATGTTGACGACGACCACCTTGGCCCTTTCCGTGATCTCGAACTTGGCGCCCTCGATGACCACGAGTGTTTTCATTCGCTCGAGGTGCACCGGGCCAATCGCTGTCACGACCGCGATCTCCGGCACGCACCATTCACACAGGGCGCGAATCTCACCGGGTCCGTAGGTGCCCATCTCGGCAATGAAGACGCGCGTGCCGTCGGCGAGATTCTCGTTAATCGCCCTGGAGAGTCCGGCGCGATTATTGAAACTTCGCGGCGTCGCGACGACGCCTCCGTCAACGGCGAGGAGGTCAACGATGTGATTCTTCGTCGAGGTCTTACCGTAGGAGCCAGTGATGGCCACGACGCGCGGATGCACTCGAGTCAGGCGTGTCACCGCCTGATCCACGAATGATTGCGCGCGCCGACCCTCGTAGGGCTTGAGCGCCCGCGCCGTCACGTCAAGGATCACCGGCACCGCCCAAACGACGACGACCGCGGGCAGCCAGTGCTGGCGAGCAGGAATGCCAATCAACGAAATCGCCACCGCAATGAGTGTGGCAAGGATGGTGATCGTCACCAGGCGTCGGGTCCATGCCAAAGGGCTCGTCCGTCCCTTGATCGACAGGCCCACCGGGCACGCGAAACCGTAGAGCACACCGACCGCAACGAAGAAAACCGGCTCCTTCACGATGACCGCGCCGACAAACACAACGACCAACACCTGGCTCAAGGTAATTGGTCGGTACTTGGGCCTCTCCGTTTTGGGCGCCAACTTCTCACGGTCGTACTGCTGCGCGCCCACGAAGTCGTCGAGCGGCGCACGGCGCGGCGAGTGGTCGGCGAGTTCGAGGCGCAACTTGGACTTCGTGATGGCGCCGACTTGTGGCGACGACCACCGGCCAAGGAATCGACTCATGGAACCGGCCTCGTAGTGCTCGCGCTGCAACACGCGAAGCCACCTGAGCATCTGCGCGACGTACGCGCCAACCAGCGCGACGATCATCACGACGTCGAGCACGACCACTAGCGCACTACCCCGAACACGGTCGTGGCGAGGTCCGCCGGCGCTTCGGTGGGCACAAGGTGACCAACGCCGGGCAATGACACCAACGTATGCGTCGCACTCAGGACTGCACTCGCTCTCGTCGCTACGACTTCGGGGGTGACGTCGTCGCGCTCGCCCCAGAGGAGTGTCACCGGAGCGACAATGGTCGCGAGTTCATCTTCATAACTCTCGTTGACATTCGCGACAAGAACGTCGCGCATAACGCCGTGGGCGTTGCGGTAGTCAGTTGAACCGTATTTCTGGCGCGCGGACTCCATTCGAGCCTCGCTCACGACACCTCGACGATGGAGCCAACGAAGAAGGCGGAACGCTCGCGGGGCGCGCGAGTGACCGCGTCGAATGAGGGGAACCCCAGTCAGGACAAGTTGGTCCACGAGTTCGGGGTGTTTCGACGCGACGACGCACGCAATTCGGCCACCGAAGGAGTGGCCGACCAGAACGAAGGGCGCATCGCCAAGTCCGACCAGCACCGGTGCGATGAGTTCCGCGTATTCGCGCGCACCGCCCCCCTTCGTCGGCGCGGGTGACGCGCCGAATCCCGGAAGGTCCAACGCGACCGACGCGATTCCGTGATCGGCGAGTAGGGCGGCCGCGACGGCGAAGTCCTGGCCCTGGCGCGCCCATCCGTGCAGCCACACCACACGCACGGGTCCCTCGCCGTACGGCGTCCCGAAAATCGTTCCGTCGCCGTAGGCCTGCAGCACGTCTTAAAGGTTACCGACACCCCGTGCAACCTTCGGTCAAGTCACCGCCTACCGGTAGCGTCATGGTGACTATGGATGAAACGACGTTCACGAACGACCTGCTCGTGGGGCTCACCCCTGAGCAGCGCGAAGCAGTGATGTCGCCGTGTCGACGTCTGCTCGTTCGCGCAACGGCCGGTTCAGGTAAGACGCACGTATTGACGTTGCGGATTCAGCGGCGCGTCGCGGACCAGGAGGTCAGTGCCGACCAGGTGCTCGCAATGACGTTTACGCGCAAAGCCGGAGACGAACTTCGGAAACGACTTTTTCGCGCGGGCATCCGCGACGTGCGCGCCGGAACCTTTCACCGCACGGCGCTCGCGGTCGTCACTCAGTACCGCGAGGACCAACATCTAAAGCCCCTCACCCTTGAGCCGAGTCGACGACGACTCGTTGCGGCACTCGCCGTACAACTGCGCGAGAGCGGCGACCTCAAACTCGAAGAGTGGCAACTCCCTCGGGTGGAACAGGAGATTGGATGGGCGCTTTCGCAAGGGTTCAGCGGCGCGCTCTACGTAAAGAGCGCGCGCCGACTTCGCCGGGAGGCTCCGTTGCCGCTCAGTCAGTTCGCCGAAGTCCTTGACCGCTACGTCGGACTCTGTCGTAGTCGCGGCGTACTCGACTTCGACCTCCTTTTGAGCGAAGCCATTGCGTTGTTGCGCGACGAGCCAAATGTGCTCGCGTCCTTTCGGCACCACAACAAGTCGATCTACGTCGACGAAGCCCAAGACATGAACCCGTTGCAGTTCTCGATGTTGCGTCAGATGGCCGGCGACGATCCCGATCTTTTTTGCGTCGGTGACCCGAACCAGTCCATCTACGGATTCAATGGCGCGAACCCACAGCTGCTCCAAGAGATCATTCGCACCTGGCCCGACACAGTCGTCCTCGACCTCACCCGGAATCATCGTTCGACCGCGAACATTATTGAAGCGGCGAACACACTGCTCGAAGCGGGCGCGCAGGGCATCGTACCGGCCAAGGATGATGGTGATGTGCCGATGGTGCGCAGTTATGACACTGACGCGCAAGAGGCCGAGCACGTCGCCACCTGGCTTGCCGCGAAGCACCAGCCGGGAACGCCCTGGCGCTCGATGGCCGTGCTCGCGCGCACCAACGCCCAACTCGAGGTGATTGCGGGCTACCTTGACGCCGCCAACATCCCCAACGAACGACGAGGACCCGAGCACTCCCCCGCGTCTGACCTCTTTATTGCGCCCGACGCATCGCCACGTCGAATTGAGGACGACCAACGTGACGCGGTGGCACTGTCGACGATTCACCGTGCCAAGGGTTTGGAGTTCCAGAATGTCGCCGCCGTTGGTTGGGCCGAGGGGCAACTGCCGAACTACAACGCGACAACGGCCGCGGAGATCGCCGAAGAGCAGCGTCTCGCCTACGTGGCGCTGAGTCGCGCCGAAGACGCCCTGCTCATCACGTGGAGTCGCGGTCGCAATGACCCGAGGTACCCCGACCGTGCGCCGTCGCGATTCCTCGCGCCCATAGAACAGGTCATCGCCGCCATCGATCAGCGCAATGCGCCACTGACGGGCGACGCACGCAAAGCACGCCTCGCAGCAATACGAGCCGAACTTGCGTCGTCCGACGCACTGACGCCGTCCGAGCCACCTCAATCGTTACGAAGGGGCTCAGGGTTATAGTTCGCTCGAGGAACAATTCGCGGAGGAGCCCATGACCGACGTCACCGAACGAACGATCCAAGACCAGACGAAGTTGGAGTTCAACGTGCCGCCGACCTTTGATTCGATCGACGCCGAGCGACGCCACCGCAAGGAGCGACTCGCGGGCGCACTTCGAATCTTTGGAAAACTTGGGTTCTCCGAAGGCGTCGCCGGGCACATCACGGCGCGCGACCCCGAACTGCTCGACCATTTTTGGGTCAATCCCTTCGGCATGAACTTTCGTCACATCAAAGCATCGGACTTGATACTCGTAAATCACGATGGCCAGGTCGTCGAAGGCCGTCGTCCGGTCAATCGGGCGGCCTTTGTCATCCACGCTGCCGTGCACGCCGCGCGACCCGACGTGATCGCCGCCGCCCATGCGCACTCGATCTACGGCAAGGCGTTCTCTTCACTCGGCCGTACGCTTGATCCGATCACCCAGGACGCCTGCATATTTTTCGAGGACCACGTGCTCGTGAGTGAAGGCGGCGGGCGCATCGTGCTCGACGAAGAGAGTGGTCGAATCCTGGCTAAGGGTCTTGGCGACAAGAAGGCGGCGATCCATCAAAACCACGGCCTCTTCACCGTTGGTCAATCTGTTGACGAGGCGGCCTGGTGGTTCATCACCATGGAGCGGACCTGTCAGGCCCAACTGCTCGCGGAGGCGGCCGGTACGCCACTGCTCGTGAACGCCGACGACGCGCGCTATACCCGCGACCAGAGTGGGTACCCCCTCGCCGGTTGGTTCTCATTCCAGCCGCTCTGGGACGACATCGTAAAGACCGACCCCGAACTCTTTGACTAAGTATCGACGTCGTTGCCATATGTACGCAAAGTCAATGAATCGATCGTGAACGGCGCCCACGCCCTGCTCGCCACGCTGGGAGCCAACGGGGTCACGACGTGCTTCGCCAATCCCGGCACGTCCGAAATGCACTTCGTCGCCAGTCTCGACGACTTCCCCGAGATGCGCGGCGTCCTCTGTCTTTTCGAGGGTGTCGCCACCGGAGCGGCCGACGGCTACGGCCGCGTGACGAAGCGACCCGCCGCCACGTTGCTCCACCTCGGCCCCGGGCTCGCCAACGGTTGGGCCAACTTGCACAACGCACGGCGCGCTCGCGTACCGATCGTCAACATCGTGGGCGACCATGCGACCTATCACGCGCAGTACGACGCGCCGCTCCAGAGCGACATCGCAGCACTGGCGTCCGGATTGGAAGGTTGGCAACGACGCAGTGCTCGCGTTGACGACATCGCGCGCGACACGGCCGATGCGGTGCGCGCGGCGTACGGGCCCCCAGGTCAGATCGCCACCCTCATACTTCCGGCCGACGTGTCGTGGAATGAAGTGACGAACGCGCCACTCGACTGGCCGCTCGCAGAACGCGAGATGCTGACGACGCCCAATCAATCCCAGCTCTCTCGGGCCGTTGAACTCTTGCGAACTAAGCGGACCGCGCTGTTCGTCGGGGGAACAGCGCTCAGCGCTCGAGAATTGGCGCTCGCTCAGCGCGTCGCTGCCGCAACGTCGAGCAAAGTGATGATGGAAACGTTCCCGGCGATTATGGACCACGGAGCGGGGATTGAGAGTCCCGAGCGTCTTATCTACTTCGCCGAGTTTGCCGCGTCGCAATTGAAAGACTTTGAAGCGCTCATCCTCATTGGCGCCCGCGCGCCGGTTTCATTTTTCGCCTACCCCGACATTGCCAGTGTGATCGCCCCCGAGGGGTGTGAGGTGCTGGACCTCGCTCCACCGGGCACCGATACGAACGCCGCCTTGGAGTTCATAGTCGACGAACTGCACGCGCCGACTGGCGCACCAGTGACCGGCAGTGCACCCGATGCACCGACGGGTGCACTTACGACCGCGACGTTCGCGGCTGCGGTTGGCGCGACCGCGCCCGAAGGTCTCATTATCGCTGACGAATCCAATACCAGTGGCGTCCATCTCTATGGCGCCCTGCAGTTCGCTCCGCCACATCAGTGGATGACGCTGACCGGCGGCGCGATTGGCATGGGCCTGCCGCTCGCGCTCGGTGCGGCGGTTGGAAGTACGCAGCGAGTCCTCTGCGTCGAATCCGACGGCTCGATGATGTACACCCTTCAGGCGCTATGGACAATGGCCCGCGAGAAACTCGACGTCACCGTCGTCGGACTTTCCAATCGCAGTTACGCCGTCCTCAACTATGAGTTACGACGCGTGGGCGCCGTGAGCGACGGATCGACGAGTCAGCGCATGCTCGACCTCGACGAGCCAACACTCGATCTCTGCAAACTGGCCGAGGCGCAGGGCATGCCGAGTGTGCGGGTCACGACGGCCGACGAACTGGTGGAGGCCCTTCGACGCTCCTATTCGACGCCCGGACCAATGTTCATCGAGGCGATGTTGCCCAAGGGACTCAGCTAAAGAGCAAACTCACCGATGACCGGTGCGTGGTCAGAGGGTTTCTCACCTTTTCGTTCGTCGCGGTCGACGTAACTCGCCGTGGCCTTCGCGAGTAGCCCCTCGTCGACGTAGAGCAAGTCGATGCGAAGTCCCCACCCACGATGGAACGAGCCGTTGCGATAGTCCCACCAGGAGTAACTGGGTTCGTCGGGGTGCAGACGTCGCGTGAGGTCAATGAGGCCGGTCGATTCCAGCGCGCGCAGCGCTGCGCGTTCCGGTTCACTCACGTGCGTCGCCCCGACGAACAATGATGGGTCGTAGCAGTCGAAGTCAGTCGGTGTGACATTGAAGTCGCCACCAATAACTATGTGCTGATCTCTGTCACGTGCGGCCGCCAGTTCGCGAAGCTTCTCGAGCCACGCGAGCTTGTAGACGTAGTGGGGGTTGTCGAGAGCACGGCCATTGGGCACGTAACACGAAATCACGCGCACGCCACCACAGGTCGCCGCGATGATCCGAGCCTCGGGGTCGTCGTCGCCAAAACCCGCCACGACGTCCTCAATCCCCACTTTGGAGAACACTGCGACACCGTTCCACTGACCCTGTCCGTAGTGCGCACTTTCGTAGCCGAGCGCCGCGAGATCCTTCGCCGGGAACTTCACGTCGTTCTGCTTGGTCTCCTGGATCAAGACCACGTCGGGACTCTTCGCTGCGAGCCACGCCTCGACGCGACCCCATCGCGCCGTCAGCGAGTTGACATTCCACGTCGCGATCTTCATGCGACGTCGGCGAGAACGAAGAGAAGGTCCGCTTCCGCCGCAACCTTGCCCTCGACAGTCGCGCGACCGTGACCCTTGCCGCCGCGCGCCGACATTTGGGTCATCTCGGTCTCGAGCAGTACGGTGTCGCCGGGCACCACTTGGCGTCGAAAGCGTGCACGCTCGATGCCACCGAAGAGCGGCAGTCGTCCGACGTACTTGGGATCAGACAGCACAGCCACGGCGCCGCATTGGGCGAGCGACTCGAGCAGGAGTACACCGGGCGTGGTGGGCCGTCCCGGGAAGTGACCGGGGAAGAACCATTCGTCGCCACTGAGCGTCCATAGACCACTCGCCCGGACGCCCGGTTCAATGCTGAGCATTTCGTCCAACAACAAAAACGGAGCTCGGTGGGGCAACCACGATTGAGGGTCCAATGACAAGTCACTCACAAGAGAGCCAGTTCCGCGATTCGACGCTCGCTGTCAACGGTCACCAATCGGAAAGTTCGACGGTCGCCGCGCTTCAGCACGTCGCGCGCCCGTGCGGGCGCGGGGTCGCCCAGTGAGGTCGTGGGCGCGTAGCACTCGATCTCCTGGCCACCTTTCAAGCGCACTTTGATGACGGCCCCGTGTGACGTGAAGGCGGTCACCTCGCCGTCGACTCGCGAGCCCAGTCGATGCGCGGCACGAAAGAGGGTGAAGTCAGCTTCAGGATTGACGGGGTGTCGTCCTCTACGAAGTGCGACCGCGGGCTCCAATACCGGAGAACGCACCTTCGAAGTCTTCTTCGTTGCTTTCGCCGGGGCCTTCTTCGCCGGGACCACGGGTTTCTCCGGCGTTTTCTTTGCGGCGTGCACGCGCTTGGCGACCCGCTTGACTGACGGATCATCGCTGAGGTGTACGTCGTCGACCTTGAGCGCTTTCTTCGCACTCTTCGCCGGCGCTTTGGTCACCTTCGCGGGTGACTTCTTTGAAGGCGCTTTCGCCGACTTGACGGGCGTCAACGTGGTGCCGATTGAGGGCTTCGCGCCGTTGGAGAGCGTGACGGAGAGTTTCTTCACTGGGCGCGAGGTCTTCGTGTTGCGCACGGGTAGTCGTGGCGTGAAGACCCACCCGACGCCACGAACGGGTTTGCCTCCAATGAGACGACCCTCGTCAAAGAGCCATGGATACTCCTCGTGGAACTCTTGGAAGGAGTCGTTGCTCAACACGACTCCCTTGATCCGATCGGCGATCTTCAAGATGAAGGCGTCGCCCCGGCCCACGGCACCGGCCGGTGGTGTCACGATCTCGCCGGCGAGTTCGGCCTCCTTGAAATGTGCGCGCTCGTTCGTCGCGACGCGGTGCTCGAAGCTGGCGTCGGCGACGACAATCATCTCGGCGCCTGGGTGCTCGTCGAGGAATGCGCGAACAGCCTCGTCAAGCTGGGCGAGGCTCGGTATGACCCGACCCTCGGTGGCGAAGTTCGAACCGTCCACGACGACACGAAGTCGCTGCCCCCTCACCGGACTCACAGAACGGCTCGCACCAAGAGGTCAGCCTGCTCGGCGGTGTGCACCAGACCACTGCCCGTCGCGGGACTGGCCGACTCCGCTCGCGCCACGTGGCGCACACTTTGGCCCCGAAACTGGTCATGGAAGTGTCGGTGCACGAAGGGCCACGCGCCCATGTTCTCGGGCTCTTCTTGAAGCCACACGATCTCGTGCAGGTTCGTGTAGCGAGCAAGGACTTCGTCGACCGCGTCCCTCGGCCAGGGATAGAGCTGCTCAACGCGTACGACCGCGACGCTAGTCGCCGCCGCATCGTCGCGCTTGGCCAACGCCTCATGCGCGACCTTGCCGGACGCGAGTACCACACGGGTCACGAGTGACGCCTCGTCCACGTGATCGTCGAGGACGCTCAAGAACGATCCCTTTTCGAAGTCGGCTAACGGTGATCGGGTCGCGACAGCGCGCAGCATGGACTTTGGTGTGAACACGATCAGGGGAGTCGGATGGGCACGCGCCACTTGGCTGCGCAGCAGGTGGAAGTACTGAGCGGCGGTCGTTGGTTGTGCGATGCGGATGTTGTTGCGCGCCGACAACGAAAGGAAGCGTTCGAGTCGGCCACTGGAGTGTTCGGGTCCTTGACCCTCGTAGCCGTGGGGCAACAGCATGACGAGGCTCGCGAGCTGGCCCCACTTGTCTTCGGCTGCGACGAGGAAGTTGTCGATAATGATCTCGGCACCGTTCATGAAGTCGCCAAACTGCGCCTCCCACGCAACGAGCGTGTTCTGTGCTTCCACGGAGTAGCCGTACTCAAAGCCGAGCGCGGCGTACTCGCTCAGGAACGAGTCACGGACCGTGAAGAAACCCTTCGCCCCCATGCTGGCGAGCGGGACGAACTGATTCCCGTTGTCGTAGTCAATGAGCGCAGCGTGACGCTGAGAGAACGTGCCTCGCCTCGAGTCCTGTCCGATGAGGCGCACGTTCGAACCGGCTCGAAGGAGTGTGCCGATCGCGAGTGCTTCGCCGAGCGACCAGTCGACCTCTCCTTCATCGAGCAACGTGAGCCGCTGGGCGAACTGACGCTCGAGCTTCGGGTGAATCGTGAAGCCGTCGGGCGCACTCATCGTCGCGCGCGCGACCTCGAGCAACGTTGCTCGTTCCACTCCAGTCTCGGGTGCGGGCGCATCGACGGGAACCTCGGCGACGGGAACTCCCTTAAGTTCCGGCACTGGAACGGTTCGCACTTCGTCGAGGACGCTTTGGAGTCGCTCGTTGAAGTCGTTGAGCGCGGTTTCGGCCTCGTCAATGGAGATGTCGCCTCGACGGACCAGCGTTTCGGTGTAGATCTTTCGCACCGAGCGCATCTGGTCGATGATCTTGTACATCTGGGGCTGCGTGTAACTCGGGTCGTCGCCTTCGTTGTGACCGAAGCGCCGGTAACAGACGATGTCGAGCACCACGTCACGGTGAAACGTCTCGCGATAGTCGTAGGCCAGTCGCGCGGCGCGCGCACACGCTTCGGGGTCGTCGCCGTTCACGTGGAAGATCGGCGCCTGGATCATCTTGGCAACGTCGGTCGGATAGAAACTCGAACGGGCCGAATCGGGCGCCGTGGTGAAGCCGACCTGGTTATTGATCACGATGTGAATCGCCCCACCAACGTGATAGCCCGAGAGTTGGGACATGTTCAAGGTCTCGGCAACGACGCCTTGACCAGCGAAAGCCGCGTCACCGTGAATCAAAATCGCGAGGTACGGGTAATGCTCGACGTTCGCCTCGACGTTGGTGCCGTCGCTCGGTCGAACGACGAGGTCCTGCTTGGCACGCACGATCCCCTCCACGACCGGACTAACCGCTTCGAGGTGCGAAGGGTTCGACGCCATCGACACGTCAATCGTGGCGCCTCGGGGATTCTTGAACTCTCCGCGCGCTCCCTTGTGGTATTTGACATCGCCGCTGCCTTGGACGCTCTCGGGATCGAGGTTGCCCTCGAACTCCGAGAAGATGTCGTTGTAGGACTTACCAACGAGGTTCGCCAGGACGTTCAAACGACCACGATGCGCCATGCCGATGACGGCCTCTTTGGTGCCGTCGTCGGCCGCAACGTCGAGGATCGTCTGTAGGGCGACGATCGTCGACTCAGCGCCTTCGAGACCGAAGCGCTTTTGGCCGACGTAGCGAGTGTGCAAGAAACGTTCAAAGACTTCAGCCGCATTGAGCGCCTCAAGGACGCGATGCTGCTCTTCGACGCTCAACGTGGAGCTGACACCTTCCACGCGTTGTTGAATCCAGCGCTTCTGCTCAGGGTCCATGATGTGGCCGTATTCAATTCCGGTCGTGCGACAGTAGGCCTCGCGAAGAATCGCGAGGATCTCTTCCAGCGTTGCTTCGGAGCGCCCGGCCAATCCGTCGACGACAAAGGATCGTTGCAAGTCCCAAATGGTCAGCCCGTAGTTCGCGAGGTCGAGCTCGGCGTGCAGCGGTGGCGGCTCGCTGTGCAGTGGGTCGAGGTGCGCATTCAGATGTCCGCGAACGCGGTACATATTGATGACTTCCTGCACGCGAATCTGCTTCAGAATTCGTTCGGCGTCGCCCTCGCTCACCGAAGGGTTGTTGTCCTTGGCCCATCGCGCCGGTTCGTAGGGAATGCCGAGCGACGAGAAGACCTCGTCGTAGAAAGCGTGTTCGCCCGTGAGGCACTCCGCCACGTACTTAAGAAAGAGGCCCGACTCGGCGCCCTGGATAATCCGGTGATCGTAGGTCGACGTCAACGTCAATACCTTGCCGACACCAAGTTCGGCGAGCGCGCGCGGATCGGCCGCTTCGAAACCGGCGGGCCAGCCCAAGGCGCCAACGCCAAAGATGGCGCCCTGCCCGGCCATCAGCCGCGGCACCGACTGTACGGTGCCCAGCGTTCCAGGGTTGGTGAGCGAAACCGTTGCGCCCACGAAGTCGTCGGCACCGATGCTCGCGTTGTGCACTTTGCGCACGAGGTCCTCGTAAGCGAGCAGGAACGCTCGAAAGTCCATGGTGTCAGCGTCGCGAATGACGGGCACCAAGAGATTGCGCGATCCATCGGCACGTTGCACGTCGACGGCGAGGCCCAGGCCAACGTGTTCGTGGCGGCGAACGCCGGGTGTCCCCTTTTTGTCGACGGCATCGACGAAGGAGGCATTGAGCGAAGGAATCTCGGCGAGGCCCTTCACAATTGCGTACGCAATGAAGTGTGTGAAAGAGACCTTGGCGCCACTGGAATGAGACAACGACTCATTCAGCCCGGCGCGATTGATCTCAAGGAGTCGCGCCGACACGGTTCGAACACTGGTCGCGGTCGGCACGGCCAAACTGGCCTCCATGTTGGTGACAATGCGTGCAGCTGCGCCGCGCAGCGGTATGGCTTCCGTGTCGATGTCAGTGACCGGGAGCGTGAGCGTCGCTGGCGCGGCGCTCGCCACACTCGGCACGGTCGAGCGCTGGTAGTCCGCGAAGAACTCGCGCCAGCTCTCAGCGACCGAGGTGGGGTCGGCGAGGAACTTGTCGTACATGTCATCGACGAGCCAAGCGTTCGGTCCGAAGGACCCTTTGTTCGACTTGGACGACGAGGCTTTGGGGGGCGATGTCACCTCTTCAGCCTAGGGGTCGAACCGGTCGATTCAGGAGGTTCGATGCAATGAAGTCAAGGGTAGGTTGCAGAGATGAGCTCCGTCCCCACCACACCGAACGGGCTCCATTTCGTATCTGACTCACCAGTCGCGGGACTGGCGGTCGCGGAGCGTCGAGTCGACATGCCTGAGGCGACGCTCATCTGCGTGCACGGCGGCCTCGACCGTGGTGGCTCCTTCGCACGACTCGCTCGACGCATCAACGCTTTTGACGTCGTGACCTACGACCGGCGCGGCTACCAAGGCTCGCGAGACCTTCAACCCCTCTCCTTCGAGTTGCACGTCGAGGACCTGCTCACCCTCGCGCGACAAGAACGTGCGCGCGGGCCGGTCATTGTCTTCGGCCACAGTTTCGGTGGTGCCGTGGCGCTGGGCGCCGCGATCGCCGATCCTTCGCTGTTTCAAATGGCGGCGCTCTACGAAGCGCCGTTGCCGTGGGTCCTTCGCCGAGAGGGAATGCACACGCCCCTGAGCGACGACCCCGAACGGGCCGCAGAGATGTTCTTTCGACGCATTGTCTCGGACGCCGCCTGGGAGCGACTGAGTGAACCCGAGCGCGACTCACGTCGACGAGACGGTCCCGCGCTCTTCAATGATCTCTCGAGTCTGCGCGACGGGACACTCGCACTCGACCTTAGGCAACTGCGTGTCCCCACGACCTACGCCTACGGCGACGAGCGCACGCCGAACCACTACCGCGAGCTCTGCGACAAGCTCGCACATCTCAATCCGATAATCGGAAGCCGCGAACTGCGCAACGCCGGACACGGCGCCCACCTGTCGCTCCCCGACCAACTCGCGGCCATGATCGAGTCGCTCTGGCACGAGACGTGCGCGTCGGCGTAACGGGCTCGTCGGGCTTCATCGGCACGGCGCTCGTCGCAGCCCTGCGCCAACGAGGTGACGAGGTCGTGCGCTTCGTGCGACCTGGCGCGACCACGAGCGACGCACCCGTAATCCGGTGGGATCCGTCGCGAGGTCAGATAGACGAAAGCGATCTTTGCGGTATCGGCGGTTTCGACGCGGTGGTCAATCTGGCCGGCGCCGGGGTTGGCGACCATCGTTGGACCGAGCAGCGCAAGAAGATTGTCCTTAACTCACGGGTTGCTTCAACACGGTTACTTGTGGAAGCGCTCGGATCGCTGCCTGACGGCACGGCGTATTTGGCGAGCGGATCAGCGATTGGTATCTACGGCGCACGACGGGCGGAACCCGTAGACGAGAGCGCCACGCTTGGCAATGACTTCCTCGCCGACGTCTGTCAAGCGTGGGAGGCGGCCGCCCTGCCACTCGTGTCAAAGGGCGCGAAGGTGTCGCTTCTTCGAACGGGCATCGTGTTGAGCGCGAGTGGCGGCGTACTGAAGCGACAACTGCCCTTGTTTCGCTACGGCCTCGGTGGCAAACTTTCGAACGGTCAACAGATTATGAGCGCTCTTTCACTCGTTGACGAGGTTCGCGCGATCCTGTGGTCCATCGACCATCAGATCGATGGACCGATCAACCTCGGGGCCCTTGCCGTGACCAACGCCGCGTTCACGTCCGCCGTGGCGCAGGCACTGCACCGACCAGCGTTGGCGCACGTGCCGGCGGTCGTACTTCGACTGGTCCTAGGAGCCGAGCTCACAGAGGGCGCGGTGTTGGCGAGTCAGAACGTCGTTGCGCGGGTCCTGCGTGAGAGCGGCTTCACCTTCGCCCAGTCGGATCTGAGTTCAATCATCGAAAGCGCACTTTCCCGGGCATGAACGTGAAAATCGCGACTATATAAGGCATTTGATTCGCTTCCAAACGATTCGGTGTTTCACCACCGAGAATTCTGGGTCTTTTGGGCTCTGGTGAACATATTCACCCCCTCGTCACCATATACAGTTGCGCCAGACCATCAGTGATGGGAAAGCAAAGCAATTGTGACCACAAATCGTGGCACTGGGAGGCAATTTATTATGCAATTTCGACGCAAAGTTCGCCTTGCGATAACCGTTGGCGCAGTCGCCAGTGCGTTATCTATGGGTCTCATTGCTCCGGCGATAAGTGGCGCAAGCGCACCGTCGGGCACCATCACATTTGCGGAGGGTCCGGGCGCCAACCCGAACTACATCTTCCCGTATATGGGTTGTTCATTCTTCTCGGTTGACAACATCAACCAGTTCCAGGAGCTGATGTACCGTCCGCTGTACTGGTTCGGTCTCAAGGGCTCCAGCGCCTACGTTCCGTCGCTCTCGACTGGCAATTCGCCCAAGTTCAGCGCCGGCAACAAGACGATCACCATAACGATGAAGGGCTGGAAGTTCGCTGACGGCCAGGTCGTCAACGCTGAATCGGTCATGTTTTTCCTCAACATGTACAAGGCGGACCCCACGTCCTACTGCGGGTACAACGGTGGTTACGGTATTCCCGACCAGGTGAAGAGCGCACACGGTAGTGGCAACACGGTCACGATCAACTTCACGACCTCGGTCAACCCTGGGTGGATCCTCTACAACTACCTCTCAGAGATCACCCCGTTGCCAAACTCGTGGGACCTAACCGGTCCTGGAACGCCTGCTCGTTGCGCTTCTGGCGTCTACGGCGCTGCGTCAACGAACTCAGCCTGCAAGAACGTGGAGACCTACCTCGACGCGCAGTCCGGCAAGACGAGCACCTACACCGACGCGATGTGGCAGTCCGGCGTCGACGGTCCCTGGAAGCTCACCAGCTTCGACACCCTCGGTAACGTGACCCTCACGCCCAACACCAAGTACAGCGGCCCTCAGCACGCTCAGGTGGCGTTTGTGAAGGAAGTTGCCTTCACCTCCGCTCAGGCCGAAGAGAACCAGCTCCAGGCCGGCAACATCGACCTGGGCTTCGTTGACCCGTCAATCCTGACCTCGCCCGCTCCCAAGCCCGGTGTGCCCGGACCCAACTGGGGCCAGCTCGCGAGTCGTTACAAGATCACGTCGGGCTCCATCTGGAACTTCAACTACGCACCGTTCAACTTCAGTACTGCAGACCCGAAGTCAGCCGCGATTGCGCAGCTGTACATCCGTCAGGCAATGCAGGATTCGGTCGACCAGTCGGGCATCATCACCAACGTGGACAAGGGCTACGGCTTCCCGATTTACAGCCCGCTGCCTCCCAACACGCCGGCAGCGGTGAGTGGCAACGTTCCGAATCCCTACCCCTTCAACACCACTGCCGCGAAGGCGCTGCTTACTTCGCACGGTTGGACCGAAACGGGTGGCGTCATGACGTGCACGGCTCCAGGAACTGGTGCGAACCAGTGTGGCGCCGGCATCACCTCGGGCTACACACTTAACTTCAAAATTATCTGGGCTAGTGGTTCACCGTCGCTCGACCAGACCTTCGAAGCTGAGATCAGCGACTGGGCCTCAATTGGCATCGTGGTCGCGCACTCGACGGACACGTTCAACAACGTGATCAGCGACTGCAGTGGTGGTGGCGGTTACGAGATCTGCTCATGGGGTGGTGGCTGGACCTACGCGCCTGACTACTACCCATCGGGTGAGACGCTGTTCACGCCCAAGGGTGGCTTCAAC
>DATCCA010000090.1:0-4594 GCA_036511575.1 Acidimicrobiales bacterium
GTGATTGGGAAACCAAACGTCAAACCTTCGGGGACGCCGTACTCTCCGTGGCTCGTCACGGCCACCGACGCGCAGTCGTCGTTGTCCGTTGGCTGCACGAGACTGACAACAGTGTCAATGGCGGCACTTGCCGCCGATGCCGCAGAACTTTGGCCCCGGGCTTCAATGATGGCGGCGCCACGCTTTTGCACGGTCGTGATGAACTCACCGCGGAGCCAGTCGTGATCGTCAATGACGTCGGGAACCAACATGCCGTTGATCATCGCGTTCGCGAAGTCCGGGAACTGCGTCGCGGAGTGGTTGCCCCAAATGGCAAGGTTCTTCACGCCATGCACCGGTACGCTCGCGCGCTTCGCTAACTGGCTCTTGGCGCGGTTCTGGTCGAGTCGCATCATCGCGAACCACCGGTCGGCGTCGACCTCGGTGGCGTTGGCGCGCGCAATCAGACAGTTCGTATTGGCGGGATTACCCACGACCAGGACGCGCACGTCGCTCGCCGCGTTCTCAGCGATCGCGCGGCCTTGGGGCTTGAAGATGCCGCCGTTGATAGTCAAGAGGTCGCCGCGCTCCATGCCGGCCTTGCGCGGCACGGCGCCAACGAGCAGCGCCCAATTCGTGTTTGTGAACGCCATGTTGAGATCACTGGTCGCTTCAATGCCATCGAGCAACGGAAACGCGCAGTCGTCGAGTTCCATGACGACGCCTTCAAGCGCCTTCATCGCCGGTTCGATCTCGAGCAGTCGTAGGACGACCGGCGTGTCGGGACCGAGAAGTTGTCCCGACGCGATGCGGAACAACAGTTGGTAGCCAATCTGACCGGCGGCGCCGGTAACCGTGACGTGGACGGGCGTGGTCATACTTCCTCCAGTTGGATTAGTTAAAGACGATCAACGATCGCCGAGCCGAACTCGGAGCACTTCACTTCAGTGGCGCCCTCCATCAGGCGCGCGAAGTCGTAGGTGACAATCTTCTCGGCGATGGTGGCTTCCATGGCGCGCACGATGTCGTTGGCGGCATCGGTCCATCCGAGGTGCTCGAACATCAAGACACCCGAGAGCAAGACAGAGCCGGGGTTGACCTTGTCCATACCCGCGTACTTCGGCGCAGTGCCGTGGGTTGCTTCGAAGATGCCGTGGCCGGTCACGTAGTTGATATTCGCTCCCGGGGCAATACCAATGCCGCCGACCTGGGCCGCCAACGCGTCCGAGAGGTAGTCGCCATTCAGGTTCATCGTCGCAATCACGTCGAACTCAGACGCTCTCGTGAGCGACTGCTGGAAGCAGATGTCAGCAATGACGTCCTTCACGAGCAGTTTCGATCCGGGCTTGCCGTCGCAGTCATCCCATCCAACGGCCACGTCATTGAACTCATCCTTCACGAGTTGGTAGCCCCACCTCATGAAAGCACCCTCGGTGAACTTCTGGATGTTGCCCTTATGCACCAACGTCACTGACTTACGATCGTGCTTTAAGGCGTACACAATGGCCGCGCGAATGAGTCGCTCCGAACCTTCCTTCGAGATTGGTTTGATGCCGATGGCGCTCATCTCGCGGATGTCCCAGCCGTAGGTCTCCTTCAAGAAGGCGCGCAGTTTCTCGGCCCCAGGTGATCCGGCCTCGACCTCAAGTCCGGTGTACACGTCCTCGGTGTTCTCACGAAAGATAACCATGTCGACGAGCTCGGGACGCTTGACCGGCGACGGAACGCCCTGAAACCAGCGCACGGGTCGTAGACAGACGTAGAGGTCGAGAATCTGGCGCAAGGCCACGTTGAGCGAACGAAATCCACCGCCAATCGGCGTCGTGAGCGGCCCCTTAATGCCGATCAGGTAGTCACGAAAATCAGTGACCGTCGCTTCAGGGAGCCATTCGCCGGTCTCGTCGAAAGCCTTCTGTCCGGCGAGGACTTCTTTCCACTCAATGGTCTTGCCGTACTTCTTGGCCGCTGCATCGAGCACCATCTTGGACGCCGGCCAAATGTCAACGCCGATGCCGTCGCCCTCGATGAAGGGGATAATGGGGTTGTCAGAGACGTTGAGTTCGCCCTGCGCGTTCTGTGTGATTTTGTCAGCCATAAAGCCATCCTAGGACGATTTTCGAGAGCCCTTTTTTGGTTCGCCGCCCACGTCGTGGTCGAGAAATCTACGTGAAGAGCGCGTGATAAATCTCGCTCGTCGTGGTCGAGCGATTGAGTGTGTAGAAGTGCAAACCGGGCGCGTTCGCTGCCATCAACTCTTGACAGAGCGTTATCGCTGCACGGATTCCCTCGGCGCGCACCGCGGGCGCACCGCCGCGCTGACTGGCCAGCACAAGGCGTTCCACCAGTGAGTCGGGCACGACACCTCCCATGGCACGCATCCGGTCAATACCCGCGATCGTGGTGACCGGCATAATGCCCGGGAGGACCGGCTTCGTCGCGCCGAGTTCGGCGAGCTCTTCGACCAGGCGCGTCCACTCACTCGACTCGAAGAAGAACTGCGTGACGGCGAAGTCGGCCATCGTGAGCTTCTCCGCGAGAAAACGACGGTCGCTTCGCAGATCGACAGAACGCGGATGACCGTTGGGGTGCGCGGCGACGCCAATGGAAAAGTCACCCATCTCGCGCGTCAACTCGACCAGATCACTGGCGTAGTCGAACTCTGAATTGGCGCCGAAGACGTCATCGGGACGGTCGCCGCCGAGCGCCATGATGTTCTGCACGCCGGCGTCGGAGTAGTTCTTCAAGAGGTCGCGCATCTCGGCGCGGGTGTGCCCAACGCAAATCACGTGCGCCATCGCGCTCACGTAGCCGTCGCGCTCGATTTGGTTGACCAGGTCGTAGGTCCGCTGGCGCGACTCTCGTCCCCCGCGATACGTCACGGATACGAACGACGGTTGCAGGGGCTGGATGTCTGCGAGTGACGCGGCGAGGACGGCGCTTTCCTCGTCAGACTTCGGTGGAAAGAATTCGAACGATCTGGTGGGGCCAGCTGCGAGCAGCTCGTCGATGCGCACCGAGTTAGGTCGCCCGACCGAAGTCGTCCTCGAGGCGGACAATGTCGTCCTCACCGAAGTACGTGCCGTGCTGGACCTCGATGAACACTACGGGCACCGTCCCATGGTTCTCGCAGCGGTGGGCCTGACCAACCGCGATGTCGATGCTCGCTCCGGGACCGAGATCGTGTTCCACGCCGTCCACAATGACGGTCGCTTGACCGTCCACGATGAACCAGTGCTCGGCGCGCTTCGCGTGGAACTGGTAGCTGAGCCGCTTGCCGGGCGTGACCACGATTCGCTTGACCTTGTGGTCGAACGCTTCGTCGTCGAGCACCGTATAACTTCCCCACGGGCGCTCGCTGTACTCGCGGCCCTTGTCGTCTGTCGTCATCGTCATCGAACCTTCTCCGCCGCTAGTACCGCATTGCGTAACAGCATCGCACGAGTCATTGGGCCGACGCCACCGAGACGAGGCGTTATCCACGCGACTTTCTCAGCAACGTCATCGGCAATGTCACTAAGGAGTTTCTTGCCCGCGAACGTTGTTCCCGCGCCCACAACGGCAGCACCGGCCCGCACCATGTCGGCGGTGACGATACCGGGCACGCCGGCCGCCGACACCAGGACGTCCGCCGTACGCGTCAACGCTCCCATGTCCTTGATACCGGTGTGCACTACCGTGACCGCCGCATTGCAGTTCGGCCGGCGCATCGCCATCAGCAGCGACAGTGGTCGTCCAATGGTAAGACCGCGTCCGATGATCACCACGTGCCTTCCTTCGACCGGCACTTTGTACTCCGCGAGCAGTTCAACAATTCCGTTCGGCGTACACGGCAGTGGGCCGGGCGCACCCATGACGAGTCGCCCCAGGTTCGTCGGGTGCAAGCCGTCGACGTCCTTGGCCGGATTCACACGAAGGAGGACTTCCTCTTCGTTGATGCCGTCGGGCAGCGGCAACTGAATGAGGATCGAATGCACGTCGGGGTCGGCGTTGAACCGATCGACGACGGCTTCGATCTCGGCCTGGGTAGCGGATGCCGGCAAGTGTTCGTCAAAGGAACGAATACCCACTTCCTTGCACTCCTCAATTTTCATTTCGACGTAGCGAGCACTCGAGGGATTGTCACCAACGAGCAACGTACCCAGACCCGGTATTCGACCGCCGGCCGTGAGGCGTGCCGCGCGGTCCGCGAGTTCCATCTTGATTCGCTGAGCCAATCGTTCACCATCAAGTAGTTGTGCGCTCATGTTGCTCCTAGTGGCGAAAGTGACGCTCACCGGTGAGCATCATCACGATCTTGGCGTCGTTGGCGGCGTCGATGACTTCTTGGTCGCGGACGGATCCGCCCGGTTGGACGACCGAGGTGACACCGGCGCTCGTCAGTGATTCGAGTCCGTCGGCGAATGGGAAGAAGGCGTCGGACGCGGCGGCCGCGCCGATGGCAAACTCGCCGGCCTTACTCGTTGCGATGCCGGCGGCGATGACGCGCGACTGTTGCCCCGCGCCAATGCCGACGGCCACGCCATCGCGCGCGATCACGATGGCGTTAGACGTCGTACGTGCGCACACCCGCCACGCGATCACCAAGTCCTGAAGTTGCTGCTCGCTCGGCAGCACC
>DATCCA010000091.1:0-28803 GCA_036511575.1 Acidimicrobiales bacterium
GTGAGATGCTGATCTCCGTCGAAGCGGTGAGCATTGAGGGCGGTGACACGCTCAATCGTCTCGGTGGCCCCCTCGTCAGCGTGCCCCATGTCGTGGGTTACCAGAACGCCGGCACCGTGGTGAGCGTTGGTCCCGACGTCACTGGTTTTAGTGTCGGCGATCGAGTCGTGACCTTGGCCTTCCATGGTTCGCACGCCTCAATGCGTACGGCGCACCCGCTCACCACATGGAAGATCCCCGACGGTCTCGCGACCGAGGTCGCGGCCTGCGTGCCGGTTGCCTACGGCACGGCCCACGACAGTCTCTTCGAGTTCGCGCGTCTCGTCCCGGGCGAGACCGCCTTGATTCACGCCGGCGCCGGTGGCGTGGGACTGGCCGCCATTCAGATGGCGAAGAAGGCCGGCGCCAGAGTGTTCGCCACGGCCTCGAGCAGCGAACGGCCGGCACGTCTTCGCGAATTCGGTCTCGACGAAGGGATCAATTACAAGGAGAAGGACTTCGTCGCGGAGGTCCGCTCACTCACCAACAATCAGGGCGTCAACGTCATCTTGGACTCGGTGGGCGGCACCAACCTCCAAAAGAGTCTTGCGGCCCTGTCGTATCGAGGACGATGCGTCACCTTTGGCAACGCCGGCCGCGAGGAACCGTTGACCCTCGACACGTCGAATCTCGGGACCCAGAATCAGAGTCTCATCGGCTACTTCCTCGGACCAGAGCTGTTCGTCGGTTCGCGCGCCTATCGAATGATCGAAAACTTGCTCGCCGACGTCGCGGTGGGGGACTTACGCGTGGAAATCGACCGAACGTTCTCGCTCGAAGACGCGGAGGAGGCGCACGAGTTCATCGAGAGCCGCCAGGCCTTCGGTCGGGTGGTGTTGATTCCCTAATAAGTCGTTTAGTTCGAGGTGTCCTCGGACGCACTGAGTTCGCCGTTTTCAGCCTCGTAGGCCTTGAGCGTCTCGATGTACTTCTCGATGTCGGCGTCGGTGGACGCCGGGGCGCGACTCTGGGTCTGAAGGTAGGCCGCGAGTCCGAGTTGACGAAGTACACCGTCAGCGCCGCGCTTGGCCTGCATCTCTCCGACCTTCGCCTGGCCCTTGGCCGCGGCGTCCTTGGCTGCTGACGCTGCAGAGGCTGCTTGTTCCTTCACCTTGTCCATGAATCCCATGAGGTCTCCTTCATTCGACTGTGTAGCCACGATACATGCACGGACTCGCCCCTGCCCGAAGCGATGTCGCGCGGGCCGGCGACCAGCGACGACCATTTCAACACCAGGGAGAGCGGCGCGCGAGGATTTGGTCGCTTCGACCGACCGTCTTAGAATTGAGATGTGCCAGGCGATGATGTCGCCCTCTCGTGTGCTCAACCACCTGGACAGTGACCGTAAGGATCGTGTTCATGAGTGTTCCCAGTGCCTCCTATTCAGTAACGATGCGTGTGATGCTCGAAAATCACTCTCGAATCGGCGCGGTCACGACCGCCGTGGGCGACGCCGGGGGAGCGGTCACCGCACTTGACGTTGTCGATCCCAACGGCAGTGGGATGACGATCGACCTCACGTGCAACGCAATTGACGAGGGCCACTCCGAGCTACTGCGCGCCGCCGTTGAGGTCGTGGAGGGCGCACGAGTTATTGCGATGAGCGACCGAACATTTCTTCTGCACCTCGGCGGCACGATCTCAGTGGAGCCCAAGGTGTCGCTCAAGACACGCGATGACCTCTCAATGGCCTACACACCGGGCGTGGCGAGAATCTCGATGGCGATTGCCAAAGACCCCTCGGCCGCACGCAAACTCACCATCAAGCGCAATACCGTCGCCGTCGTGACCGACGGCTCCGCCGTGCTCGGACTCGGCAACATCGGCCCCGAAGCCGCACTGCCCGTCATGGAAGGCAAGGCGCTGCTCTTCAAGCGCTTCGCCGACATCGATGCCTGGCCCGTCTGCTTGGCGACCCAGGACGTCGACGAGATCGTTCGCATTGTCCAGTGCATTGCCCCGGTGTACGGAGGCATCAACCTAGAAGACATCTCGGCGCCGCGTTGCTTTGAGATCGAGCGACGTCTTCGCGACCTCCTGGACATCCCGGTCTTTCACGATGACCAGCACGGCACGGCCATCGTCGTGTTCGCCGCGCTACTCAACGCGTTGCGCGTCGTTGGAAAAGAGATGAAGGACGTCCGCGTCGTCGTCCTCGGCGTCGGCGCGGCCGGCGTCGCGATCTCCAAACTGCTCCTGAAGGAAGGCGTCGGCGACGTCATCGGGGTGAATCGTGGCGGCATCATCTCGGCCAATGACGAAAAGCTCGACGAGGTGCGACGCTGGCTCGCGACGAACACGAACACCGAGGGCCGAACGGGCTCGCTCGACGACGCCTTGCGCGGCGCGGACGTGTTGATCGGCGTCTCGGGATCGAACCTCGTGCACGAGGAGCAACTCAAGCTCATGGCCCCAGACTCGATCATCTTCGCCTTGGCCAACCCCGACCCCGAAGTCGACCCCGTCCTCGCTCGTCGCTACGCCGCCGTCGTCGCCACCGGACGAAGTGACGAACCCAACCAGATCAATAACGTGCTGGTCTTCCCGGGGATATTCCGAGGGCTGCTCAACGCCGGCGCGAGGCAGGTCACCGAGGAGATTGAGATTGCCGCGGGACGCGCGATTGCCGACGTCGTGTCGGCCGGTGAGCTCTCGGCCGACTACATCGTGCCCACGGTCTTCAATCCATTGGTCGTCTCTGCGGTGACGAGCGCCGTCGAACGACTCTGCGGCTCCTCGCGCTGACGAACGCCTCTCTCATAGGGCATCACTAGAGGCGTCGTTACACTCAAGTCAATGCTCGAACGATGGACTCGGGCGGTGGTTCGCTATCGCGCCGTCGTCATTGCTGCGTGGATCGTGGTGGTGCTCCTTGGGTTTCTGTCCTCCGCCCGACTTCCAGAGTTACTGACGACGTCGCTGTCGGTGCCCGGCACCGGCTCCGCGCAGGCCAACACAATCTTGTCCCGGCACTTTGGCGAGAATGTCGAAGGGACCTTCACCGTCGTCGTCGCCTTCAAGCACGCCACGACCCCGCAGCTCAACGCAATGGAACACGACATCGCCAACGCGGCGTCGGCGATTCCCTCGGGGAAGGTCATCGAGCAAAAGGCCTTCGCCGGCGTGCTCTACGCCGACGTAGGAACCTCGCTCAATCTCCTCAAGGCGTCGGACCAGACCGTGCACCTTCGTGAGGCGTTGCGAGAGCAGGGACTGACCGGCGCCCTGGTCACCGGTCCGCCGGCGCTCAACCGCGACCTTGCGCCAGTGCTCTCCTCGGATCTGCTGCGGGGCGAACTTTTGGCGGGGGTGCTCGCACTGCTCTTGTTGATTGGCGTGCTGGGCCTCTGCTGGGCCGTGGCGGTGCCGTACCTGGTCGCCGCGTCGACGACCGCGGCGGCCGTGGGCGTCGTCTTTCTTCTGGCCCATCACTTCTTGATGGTGCTCTATATTCCCAACGTCGTTGAGCTCTTTGGGTTGGGGCTCGCCATTGACTATTCACTCCTAGTCCTGCACCGCTACCGAAGTGAAGTCGACGTCGAAGGAGTCGACGTCGAAGGTGCGATCGTGGCGACCATGATGACGGCGGGACGCACCATCGTGCTGTCGGGACTCACGGTGGCTATTGGTGTGGCGACGTTGTTGTTAGTGCCCGTCCCCTTCGTGCGTTCGCTCGGTGCCGCTGGCCTCGTCGTGCCGATCGTCGCGGTCCTCGCCGCACTCACGTTGCAACCGGCGATCCTCTCGTTACTCGGTCGTCGCGGTGTGCGACCGGTCGCGGTTCGAGGGCTCTTTCGACGCCACAACGAAAATGGTGCCTGGGCGCGCGTCACGAGACGAGTGGTCCAACGCCCGCTTCGCGTGATGCTCTGCGCGCTCGGTGTGCTCCTGCTCCTCATGACGTCGGCGCTCTGGCTGCAGCTCACCCCAGGTTCGGTCGTCGCGGTGCCCCAAAACCTTCCGTCGACGCGAGCCCTGGCGCTCGTGAGTACTCGCGTGGGGCCTGGGCTCATCACGCCCAACGAGATCGTCATTGATCTCGGGCGCGCGCACGTGGCGAACAGCCCGGCACTCGTCGCCGACCGTCTCGACTTGGCAAAGGCGGTCCTGCACAATGCTGAGGTCTTCGCGGTGGCGATTGATACCAAGTCGCCCTTCGTCGACGCCACGGGCCGTTATGAACAGATCTTCGTGATCGGCCGTCACGAATTCGGGGCGGAAGCATCGCAGCAGTTCGTGCGCGAACTACGCAACGACTACTTTCCACGGTCTCATTTCCCGCCGGGGACAAAGATCTACCTCGGCGGCGCGCCGGCACAGGGGGTCGATTTCCTCACGTCGGTGTACGGCGCGTTCCCGTGGATTGTCGCCTTGGCGATGGTGCTGGCCTACCTCGTACTGGTTCGAGCGTTCCGGTCGATTCTTTTGCCGCTGCTCGCCGTGGTGCTCGACATCTTGTCCGTGGGCGCGGCCTACGGGGTACTGGTGCTGGTGTTTCGCTTCGGCGTGCTGTCATCGCTCCTGGGTACGTACAAGGTCAGCCAGATTGAAGGTTGGGTGCCGGTCTTTCTCTTCGCCACGTTGTTCGGTCTCTCCATGGACTACGAGGTCTTCATCGTGTCGCGTATGCGCGAGGCTTTTCTCCACGGCGCTTCGAGCACTGACGCCATCATCGACGGCATGGCCAACACCGGCGGCGTCGTCACGGCGGCGGCCGTCATCATGGTCGGCGCGCTCGGTGGTCTCGTCTTTGGTCACGTGGCGGGCCTGCAGGAACTCGGCGTGGGACTCAGTGCGGGCGTCTTGATCGACGCGACGATCGTGCGCGGGCTGTTACTGCCGAGCGTGATGGCGCTGCTCGGCCGTGCGAACTGGTGGCTGCCCGGTCGATACGGCGTTGCAGGGCAACGCTGAGACGCAGCAACGCCTCAATCCTTTCGGAGCGAGGCGTTGCTGGTACGACGCGAAGCGGTTACTTGACGATTCGGATGGCGAGGTGGATGACGGGAACCTGATAACCGAGGGCGAGGCCCGGGTCGTCATTGTTACCCGACAGTAGTGGCACCATGCCGTAGTAGGTGCCCTCGTTCGGTGACACCGAATACAGCAGCGGATAGAGGTCGATCATGTGGATACCGGGACCACCGGTCGCGGTCAGGTGTACGGCCATGTAGCCATTGGAGTGGAATCCGCAGCCGTAGCCGACGTAACTGTTGTCGTAGTCAACCGCCAGCGTGTTATCGAGCTGGGTCCAACCGACGCCCAGGATGCTGACCGTGAACTCCTGACCTTCCTTGAAGGTGTAGGCGCCAGTGCCAACCTGCCCACCGACTTCGGTGGCCTTGACGGCAGAATCGTCCGCGGTCGCGACGCCCAAGGAGAGCAGCTTGCCGGCCTTGTTGTAGAAGGGCATGATGCTCTCCTTCACGTAGAACGGGATCTGTGACTCAACGAGGCTGCCCACGCCGGGGACGCGGTTACCGGCGGCGTCGGTACCCATGGCACCCTTGATGACGACGACGGCGTGCCACCCACCGAGGGTGTTGACTCCGGGGTTGTTGGGTATCGTGACGCTCTGGTTCAACGATCCGCTGGCCACGGTTCCGTTACCGAGCGACGTGTAGGTGTAGCCCCAACAGGTGCCGGTGCAGTTGACGCGGCTGCCGGTGACCGAGACGAGGTCCACCTCGACCGCGCCGTTTGTCGCGCTGGGCAGACCGGTGACGCTCAACGTGGTCTTGGTGCCTACTGGACCACTGCTGGGTGACAGCGTGGAGGCGGCGCTGCTGGCCGGATCGAGCGCGGCCGGCTGGGTGGTCTTGACGCCGAGTGCGGGGTTGTACATCGTCGTCAATTGGGTCGGCGCGATGTTCGTCGTGACACTGGTGGGCCAGGTGATCGACGGCATCGGGAACGCGCCACCTTTGGTGACGGTAAAGACGCGTACTGCGCCGTTGTCATCGGTGATCGGTGACTGTATGGGATTCAGGTACTGGAAGCTGATGGCGTCGCCGACCTGGATTTCGTGTGGGCCTACTTGACCGGCGGCTCGGATGGAGACACTCGCGGTGCCGCGGGTCCAGTTGCCCATGATCTCACCGGCGTAGTGGTTGTCCCACAGTACTGAGCCACCACCGCCGTAGGCGTTGGGGTCCATGGACGTGTAGGTGACGGTGATCGGCGTACCGATCGGACCGTGCGTCGGCGAGATGGTCACGGTGCGCAGTTGGTCGAAGGATCCATTGGCGATACCGACGCCACCGGTAACGGCCCAGATGTCGTGGTTACCACCGAAGTCGGTCGGCGCCTTCGACTGAAACGTGAAGGCGCCGCTGGCGTCCGTCGTGACCGTGGCGAGGTTGACGTACGTCGAGTTGGAGTTGTTGAGCAAGGACGTCGCCAAAATGGGTGAATAGATCGCACCCAAGTAGTTAATGGTGTACGGCTCTGCGTCGACGCTCCAGGTGGCGGTGTTGGTTCCCCAGACGAGTTGTAGCGACGTGTTGGCGGCGAGGCCCGTACCACTGACCGTGAACGGCGTGCCGGCGACACCGGCGTCGGGAGTGGTTGTGAGTTTCGAGTAGTTCGCCGCGGCGCTGAACGTCGTGGTGCTGACCCCAGTGAACGGCAGTGCCGCGTCGGGTAAGCCACTCGGAGCAGTCAAGACGAGTGGGTTAACTGGTGGCGCCGTGGCGGCGCCACTCGTCGTCGCCAGTAGGGCAAGCGGCATCACGATAACCGCGGTGAGACGTGCGACCATCGAAACGCGGGACCTCTTCGGTGCGAATGACTTCATTGTTCTTTCTCCTGTGTTTGTCCGCTACGTGGGACTTTGTCGAGTGTCTTTAGACCTTGGTTTCTCTTCTGATGCCACGAGTCCCGAGTAAACGATGGAACTGATTCGTTCACTCGGGACCACACGGCGACTGCGTACAGCGGTGAAGCTTGTGGCGAACTACTTCAACGTGACGGGGGCTGCGAGCAGCGTGAGCACCGACATCGTGGCGTTGGGACTGAACGAGCCGGTCGCGCCGGCGACGGCCTTGGTCACGACGACGGTCTTCACCACGTGGTGTGTACGGACCACGAACTTGTGGCCGACCTTGACGCGAGTGCGCACCAGCACGCTGACCTTCTTGGTCACGGCGGGTACGGCAATCGTCTTCATGGTGATCGAGTAGGGAATGGCACCCGTCGGGCTGTAGTTACCCGCCGCGGTCCCGGTCTGCAAGACACCGGTCCACATCCCGAGGCCACCGTGGTTGGCGTAGGCCAGAGGGACGACCGTGGTGTAGCCGTTGACGGTGAGCGTCGCGCTGCTGACGTTCGCTGACGTCAGCGCGGCACCACCGAGATCGGCGTCATTGGCGGACACGCGGAACACGATGCCGTCGCCGACGACGAACGATGACTGGATCCCACAGTTGTTGGCGGAACCCACGGTGTCAACGGTGAAGTAGATCGGTCCACCGGTGTTGCCCTGGATCGGTGCGGCGGTGGTCACGTTGTACGCGGCGGCCGTCGCGCTGGTGTTGTTGACGGCGTCAGTTGGCACGAATGATGCGCCCAACACTGCTGGACCTGCCGCTGTAGGCACCCACGGGCAGGTGGCGACGAAGGGGGTGGCCGTGGTCGTTGCCACGGACGAGCACCCGACGATGGTGGTCCCACCCAGGGTGAAGGTGACCGCTCCCGCGACACTGGTCGTGGCCACGATCGTCGCGGGGTTAGACGCGTTCGATCCCGGTATCACTCCCTTGCCGCCGCTCAGGACGATGGTCGATGTAGTGGCTGCGGCCGAGGCTGCTCCCACGCCAAAGGTAATGACACTGCCTAGGACCATGGCCCCGATTGCTATGCCTGACATAAATCGCTTCATTTCGTACTGCCTCCTATTTTGTGTGGAACTACTTGACTTTGAGACTGCCGGTGAGCGTTGCGCTGAAGGCGTCGCTTTCGTTTGAACCGGCGGTGGTCGACTTGACCTGGAACGATCCGCTGACCTTGAGGGTTCCCGTGGCGCCAGCGAACTTGCCCGTACCACTGACGACGCTCGCCGTGCCCGTGACGGTGACGGTGGTTGGTGCAGCTGAATCAGCGGCGCAGCCCTTGCTCGACGTGGCGAGCTTCAGGTGCAACGTGCTGCCGCCGCCCGTGAGGATGCCAAGACCGCTGATTGGGTCACAGGTCGAGGTGGGGTTCGACGATCCGGTGCCCGAGACGGCGCTGAGGCCGAGGTCGCTGCCGGTGCCGGTCCCTGTAAGTGCGGTGACGTTGACGGCGCTCGAGCTCCACAGCATGGCAATGGTGCCCTTGTAGGTGCCCGAGAAGGCCTCGGTCTTGGCCGTGGCGGGCTTCTTGGTGGTCCAGCCGGCGGGACAGTGCGCGTTGACGGCGGTGACGCGTCGAACGGCGGTGCCCTTGTAACAAACGATCGTCTTCTTCGCAGCCGTACTGGCGTGCAGGGTGATGCTGTGGCTCGGCGAGCTGTTCGTCGCCGCGCTGGCGCCGATTGCTCCGGACATCCCGAGGAGGGTGACTAGCGCCACGGCCCCCGTGATTCCTGTGATTTTGAGAGACTTCATGTCTCGACCTTTCTATTGGTTTCCTTACGGTTTCTTTATGCAGTATCACGTCGTTACGAAGTGGGTTCGTAGGGCCCAAAGTCATCAAAAGCCGTTGATTTATTGGGACTTTGGTCCCTACCGGGTGGTCGGCGCGGCTAGCGTGGCGTCACCATGAAGCTCAGTCACACCATCCCAAAAACGCCGTGGCGAGCGGCGTCAACGTGGGCGATTCGACCTCGGATGATTGCGCCGCTCGTGGGTGGACTGACGGCCTTTGGTATTGGTGAGGGGCTGCTCGTCCAGAGCCAGTGGGGCGCGTCACCCTGGACGGTCTTTGCCCAGGGAATAGCCAAACAGGCGTCGATTTCGATTGGCTGGGCGACCGCTCTCATAAGTTGCGTCGTGTTGCTCGTCTGGTTCCCGCTTCGCGAGCGGCCCGGCTTTGGCACGATCGCCAACGTCATCATCATTGCCTACGTCCTCGATCTGACGACGACGACCGTGGCGGTGGCGCACAACCCGGCCATGAAGATTCTCTACGTCGTGGGCGCGGTGGCACTGATTGGCGTGGGGAGCGCGTTCTATCTCACCTGTGGCCTCGGACCGGGTCCGCGCGACGGTCTCATGACGAGCCTGCACCGCCGTCTGCACGTGAGCGTCGTCTATATACGTCTCTCCATTGAAGTGTCGATTCTCATCGTCGGCTGGCTGCTCGGCGGCACGGTCGGCGTCGCGACGGCGTTCTTTGCGGCGACGGTCGGCTTCAGTATCGGGGCGAGTCTGCACGTGCTCGATCGACTCGTCAACAAGGTGCACGCATGATCAGCGGCAGTCAGCTCGCCGAATTCTTCATCGCGTCGATCACCATCATCATGGTGCCCGGTCCGAGTGTCCTCTTCACGCTGGCGAGGGGCGTCGCGTGGGGACGGGCAGTCGCGGTCCTGACCGTACTCGGCAACTCCCTAGGCACGTTGATTCTGTCGGTCATCGTCGCGGTAGGGCTCGGGCCGCTCCTCTCGGACTCCAAGGCCTTTTCAATCTCACTGCAACTGGCCGGCGGGCTTTACCTCCTCTGGCTCGGCGTCGGTGCGATGCGTCACCGACACGCACACGCCGAGGCGATGAGGAAACGCGAGGAGTATCGTCCGTCGAACGTGACGGTCGTTCGTCAGGGCTTCACGGTCGGCATTCTCAATCCCAAGTCGCTCGTGTTCTTCGCGGCGGTCTTCCCGCACTTCGTCAATCGCTCGAAAGGACACGTCACGTACCAACTGCTGTTATTCGGCGCAATCTTCAGTGTGATGGCGTTCCTCAGTGACGCTACGTGGGGGATGATCGCCGGTTCGGCACGCGAGTGGCTCGCGGACTCGCCCCATCGATTGGTCGTACTGCGCACGGTCGGCGCGTGCGTGATGATGACACTCGGCGTGATCATTGTCGTGAGCGCCATCGCTTCGTAGACACTAGTCGTTCTGTCACACCCGATTCGTACGGTGGAGTTATGACCAACGTGCACGTGACCGGAGAACGCCGACGCGATGCGGTGACCGCATCCGTTGACTCCTTTCTTGCGAACTTGCCCGAGATGCTCGGCGCCATGAAGGTCGACCCACGTTGCCTCGTCGCGGTGATTGAGTTCGAGGACCGTCGTTACGTCCAGTTCTGGGTGACGAGCGACGGTGTGGTGTTCGGTGAAGTCGTCTCCAACGTGAACATCCACCGTGCCGTGGCCTTGACGAGCGAGCAAGAGGACATGCTTCGAGCCATAGGTTGGCAAGAGCCCTTACCCCGTCCCAAAGCCAACTGGCGTTACCTGGCTGTCGATGTCGCCGAACTCATCGGACTCGTGGCGATGACCCGTGAGGCCGTCGTGCGGGTGCTGCTCGAAACAAAGAATCGCGCCGTATTGATGCGCACGTCGTCCATGGGCCAGCCGTACGACCGCCCGTTGAATGAACACTTGGTCGTGGGCTGCGTCTACTGCCTCGAGTCGGTCCACGCGAAAGAGAGTTGCCTCCACGAGGCCTGATCGAGCGGACCGCCTTCGCGTTGCACTTCCTACACTCGATGCGAGGGAGACGCAATGAGCATGCATGGTGGAGGTGGCGGCGGGGGCATGGGCATGCGCTCAATGCGCCGAGACCGCAACATCCTTGAACATCAAATCAAGAAGGGGACGCTTCCTCGGATCCTGACGTTCGCGAAGAAGTACCGTCCGATGCTCATCGTCTTTCTCTCGGCCGTCATCCTCGATGCCATCGTGAGCTCGGTCTCGCCACTTTTGCTGCGCGGCATCATTGACCTCGTGGTCCAGCACCACGTGAAGAACCCGGTGGTCATGAACCACCGCGAGAAACTCATCATTGGTTTGGCGTTGCTCACGGCCGGCCTTGCGCTCTTCGACGCGGTCTTGTCGTTATTCGAGCGCAGAATCTCCGCGGTCATCGGCGAAGGACTCATCTACGACCTGCGGGCGAAGGTCTTCGGTCACATCCAGGAGATGCCGATCGCCTTCTTCTCGCGCACCCAAACCGGGGCGCTGATCAGCCGCCTGAACAACGACGTGGTCGGCGCCCAGCAGGCCTTCACCGATCTCTTCTCCAACGTGGTCGGCAACTTGATTCTCGTGACCATTGTGATCGCCACCATGTTCATCCTCAGTTGGCAGATCACGCTCGTGGCGCTCATCTTGCTGCCCGTCTTTCTCCTCCCGGCGCGCCGAGTCGGTCGAAAGCTCGGCACGCTCTTTCAGCGCGGTATGGAACTCAACGCCGAGATGAACATGGTCATGACCGAGCGCTTCAACGTCTCGGGCGCCATGCTGGTGAAACTCTTCGGTCGCCCGAAGGACGAGTTGGATTACTTCGAGAGTCGCGCCGGCCAAGTCCGTGACATTGGCATTCACCAGGCGACCTATCAGCGCTTCTTCTTCGTCGCCCTTACCTTGACGGCGTCACTCGCGACGGCCTTCGCCTACGGATTCGGTGGGGTCGAGGCGTTGCACGGTGCGCTCGCGGTCGGCACGGTCGTCGCGCTGACCGCCTACGTCGCGCGGCTCTACGGCCCGCTCACCCAACTGTCGAATCTCAACATCGACTACATGTCGGCCATGGTCAGTTTCGAGCGGCTCTTCGAGGTCCTCGACCTAGAGCCGATGATCAAAGAGAGCCCGAACGCGGTGGTCATTCCCGACGGCCCGGCCGAGTTGATCTTCGATCACGTGGACTTCTCGTACCCCGGGGCCGAAGAGGTGTCACTGGCGTCACTCGAGGCCGTGGCCCGGCTCGACGACACGCCACGCACCGACGTGCTGCACGACGTCTCGTTCCGCGTGGCACCGGGCACGATGACCGCCCTCGTGGGCCACAGTGGCGCCGGCAAGACGACGATCTCGATGTTGGTCTCGCGCCTCTACGACGCCGATCGCGGGTCGATCACGATCAACGGCGTCGACGTTCGTGAGGCGACGACGGCGTCACTCAACGCCATGGTGGGCGTCGTCACGCAGGACCCGCACCTCTTTCACGACTCGCTGCGCGCGAATCTGGTGTTCGCCAAACCCGACGCGACCGACGAGCAGATTGACGCCGCGCTTCGCGCCGCCCAGATCTACGACCTCGTCCAGTCGTTGCCGCTCGGACTCGCCACGGTGGTGGGCGAGCGGGGCTATCGACTCTCGGGCGGCGAGAAACAAAGAGTTGCGCTGGCGCGCCTGCTGTTGAAGGCTCCCCACCTGGTGGTCCTCGATGAGGCCACGGCGCACCTCGACGCCGAGAGCGAGGCTGCGGTGCAGCGCGCCCTCGACGAAACCATGTCAACGCGTACGTCGCTGGTCATCGCGCACCGACTTTCCACGATTCGAAACGCCGACCAGATCCTCGTGGTTGAGAATGGCACGATCGCCCAACGCGGCAGCCACGCCGAACTGTTCAGGGAGGGTGGACTCTACCGCGACCTCTACGAGACGCAGTTCGCGGGCCAAGAGGAGTAGCGCTAACCCATCGAGTGAAAGCCACCGTCGACGTACACGATCGACGCGGTCGTGCCGCGCAGCAGCGGCGACAGCATGGCGACCGCCGTGTCGGCCACGGCACTGGAGTCATAGACGTCCCAGCCCAGGGGGGCCTTCTCGCTCCAGGTGTCCTCGAACTGTGAGAAGCCCGGGATCGA
This sequence comes from Acidimicrobiales bacterium, assembly GCA_036511575.1. Taxonomy (GTDB): domain Bacteria; phylum Actinomycetota; class Acidimicrobiia; order Acidimicrobiales; family RAAP-2; genus RAAP-2. Next base: position 12,777 of record DATCCA010000091.1, read on the forward strand.
CTTGGCAGCAACCGTGCGCACCGGCCCGGCCGCGAGCATGTTGACGCGAATCTTGTCGGGACCGACTTCCCGGGCGAGGTAGCGACCGAGGGACTCGAGTCCGGCCTTCATCACGCCCATCCAGTCGTACTGGGGGTACGCCCGTGAGCCGTCGAAGTCGAGGGCAATGACCGACGCGCCGCCCTGGGCCTCGCTCTTGGCGAGCAGGGGGCGAAAGGCGCCCACCAGCGCCGCCAAGGAATACGTCGAGATGTTCATCGCTACGGCGACGTCTTCGAAGGGGGCGGTGAACATGCCACTGCCCAGACAGGACTGGGGCGCGAAGCCAATGGCGTGGACCAGCCCGTCGAGTCGACCGAAACGCGACGTCAACTCCTCGGTCGCCGCTTCAATCTGCGCGGGGTCCGTGACGTCGAGTTCGATGACGTCGCCGACGTCGCCCAGCTTGCGCGCGGTGCGCTTGGTGAGTGACGTGCCGCGCCCGGCGCCCGACAGGGCAATCGTCGCGCCCTCCTCCAAAGCCCGCTTGGCAATGCCGAAGGCCAGCGAGTCATCAGTCAAAACGCCCGTGACGAGGATACGGTGATTATTCAGCAGTCCCATATGGGTACTGTACTTGCCAACTTCTATTTTTCGAGGACGACAATGGCAACAGTAGGCATTCTGGGCGGCACCGGACCGGCCGGTCGCGGGGTCGCGGCCCGACTGGCGAGCGCGGGCTACGCCGTCGTGCTCGGTTCGCGTGACGCCGATCGCGCCAAGAGCACCGCGCGCGGTCTCACGCTTCGCGGTGAGGGCACCGTCGACGGCGGCACGAACGAGGAGGCGGCCGCGTGCAATCTCGTCGTCGTCGCCACGCCGTGGGACTCGGCCATTGCGACCGTGAGCGCACTTCGTCAGATGCTCAAGGGGAAGATCGTCATCTCGATGGTGAACGCGCTGACGCGTGAGGGTCGTGAGATGGTCGCGCTCTATCCCTCGCGCGGCTCCATGTCCGCGCAGATTGCGCACGCGCTGCCCGAGAGTGTGGTCGTCGGCGCGTTCCACCACCTGCCCGCCGCGCAAATGGAGGACCTTGACTCCAACCTCGACGCCGACGTGCTGATCTTTTCCGATGACGACGATGCCCGTCGTCAGGTGGCTGAGATGGTCGACCGGATGCCCGGACTTCGCGCGGTCGTCGCGGGCACGATGTCCCTCGCCAGTCCCATCGAAGCCTTCACCGCCGTGTGCATCTCCATCAACATCCGTCACAAGGCCCACAGTTCCGTGAAGATGGCCGGACTCTAGACCGTGCACCTCTACGACACCGCGAGAGGCGGCGTGTTCGAGCTCGAGGCCGGACCCGTCGTCACGATGTACAGCTGTGGCATCACCCCTTACGATGCCGCCCATTTGGGCCACGCCTTCGTCTATCTCTGCTTCGACGTGTTGCAGCGCTCGCTTCGCGACGCCGGACACGAGACGCGCTGCGTGCGCAACGTCACTGACGTCGACGATGACATGTTGCGCAAGGCCCGAGAACTCGGTGTGAACTACCTCGACCTGGCGGCCCAAGAGATGGCCAAGTTCGAACGTGACATGCAACTGATCAATCTGCTCCCCGTCTTTGGTGAACCTCGCGCCACTGGTGCAATTCCTGAGATCCTCACGATGATCGGCGAGACTTTCGAACGCGGTCTCGCCTATGAGGTCGACGGCTCGGTCTACTTCGAAGTATCGAAGTTCCCGCGCTTCGGTCAGGTCAGCCACGAAAGTCGTGATGCGATGTTGGCACTCTCGCAAATACACGGCGGTCGACCGGACGACCCCAACAAACGCGATCCCCTCGACTTTGTGTTGTGGCAACCGTCGCTCGACGACGAACCGGGCTGGGAGTCACGTTGGGGACAGGGTCGCCCCGGCTGGCACATTGAATGTTCGGCGATCTCGCTGCGCGACCTCGGTGCCACACTGGACGTGCACGGCGGCGGCCGCGACTTGGCCTTCCCTCACCACGAGTGCGAAGCGGCCCAGAGTGAGTCAGTGACCGGCCAGCCCTTCGTGCGCCACTGGATGCACGTAGGTCTCGTCGCGCTCGACGGAACCAAGATGAGCAAATCGTTGGGCAACCTCGTCTTCGTCGACGAGCTGGCCGCGCGGGCCGAACCGGCCGCAGTGCGACTGGCGCTCCTTGATCATCACTACCGCCAGGACTGGGAGTGGCGCGACGAACTGCTTTCAATGGCGCAGTCGCGACTCGCGACGTGGCGTTCCACGTTGAGCAATGGTCGTCCCAGTTCGGTCCTCGATGACGTGCGAGCGGCGCTCAATGACGACCTCGACGCGCCAACCGCGCTCAGTGCGATCGACGACGCCGCGCATGCGGGCTACAACGTCACCCCGGCCGCCGCGTTACTGGGGATTAACCTGTAACGAAAGAAAGGCCGGAATGTCCGACATTCAAGTGCAACTCCCCGACGGCAGCAGCCGTTCCCTGCCCGCCGGGTCGTCCGCGAACGACCTGGCGGCCGCCATTGGCAAGCGATTGGCGAAGGACGCGCTGGCCGCTGAGGTGAACGGTGAACTGAAGGACCTCGGAGAGCCGCTGCCCGCTGACGCGGTCGTCGCGATTGTGACGCCGGCGAGTGACAACGGGCGCGACGTCATTCGACACTCCAGCGCGCACGTCCTGGCCCAGGCCGTCACGCGTCTCTGGCCCGGGGCGAAGTATGCGATTGGTCCGGCCATTGCGGACGGTTTCTACTACGACTTCGAACTTCCCGGCCACGCGCACTTCAGTGACGACGACCTCGGACGAATCGACGCGGAGATGCGTGCGATCATCGCCGAGGACCAGCCCTTCACTCGTCACGAGTACACGATTGAAGGGGGTCTGGCGCTCTTCAAGGATCAACCGTACAAAGTTGAGATCATCAACGCCGTGGCGCAGGGTGCGAACGACGACGAGGATTTGGGCGAGGTCAGCCCCAACGTCGTGTCGACGTACTCGAACAGTCTCGCGTTCACGGATCTCTGTCGCGGTCCCCACGTGCCCTCGACCGCACGACTCGGCCACTTCAAACTGACCCGCGTGGCGGGCGCGTACTGGCGCGGCGATGAGCAACGTCCCCAGCTCCAGCGCATCTACGGCACCGCGTGGGAGTCCGACGCCGCGCTCGTCGCACACCTCGAATTCCTCGAGCAGGCCGAACTACGCGACCACCGCCGCCTCGGTGCCGAACTCGACCTCTTCTCATTTCCCACCGAGATCGGTCCGGGCCTCGCGGTCTTTCATCCAAAGGGCGGCACGATGCGCCGCGTGATGGAGGACTATTCGCGCAGTCGCCACGTCGAAGGTGGCTATGAGTTCGTCAACTCACCACACATTGCCAAAGAGGACCTCTTTAATACGTCGGGTCACCTTCAGTGGTTCGCCGAGGGCATGTACCCGCCCATGGAACTCGACGGCGGCCAAAAGTACTACCTCAAGCCCATGAACTGTCCGTTCCACGTACTCATCTTCAAGTCGCGACAGCGCAGTTACCGCGAGCTGCCACTTCGCTTCTTCGAATTCGGGTCGGTCTATCGCTACGAGAAGTCCGGCGTCGTCCAAGGTCTCACGCGCGTGCGCGGCATGACCCAGGATGACGCGCACATCTTCTGCACGCGCGAACAGATGGCTGACGAATTGGCGAGCCTGCTCACCTTCGTGTTGGACCTGCTGCGTGACTTTGGACTGAACGACTTCTACCTCGAGCTCTCGACACGCCCCGAGGGTAAAGCCGTGGGCACTGATCAAGAGTGGACCGAAGCGGAGTCGACCTTGGCCACGGTCGCGCTCGCGGCGGGACTCGAACTGGTCCAGGACCCGGGCGGCGGCGCGTTCTACGGTCCCAAGATCTCGGTCCAGGCCCGCGACGCCATTGGTCGCACGCACCAAATGTCGACAATCCAGTTGGACTTCCAGACTCCCCAACGATTCGAGGCGACGTACATCGCGCCCGATAACGCGCGAACCCAGCCGATCATGATTCACCGCGCGCTCTTTGGATCAGTGGAGCGCTTCATGGCGGTCCTGATCGAGCACTACGCCGGCAACATGCCGACGTGGCTGTCACCCGAGCAGGTCCGAGTGCTCGGTGTACGCAACGACCACGACGCCTACGCCCGTTACATCGCTGATGCGTTGGCCCTCGACGGCGTGCGCATCCACGTCGACGAAGCGAGCGAGCCCCTGGGAGCGAGGATCCGCAAGGCCAAGCTCGAGAAGATCCCCTACATCCTCGTGGTCGGTGACGACGACGTGGAAAAGGGAACGTTGGGCGTGAACGCGCGCGGTTCGAACGACCCCGAGCGTGGCGTCACGTTGTCCGCGTTCCGTGAACGACTCGCCGAAGAGATCGCCGTGCACGGATCACCCGAGGGCAACTAGTGGCGCTCGAACGGTTCTCCGCCGCGTGGCGCGAGGACTACGTCGCAAACGTCGCGCAGAGCCATGAAGCCGACGCGGCGTGCGTGTTCTGCGCGCTGGCGAACGAGCCGGTCGACGAGAGCACCGGGGTCATCGCGCGCACCGAGCGCAGCTTCGTGGTCTTGAACGCCTTCCCCTACGGGTCGGGACACCTGCTCGTCCTGCCCCGTCGACACGTAGGGGGACTGGCTGAGTTGAGCGACGACGAGTACGCCGACTTCTTTTGGATGTTGCGCAAAACGGTGGTCGCGCTCGAAAAGGCGTACGGCGCCGACGGGATGAACGTCGGCATGAATCTCGGGCGGGCCGCCGGTGCGGGCATACCCAAGCACCTGCACGGTCACGTCCTACCCCGGTGGATTGGCGACACGAATTTCATGACGACCATCGGGGAGACCCGAGTTTTGCCTGAATCACTGCAATCAACGTGGCAAAAGGTCCACGCCGTCTTCGAGGGCGGCAAAAGTTAACCACTTCGGTAGACTTTGGTGGAAGATCCGGAGGATCGATGCTCGACGGAAACTTTAGAAAGTCGGTAGAGACGGTAACGCTCCCGACCGGACGTTGGTTGGTGCGTATTGGCTTCTCGGCCGACGCCCTCACCTTCTCGGGTCTGGTGTTCTCCATGGCGACCGCGTGGATGATCGCGCTCGGCCATTTCTGGATCGCCATTGTCCTGCTCACCTTGACCGGATTTCACGATCTCTTCGACGGCCCGGTCGCCAAGGCGTCGAAACGAACCAGCCAGCGCGGCGCCTTCTTCGACTCGGTCTGCGATCGAATTACCGACTCACTGATCCTGGGCGGTGTGGCGTACTACTTGACCGCGCACCAGCACGGACAGTTAGTCCTGTTGCCGTTCGCGATTCTCACGACGACGTACTTGATCTCCTACCAGCGCAGCAAGGCCGAGAGCCTCGGTCTCGCCGCCAAGGGCGGACTGATGGAGCGTGCCGAACGGATGATCCTCTTGGGCATTGGCCTCATCGCCAAGCCGGCCTTCATCCCCATCCTGTGGGTCATGTTGGCGTTGACCGCGCTCACCGCGGCGGGCCGTTTCTATCGAATTTGGCAGATTGCGGCCAAACCCGAGCCGTCTATCTCTCAGGCTGGACGGATTCACCACCACAGCCGAGGACTCCGCCGAGGGGTTAGTCGCACTTCGCGCCGCTAGTCGTGGCCACCAACGTGCGCGTCGCGCTCTTTAAGACGCTGGGCAGCGTCATGGAACGCCTGCCCGAACGCTTCGACGTCGCGCTCGCCAGTCGTCTGGCCCTCCTCTATGGACGTCGCAGTCAAAGTGCCGCCGCCAACCTGCGAACAAATCTTTCGCACGCGCTTCGAGACGGCGACGACGCGCTCGACGAGGAACTGCTCGCCCGATTCGTCGCGCGTGGTTTCGCGAGCTACGGGCAGTACTGGGCCGAGGGAGCGAAGCTCCCGGGCATCGCGCCAGAGAAAGTTTTTGCCCGCTTTCGCATCGGCGAGGGTCTGGAGCATCTCTACGACGCGAAGGCGAAGGGCCTCGGCACGATCATCGCGCTACCGCACATTGGCAGCTGGGAGTGGGGCGGTTCCTTTCTCAACTCGCTCGGACTTGGCATGACCGCCGTCGCCGAGGACCTCGAACCGCCCGAGCTCTTCGCGTGGTTCAAGGAGAAGCGCGAGTCGATTGGCATCCGCATCGAGCCGCTCGACGAGCACGCGGGGACGGTGCTGCTACAGACCTTGAAAGATGGTGGCGTGATTGGACTGCTCTGTGACCGCGACCTACAGGGCAACGGCATACCGGTCACCTTCTTTGGCGAGAGCGTGGCGCTGCCGGCCGGACCAGCGACGCTGGCCCTTCGAACGGGCGCGACGTTGGTCGCGGCCGCCTGTTACTCGGGTCCCGGCGAGGACCATTTCGCCGTTATCTCGGCGCCAATCGACACGACGCGCACGGGACGACTCCGCGAAGACGTCACGCGCGTCACCCAACTCGTGGCGAGTGAACTCGAAGGACTCATTCGACGCGCTCCCGAGCAGTGGCACATCCTCCAACCCCGCTTCGAGGGTGCGTAGTGCGCGTTGCGCTGATCTCCCCGTACGCACTCAGCGTGTTCGGGGGTGCCCAGGAGCAGGTCCTCGCCATGAGTCGAGAGCTGAGTCGTCGCGGACACGACGTGCTGATCGTTACCCCCGACGCGAGCGACCCGACGAACTACGACACCCCGGCCCACGTGCTGCGCTTCGGGCTCCTCGTGAAACTGCCGGCGAACGGCAGTCGGGCCCCCCTCACCTTGTCACCGTGGGCCGCGCGCGCGGCCGCTCGCGCCGTGGCGGCGTTCAAGCCGGACGTCGTGCACTTTCACGAACCGTTCGCGCCGCTGATTGGCTGGTCGGTGTTACGCGCCCACGAGGCACCCGCGGTCGCCACGTTTCACCGCAGCGGTGAAGGACCGGCGACGAGGCTCACGAGACCGGTACTGCGCTCGCTGGCCCGCGGTCTCGACGAGGTCGCGGCGGTGAGTGAGGCGGCGGCCGACACCATGGGCGCCGCGTGCGGACGAACGCCCGTTGTCCTGTTCAACGGCTTTGAGTTGGACCGGTTCGTGGCGACGCCGCGCGAGCGCAGCGATGAGACGCTCCTCGTCACCCTCGGACGATTCGAACAGCGAAAGGGCGTGGCGCACGCCATCAACGCGGTGCGCGCGCATAACGCGAAGGGCGAGGATCAGTGGCGACTCGTCGTACTCGGCGACGGCCCTCAGCGTCGCACGTTGGAATCACTCGCGGCCCACGACGAGATGATTGTGCTCGCCGGTGCGCCCAGTGACGAACAGAAACGGGCGTGGCTTCGCCGGGCGGACGCGCTCATCGCGCCGGCGCTGCACGGAGAGAGTTTCGGTCTCATCCTTCTTGAAGGCATGGCCAGTGAGACCACGGTCGTGGCGAGTGACATCAGCGGTTACCGCGACGCGGCCGGTGGCTACGCGCTGCTGGTACCCCCGGGCGACGACAGTGCATTGGAAGCGGGCATCGTATTCGCCCTCGCCAACGAGACGCCCGCGCGCATCGCCGCTGCACGAAGGCACGCGCAGGCGTGGTCGATGACGACCTTGATGGACGCGTACCTCGAGCTGTACGCCAAAGCGGGCCAGCATTATTCGCGCAGTAGGTAGGCTTGGTCGGTGGCAACCAAGCAACGATCACGGGCTCGCCGCCCGAATCAGTCGAGAGACCGCGGACCGCGCTACGTGGCGCCGGTCCTGGACCCCAATTGGCAGAACCCCTACGCACCGAGCGCCGAGGAGAAGCACGCCAACCAGAAAGTGGTTCGCAGCTTTGCGCTTCGTAAGAAGTTGCCCCAGACCGTTGTTGTCGGCGTTGTGTCGCTGGCCCTCATCGTGGGCGTCGTGGCCGTACCCTGGCTCCCGGTCCTGGGCGTGCTGGTCGCGTTGCTCTATGCGTGGGACCTTCGCCGAGCGCTCGTTCGCTACGAGGAGAAGGGCCTGCTCCTCGGCAATCTGATCTTCGACCAATTCAAGGCCGGCGGAACGGCGACGGACCGCCTACGCCTCACGACGGTGCTCGACCGATTGGCCGCGACCTTCGGCGTTGACGCCGTCAAGACCTACATCGTGATCGACTCGGGCTACAACGCGGCGCTCGTGCCCAGCGGCGCCGGACTCTCGTTCTTCGTCACTGACGCGCTGATGCGCGACTACGAACTCATCGAACTCGAAGGCGTCGTCGCTCACTGCCTGGCCCGACATCGTCTGGGACTGCTTTCACGTGAAAGCGTCGCGAGCGTCGCCACCACCAATGATGAGGCTCGTCGCGCGCTCGCGGGTGCCGGCACGGCGTATCGCGCCGACGAAGTCGCCGCCGCCGCCATTCGCTATCCGCTCGGCCTCGCCGGCGCACTGCACAAGTGCGCCCGACAGGTCCTCGCTCCCGACTCCTTCTTCTCGTCCTCCACCTACGCCCAGTGGCGTTGGATTTGGTTTGACATCTGGAGTGACCAAAAGGGCACTGACCTGAGCAACCTCGACGACGTTGAGCTTCGCGCCCTCGCATTGGAAGAGTGGTAAAGCGCCTCAATTAGGCTGAGGGGATGAGTTCTTCCCACGACCCTTCAACCATTGGATCGGCCCTCGTCAAGCGCGGGCTCGCTGACATGCTGCGCGGCGGCGTCATCATGGACGTCGTCAACCCCGAACAGGCCAAGATCGCCGAGGACTCGGGCGCGGTCGCGGTGATGGCGCTCGAGCGGGTGCCCTCCGACATCCGACGCGACGGCGGCGTCGCGCGCATGAGCGACCCCGAGATGATTCAAGAGATCCAGGCCGCCGTCACCATTCCAGTGATGGCCAAGGCCCGCATTGGCCACTTCGCTGAGGCGCAGATCCTCGAAGCGCTCGACGTCGACTACATCGACGAGTCCGAGGTCTTGACCCCGGCCGACGAAGAGAACCACATCGACAAGTGGGGCTTCACCGTGCCCTTCGTCTGTGGCGCCACCAATCTCGGTGAGGCGCTTCGTCGTATTGGTGAGGGCGCGTGTCTCATTCGCTCCAAGGGCGAAGCCGGTACCGGCAACGTCGTCGAAGCAGTTCGCCACCTTCGCACGATTAACGCGCAGATTCGTCGCCTCCAGTCGGCCGACGCCAACGAACTCTTCGCCTTGGCGAAGGACCTCTCCGCGCCGCTGCCGCTCGTGCAGGAGGTATCGCTGACCGGCAAGCTGCCCGTCCCGCTCTTCTGCGCCGGCGGCATCTCCACGCCGGCCGACGCGTCTCTCGTGTTGCAGCTCGGCGCCGAGGCGATCTTTGTTGGCTCGGGTATCTTTAAGAGCGACGAGCCAGAACGCATGGCCAAAGCCATTGTCGAGGCGACAACGCACTATCGCGACGCCTCGATCGTCGCGAAGGTCTCGACCGGTCTCGGCAACGCAATGAAGGGCATGGAGACCGCTTCCCTGGAGCAGCGTCTCGCCGAGCGCGGCTGGTAGCAGTGGCGCGCGTTGGCGTTCTCGCCCTTCAGGGCGACGTGCGTGAACATCTCGCAATGCTCGAAGGCGTCGGTGCCGACGTCGTCGCAGTGCGCTCAATCGAGCAACTCGATGACCTCGACGGACTCGTCATGCCCGGGGGAGAGTCGACAACAATTGCGTACCTGTTGACGACGTCCGGCATTCGGCCGATCCTCGAGAAGAAGATTGAGGACGGACTGCCCGTCTTTGGCACGTGCGCCGGACTCATACTGCTCGCCCACGAGATTCTCGACGGGCGAAGCGACCAGTGGAGCTTTGACGTACTGCCGCTCTCGGTGCGACGCAACGGCTATGGACGCCAGATTGCGAGCTTCGAGTCGACCGTACGTGTCGAGGGAGTGGGCGACGTACCGGGCGTGTTCATTCGTGCTCCGAAGATCGAAACATGGTCGAACGACCTCGACGTGGTCGCCTGGCATGATCACGGCGACGGCGAGCACCCCGTGCTCGTGCGCCAAGGCAACGTCTGGGGCTGTTCATTTCACCCCGAGCTCACCAACGACGACCGCGTCCACCGCCTCTTCGTAGACGCCATTTAATTCGATTAGATTGATGTAGCCCAAACGGGCAGGAGGAACCATGTCCGGCCATTCGAAGTGGGCAACAACCAAGCACCGTAAAGGCGCCAAGGACAGTGCCCGCGCCAAAGTCTTCGCCAAGTTGATCCGCCAAGTCGAGGTCGCGGCGCGCGAAGGTGGAAGTGACGTCGATACGAACGCGTCGCTTCGCACCATGTACCAGAAAGCCCGCGAGGCCTCGGTGCCCCTCGACACGATCGAACGTGCCATCAAGCGTGGCACCGGTGAGCTGGAGGGCGTGCGCTACGAGGCCATCAGTTATGAGGGCTACGGCCCCGACGGCGTCGCGGTCATTGTGGAGACGCTGACGGACAACCGCAACCGCACCAGCGCGGAGATCAAGCACGTCTTTGCCCGCAATGGCGGCACCATCGCTGAACCGGGCGCAGTGTCGTGGCAGTTCGACCGCAAGGGTCTGATTGAAGTCAAGGGACCGCTCGACGAAGACCAGCTCCTCGAATGGGTCATGGACGCCGGCGGCGAGAACTTCGAAGCCAACGGTGAGAACTTCACGGTGACGACCGAACCGCACGACGTGGGCGCCGTGCGTGACGCGCTCGAGGGTTTCGGCGCGAAGGTTCTCTCTATGGAACTGACGCTGATCCCCCAAAACTCGATTCCGGTCGACAGCGAGACCGAGGCCAAGAAGATCCTGCGTTTGATGGACGCCATCGACGACCATGACGACGTGCAGAATGTCTTCTCGAACTTTGACATCGCCGACGAGATCATGGCGGCGTACGAGGGCTGACCGAGTCCTTTGGCGTTTCTCAGAGGAACCTCGAATTGCTGGACGTGGCGAGATAGTATCGAACGTATGTTCGTACTCGGGATCGACCCTGGTTTGACCCGTTGCGGCTACGGCTTGGTCGAAGGATCATTCCTGGGCGTTGAATCCTTCAAGGCCGTTCGGGCCGGCACCATTGAAACGGACCACGAGATTGCCGTGGAACTGCGTCTCGGTCAAATGCTCAACGAACTGAGGACCCTCCTCGAAGAGACTCGACCTGACGCGGTGGTCGTGGAGCGCGTTTTCTACCAGCGCAACGCCAAAACCGCAATCCCCGTTGCTCAGGCCAGTGGCGTCGCCGTGGCGTTGGCCGCGGCAATTGACCTTCCGGTTCGCCAGTTCAACGCGCAAGAAGTCAAATTGGCCGTTACGGGCTACGGTGCCGCCAGCAAACTGCAGGTCCAAGGCATGGTGGCGCGACTCTGTGGACTCGCGGAAATACCACAACCGGCCGACGCCGCCGACGCATTGGCGCTGGCGATCACGTATTTCATGGTCGTACGGAGCGAGAGAAAATATCCCGTCGAGAGTCGCGCATGATTGGGTGGCTCCACGGTCAGGTGCTGCATCACCATAAGAGCGGAGCACTCGTGCTCGACGTGCACGACGTCGGCTACGAAGTCAACGTCGCGTCCCTGGACGAGTACGACATCGGCGACGTCGTCGGACTCTATATCTTCACCGCGGCGCGTGACGACGCAATCGTTCTTTACGGCTTTAAGACGTACCTCGACCGCGAATTCTTCGAGTTGCTGCTGGTCACGCCGGGCGTTGGTCCGTCGACCGCGTTGGCGGCGCTGCGGACCGTGACGACCGACGAACTCGCCCAAGCGATTGAGAGCGATGACGCCAAGCGAATCGCGACCATCCCGGGCATCGGTCCCAAGACCGCGAGCCGCATTGTGCTCGAACTAAAGGGCAAGGTATTCGTCTCGGGAACGTTCGTGCCGGCGAAAGGCGCACCGGCACAGAACGATGCGATTGAAGACGCGCTCCGAGGTCTCGGCTACACCACCCAAGAGGTTCGTCAAGCGTTAGGCGGGGCGACACTCTCTGATGACGAAGGCGTGGCCCTTCGTCAAGCTCTGCACTTGTTGAGGCGACAGTGAGTCGCCACGAGATCGACGTCGAGCAGCTGACGCGCAACGTCGTCGCGCCGGTCGCCGACGAACAGGATCGCCGTGCCGAAGTTTCGTTGCGACCGAGCACGCTCGCGGAATTCGTTGGACAGCGCGAACTGGTTCGACACCTCGAAATCGTCCTCGGCTCGGCGCGCGCCCGCAACCAGACCGCCGACCATCTGCTCTTCGCGGGCCCCCCGGGACTTGGCAAGACGTCACTGGCCAGCATTGTGGCGAGTGAGATGGGTGCCGGCCTTCGCATTACGTCGGGTCCGGTTCTCTCACGGCCCGGTGACCTTGCGGCATTATTGACTGACCTTCAAGACGGCGACGTCCTCTTCGTTGACGAGATTCACCGACTGTCGCGCGGTGTTGAGGAGATCCTCTATCCGGCCATGGAGGATCGCCGACTCGACGTGATGATCGGACGAGGACCGTCGGCACGAGCCATTCGTCTGGATCTGCCGAACTTCACGCTGGTCGGTGCGACCACGCGGACCGGTCTCGTGGCGGCGCCACTGCGCGACCGTTTTGGCTTCGTGGGCCAACTCGACCTTTACGACGTGGACGAGCTGACGGTCATCGTCAGCCGATCGGCTGGACTCTTGGAAGTGACCGTGAAGGATGACGCCGCCGCCACGATCGCGCGACGAAGTCGCGGTACGCCGCGGATTGCGAACCGGTTACTACGTCGGGTTCGTGACTTCGCCGCGGTCCAGGGCCACGACGTGATCGACGACGCCGTCGCGGTCGAGGGCCTCGCGCTGTTCGGCGTCGACGAATTCGGGCTCGACAAGATCGACCGGCGGATCCTTGGACTCCTCTGCCAGCAGTTCGCCAACCAGCCAGTGGGCCTCACGACACTGGCGCACGCGTGCGGCGAGGAACCCTCAACTATCGAGGACGCCTACGAACCGTTCTTATTGCGCGACGGTCTCCTGATCCGCACGCCGCGCGGTCGAATCGCCACCGAACGGGCCTATCACCATCTCGGTCTGACGCCTCGCGGGGGAGGGCTGGTTTAAACCAGAGCCCCAAAACGACTATGGTTTCTTTGTCTATATCACGGAGGAATTTCTATGTTGTTGGCAGTCAATCTGCTGTTCGCGGCCGCCAAGAAGGGGTCGTCGCTCAGTCCTATCCTCCTGTTGGTCTACGTGGTGCTCTTTGGTGGCCTGTACTTCTTCTACTTTCGCCCCCGCTCACAGAAGCAAAAGGCCACCCGTCTGGCCGGACGCAAAGTTGAACTGGGCGAGCGCGCTCAGACCATCGGTGGCTTTGTCGGCACCGTCATCAAGATGGATGGCGGTCTCGTGACCCTTCGCGGCGCCAGCGGCGTCGAACTTGACTTCATCCCCACGGCTATTGCCAAACGATTCGACCCACCGACCCCGGTGCCCGAGTCGAGCGACGACGAACACAACGAAGAAGGCGACAAGCCGTAATGGCCCAACAGGTCGGCTCACGACGTAATTTGATCGTCAGCCTCTTTCTTACGATGGCCATTGCTTTTGGCGCACTGGCCGTGACCCTGACGCTCGGATGGGGCCCGAAGCTCGGTCTCGACCTGGCTGGCGGACTCTCTGTCGTCTACAAGCCCGCGACGCCGGCGTCGAACGCCGACATGCAAGAGGTCGTCACGGTCCTCAGCAACCGCGTCAACGGCCTCGGTGTGTCGGGTGCGACCGTCAACTTGCAAGGAAAGAACGTGGTCGTGAGCGTCCCCGGCGTCAAGGACGCCCGCGCCGTGCTGAAGGAGGTTGGACAGACCGCGCAACTACTCTTTCGCCCGGTTCTTTGTGAGGCCTCAGTGGCCAAAGTGACCAAAGCGGTCAAGCCCGGAAAGCTTCCGGCCTGTGGCGCGCAGTACCTGATGACCGCGGCCAATCTGGCCGTCAATACTTCCACGGGCAATCCGACCAATCAGATTCCGCTCGACCCGGCATTTGCCGGCATCAAATCAACGAGTCCGAAGTATGACTATAAAAAGGATGAAGTGCTGCTGCCGGTCCTGGGCTCGCCCGGTCTTCGTTTAGTGCTCGGACCGGCCCAACTGACCGGCAAGGCAGTCCATAAGGCGCAGGTCGGACAGACGCCGGCCGGCGCGTGGCTCGTCAACTACACCTTGACCAAGACCGGAAGTCCGGCCTGGGACAAGGTGGCCCAGGAAAACTTCCACGCCGAGGTCGGTATTGAACTCGACGGCGTTGTCCAGTCATACCCACTGATCCTTCCGGATCAAGCCTCCTTCACCAGCTTTAACGGACAGGGTCAGATCAGTGGATCGTTCACGGAAGGCTCCGCCAAGACCCTCGCCAATGCGATGGAGTTCGGTTCGCTGCCGGTTCGACTCGTCCCTCAGGATTCTCAAATCGTCTCCGCCACGCTCGGCCACAGCTCGCTCGTCGCCGGCTTGGGTGCCGGTCTCGTTGGACTCTTGTTGGTGTTGCTCTATACGATCCTCTACTACCGCGCGCTCGGACTCGTCATCGTGCTCGGGCTCGCGACGACCGCCGCGTTGCTGTGGGCCATCATCTCGGCGCTCGGCCATACGTCGCTCGCACCGAGTTTCGACCTGGCCGGTATCACGGGCATCATTGTGTCCATTGGCATCACTGTCGATAGTTACATCGTCTATTTCGAACGATTGAAAGACGAGGCCCGAGCAGGGCGCTCGATTCGCACCTCGGTTGACCGCGGATTCAAGTCGGCTTGGCGCACGGTGCTGGCCGCCGACACCGTGAGTTTGCTCGCCGCCGTCTTGCTGTACCTCATTGCCGTCGGTGACGTACGGGGCTTCGCATTCTTCCTCGGGCTCTCCACGTTGATGGACGTGGCGATTACCTGGTACTTCACTCGACCGCTCGTCATTCTGCTGGGTCGACGCGGATCAGAGTCAACGTCGGCCATCTCAATGGCGGCCGGACTGACGCCGGGAGTATCGGTCCATGAGTGAGACGACGGACACCGTGACCGAGGCCAAGACGCCGGGACGACTTGGACGTATCTACCAGGGTCGTACCACGATCGACTTCGTCGGTCGCAAGCGGACGTGGTTCACCATTTCGATCATCATCATTGTGATTGGCATCGCGTCGCTTTCGATCCGCGGCTTCAACCTCGGCATCGACTTCAAGGGCGGGACCTCGTGGGAGGTGCTCGCACCTCACTCATCTGTTGTCGACATGACCAAAGCCGTGGAGGGCGCGGGCCTGCACAATCCCATCGTGGAAAAGCTCGGTTCGAAGACCTACGAAGTCTCCGCCGACATCAATTCGTTTAGCGGTACCCAGCAAACCCAAATAATCAACGAAGTCGCCAAAGCCATGGGCAAAGCCGCCGGTTCGAACGCGAATCAAGTTTCCAATACCAGCGTCGGACCGACGTGGGGCGGACAGATCACCAATCGAGCGCTCGAGGCGCTGATCGTCTTCTTCATCGCCGTCGTCTTGTACATCAGTATTCGCTTCGAACCGAAAATGGCGTTGGCGGCGTTTATTGCCATGGTTCACGACCTCCTCGTGACGGTCGGCGTCTATTCGCTCTTCGGATTTCAAATCACCCCGGACACCGTCATCGCGATTTTGACGATTCTCGGTTACTCGCTCTACGACACGGTGGTCGTCTTCGACCGCGTACGTGACAACACCGGCGGCATCTTGAAGAGCGGCGACATGAGTTACGGCGAGATGGTCAACCTCTCGATGAACCAGACGCTCGCTCGCTCCATCAACACGTCACTCGTGGCGATCTTGCCGGTGCTCGCCGTACTCTTGGTCGGCGCCGACCTCCTCGGTGCGACGACGCTGCAGAACTACGGTCTGGCGCTGTTCGTCGGACTCATGAGTGGGGCCTACTCGTCAATCTTCATCGCCAGTCCGCTGCTCGCCTTGTTCAAGGAACGCGAGCCGCGATTCCGCGAGATGGCTGAACGCGCACGACTCCGAAGCGGCCACACCATTCTTTCACCGGCCGCCGCCGCGTTGCTCTCGGGTGAGGGCGCACAGCGTCAGATGCGTGCCACTGCCTCAACCGGGACGCGCCCCA
>DATCCA010000092.1:0-3985 GCA_036511575.1 Acidimicrobiales bacterium
AAGCCTGTCCAACCCAGGCGATCACCGAGTCCAAAATGTTCGAGTTCTCCTTCACGAACCGCGCCGATGCGATCTACACGAAGGCTGAACTGCTCGTCGACGACCAGGGCTTCCCCCAGCGACTGCCGTGGGAAGACTGGCGCGAGGGTGAGGCCGCCATGACCGGTGGCTGGATGCGCGCAACGTCGCCCAACGGTGACGCGGCCTACGAAGGCGTTGTCCAATGGACCGCCGACTTGGGTGCGGGTGTGCGGGCCGCTGAGGCCGGACAGTCTGGCGTGCGTGACGACGAGGCGACCGGTTCGAAGCAGTTGCGAAACATCTTCCCCAAGCACCTCGAGAGCGAAGACGTGCCCCTCGACCAACGCGGTCTCCAGGGGATGATGAACAACGCGCGCGCCAAGATGCCAAAACGCCGTCCACGCAAGGACAAGGCGTGATCGCGGTCGCCTACACCCAAGGCGCGGTCGTCTTCGCGACGTCGGCGCTACTGATTCTCATCGGCGCACTCGGCGTTATCTCCGTGCGCAACCCCGTGCACGCTGCGCTCTGTTTGATCATGACCCTCTTCGGTGTGGCGGTCGCGTTCGTTGCCCAGTCCGCCGACTTCCTCGCCGCGGTGCAGATCATCGTCTACGCCGGGGCGATTGTGGTGCTGTTCCTCTTCGTCATCATGTTCCTGGGCGTCGATAGTCGTGAACACGTTCACTTCGAACCGCTCGTCGGGCAGCGCGCCTTCGCCGGTGTAGGTGTCGCACTTACCGTCGCTGGTCTCATCACCTTGATGGCCCGTTCGCACTGGGTTAGCGGCGCCGTCTCGGTCTCGTCAAAACTTTCGAACGGCTCGGGCAACGTGAAGGAGTTGGGCACCGCCGTTTTCACGACCTATCTCTTCGCCTTTGAAGCAACGTCCGCGCTGCTCGTCATCGCGGTGGTCGGCGCGGTGCTGCTCGCTCGTCGCGAGCGTTCCACCACGAGTGAGGAGGTGTCGCAGTGAACAACGTTCCCGCCGCTTGGTATCTCGTGCTCGCCGCGCTCCTCTTTGGCATCGGCGCCTTCGGATTCTTGACGCATCGCTCGGCGCTCATCATGTTCATGTGCATCGAGCTGATGTTGAATGCCGTGAACCTCACGTTCGTTACCTTTGCGCGCACCCTCAGCGACATCAGTGGGCAGGCCATTGTCTTTTTCGTCATGGTCGTCGCCGCGGCCGAAGTCACCGTGGGACTCGGCATTGTCGTGTCGGTCTTTCGGCGTCGCTCCTCGACGTCGGTTGACGAACTCTCGGAAATGAAGGGTTGAGATGGCCCACGTCGCAACGCTGATCCTCCTCTTGCCCCTCGGCGGATTCCTTTTCCTCTTGGTGAACGGCCGCAACACGACTGAACGCCAGATCGGCGTTGTCGGGACCGGGGCCGTCGCGGGCAGTTTTGTTCTCGCCATCATCACCTTCGTCCTTCTCCTGCACCACGCCACGCGTGAGGTGACGGTCAACCTCTTCTCGTGGATCAGCGTCGGGTCACTGCACGTACCGGCCGCGTTGCTGGTCGACCCCTTGTCGATCACGATGTGCCTCTTCGTGACCGGAATCTCGGCGCTCATCCACCTGTACTCAACGGGCTACATGCACGGGGAGAAGGACTTCCGCAAGTTCTTCCTCTACCTGAACCTCTTCGTCTTCTCGATGCTCCTGCTCGTGCTCGCGAACAATCTCGTCCTCACTTTCGTGGGCTGGGAGGGCGTGGGGTTGTGCTCGTACTGGCTCGTGAGTTACTACTTCGACCGCGACAGCGCCGCGTCCGCCGGTAAGAAGGCCTTCATCTACAACCGGATCGGCGACGTCGGGATGCTCATCGCGATGTTCTTGTTGTTCTCGCGACTGCACACGCTCAACTACCTCTCAATCTTCTCTAGGGCCGGCACCCTGTCGCCGACCATCGCGACCTTGACGGTGTTGGCGCTGCTGCTCGCAGCGACCGGCAAGAGCGCGCAGATCCCGCTCTTCAACTGGCTCCCCGACGCCATGGAGGGTCCGACGCCGGTCTCGGCGCTCATTCACGCCGCCACGATGGTGACCGCAGGTGTCTACCTGCTCGTTCGCATGTCCCCGGTCCTCGCACTGTCGTCGTCGGGACGGATGACCATCGCGGTCATTGGTGGCGTGACGGCCTTCGTCGCCGCCACCATCGCGACGTCCCAGAAAGACATCAAGAAGGTGCTCGCCTTCTCCACCATCTCGCAGATTGGCTACATGGTGCTCGCGGTCGGCGTCGGGGCGTACTCGGCGGCAATCTTCTTGATGATCAGCCACGCCTTCTTCAAGGCCCTCTTGTTCCTCGGCTCCGGTTCGGTCATTCACTCCCTCAACGGTGAGCAGGACATGCGCAAGATGGGTGGACTCGCAAAGTACCTGCCGCTCACCTTCCCGACGTTCCTGATTGGGTGGCTCACGATCTCGGGTATCCCACCCTTCGCCGGCTTCTGGTCCAAGGGTGACGTGCTCACCAACGTGTTTGAACACAACAAACCGTTGTGGGTGCTTGGCGTCGCGACGGCAATCTTGACCGGTTATTACATGAGTCGACTCTTCGTCCTCACATTCCGCGGCACCGAGCGCTTCCGCGAGGAGACCCACGGTCACGACCCGCACGAATCGCCGTGGGTCATGACGATGCCACTCGTCGTGCTCGCGGCTCTCTCGATCCTCGGGGGCCTACTCGACCTTCCGTGGGTGCATCATGATTCCCTCGCCGGCTTCCTGACCCCGACCTTTGGCTACGTCGCCGCCGGCGGACAGGCGAGCACGCTCGCGCAGTATGGATTGGCGGCCGTCGACGTTGCGGCCGCGATCATTGGGCTTCTGGCGGCCTTCACCATTTGGCGCGACATCTCCTCGTCGACGAAGTACGAGATTCCGTTCCTCGAACACGTCTGGCACTGGGACGACGCCTACGACGCAGTCATTGGCCGTCCGCTGACCCAAGCGGCGCAGTTCAGTGACGACGTGATTGAGCCCAGGGTCATTGATGGCGCGATCACGGGCGTTGCGGTGAGCGTTCGTCGAAGTGGCGAGGGGCTGCGCAAAGTGCAGTCGGGCTTCGTGCGCCACTACGCGCTCGCGACGGTCCTCGGCCTCGCGGTCGTGCTGGTCTATCTCGTAGCGAGGGTCGCGTAGTCATGCACTCATCGATTTGGCTGACCCTCCTGATCGTGCTGCCGATCGCCGGTGCGCTTGGCGCCGCCCTCACGGCCAAAGTCGAGGGACGCGCCTACGTCGTGGCCGTGGCGACCTCGGGCGTGGAGCTGGTCCTCGCACTCGTTGTCGCCTGTCTCTACAACGACCACATCGCCAAGGCCCAGACGTTCGATTTCGCGACCCGTCACGTGCTTTCGGTGCCCTTCGGTCTCGCCTACGACGTCGCCCTCGATGGCATCTCGCTGCTCATGGTTGTCTTGACTGCCCTCGTCGTCCTTCTCTCGCTCCTCGGTGCGCGCGACCGTCGCCAGGAGCCGGCGTTCGTCGCGTGGCTGCTGTTATTGACCTCCTTCACGATGGGCAGTTTCTTGTCCCACGACCTGCTCGAGTTCTTCATCTTCTTCGAACTCACGCTGATCCCCTGCTACTTCGTCATTAGCCAGTGGGGCGCGAAGGAGCGCAGTAAGGCAGCCCTCAAGTTCTTCATCTACACCTTCACTGGCTCCGCCTTCTTGTTGATCGGCACCCTGTATCTCGCCTTCACACATCAGCACCAGAACCCCACGTCCGCGCTGACCTTCTCCTACAGCGCGCTCTCGGGCACGGCAATGTCCCACGGCACCGCGGTCTGGCTCTTCATCGCCTTCGCGATTGCCTTCGCGGTGAAGGCGCCGATCTGGCCGCTGCACACTTGGTCGCCTATCACGTACGCCGAGGCCCCGACGGCCGGTTCGATTGAAATGTCAGCGCTGCTCGCCAAGCTCGGCACCTACGGTCTCTTGCGCTTCG
>DATCCA010000093.1:0-14601 GCA_036511575.1 Acidimicrobiales bacterium
CAGGCGCGCGTCGTGGTCAATCGTGGTAGCGGTATTCTCCGCCTCCGTGATTAGCGATGTGGCGCGCTCTTGGGCTTCCATCAGATGGGTGGCACCGCGTTGCTGGCTCTCGGTGAACACCTGGGCACTTCGTTCCTGGGCTTCGGCCGTGACGCGTCCCGCCTCTTCGTGCGCCGAACGAAGGATCGCGGCGCTCTGGGCCCCCAGTGCGCTCGCCAGGGTCGCCTCATCAAACGTCGGATTCGCCGCGCGCCGCTGGGCTTCGCTCAGTTGGTCCTGGAGTTCTCGAATCCGGCTCTCGAGATGGCCCATCTCACGGGCAATCGCCTCGAGTTGGACGCGGACTTCGCTCGGGTCATAGCCCCCCTTGCGCAGCGTCGTGAAGTTCATTCGGGCGATTTCGGCCGAAGTTTGGCGCGTAGTTGAAAGGATTCGGCGATCGTCCATTCCTTCAAGACTACGGCTTTGCGGTCGAAATAAATGGCTTAGTGCGGCTTGGTAATGGGCTCTGGCGAGGCGCCGCCGATCTTTCGAAGGTCGCGAAGTGCCTGTTGCAGTGTTGTCACGCCGACGATGGTGAGACCGGGAGAGGCAGTCGATTTCGCGGTCGCCACCTCCACCTGGGGAACGAAGAAGTACTTGGCGCCAGCGCGCTGCACGGCGACAGTCTTCTCGGCAACGCCACCGACGTCGCCGACATTGCCGTAGACGTCCATCGTCCCCGTCGCCGCGATCGGTTGGTTGCCAGAGATCGACGTCTTACTGAGCTTGTCGATCAACGTCAGGGTCATGGCGAGTCCCGCTGACGGTCCGCCGATGTTCTGTGTATTAATCGTGACCCTGGCCGGCAGCGCGTACGTGTTGCCGTCTTCGAGCCCGACGCCGAGCCACGACTTAGAGACACCCGAGACGCCGGCACAACTTGACGCAACCGAGCCGCTCGGCGTGACCCCGGCAATCAATGTCGCGCTCGAGGGCGCTCGGTAAGTGATAGTCCCCGAAGGTGAGATCTTGGCCCGATCAATGGTGAGGCGCTCCTTTGTGCCGGGCGCAAAGTCGTGCACCGCGCGAACGAGCGCGCAGGACGACGCAACCGCCGTTCCGTTCACCGCGACGATTTCGTCGGCCACGTGAATGCCAGCAGTTCGCGCCGGCGACGGCGCGTTGACCGAGTTTACGATTGCGCCAGTGTGCGTCACCGGCGTTTTCCATCCGAGCGCTTTGAAGGCTGAGACCTCCGCCGCCTGCTTCGAGTCACTCATCTGGAGGTAGCCCTGCGCTCCGAGTTCGTCGGTTGGCACACCGGGCTCGACCAATTCGTTGGCGCCGACGAATTGCACGTGACTGGAGAAATGAAGCGTCAGCCACTGCCACGCGTTGAGCGAAGTCAGATACACATCGGTCAGCATGATCTTGCCCTGATGCTTTGCCGTCGCGACCCCCTCGACCTTCACGAGTGGCGCGACCGGCGTTGCATCGCCGGGCGTGAGGGCGTACTCATTGAGGTTCCAACTATGCAAGGCAATAATCGCCAGCAGAACGACCAGCAGGGCACAAATCATGGCGACGAACGTCCGGCGGGTCTGTGGGGGTGGTGAGATGGGTTGATGAAAAGTGATGAACCAACGCTAGCGGAGAGTCCTGACGAATCCCTTCTGCGCGCCGGTTTCGCCATTGGCGATGACTACGTTGCGATACTGCGCACCAACTTGGTCGACGACGTTGGGCGACGACGAGTTCTCGCGCTTCGAGGAATGGTTCGACAAGGGCTCGTCACTGATGACGAGTGGATGTCCGCGATCGATGACCGCGACGTCGATGTGCGACGAGAGGCGCTCAACCTGATTGCTCATGTTGATCAGATTGACGACGAAGTCTTCGAGGTAATGCTGCGCCGTCTACACGACGAGGACGCGTTGGTTGTCGACGGAGCGATCTTTGCGTTGGGCGAACATTTTTACGTCGGTGCCGTCGACCAACTCTGCGTGATTGCGACGACGCACGACGATGCACGCTGTCGAGAGTCGGCGATTGCGGCCCTCGGCGCGATTGGCGACGACCGGGCCCGTCCCGCGGTCCTGGCAGCGCTCGACGACAAACCACCGGTACGTCGTCGCGCGATCGTGGCACTCTCGAACTTTGAAGGACCCGACATTGATGCCGCCCTTGAGCGCGCACGTGAGGATCGAGACTGGCAGGTCCGTGCGGCCGTTAATCAGTTGGGGAGAGACGAAGGCTAACGATCGGCGTTGCGGTAGAGCGCATGCAGGTTCGACATCTCTTCCAGGCAAAGCGCCAGCCCCTGGATCACGGCGGTGTCGGGATGTTCGGCAATATTCACTTCGACGCCGGTGTTGGTCGCAATCAACTCGGCGAAGTCCGATAGCAGTGCGTGCCCGCCGGTCAAGGTGAGTCCCCTCGCGCTGACGTCTTGTGACAGGTCCGGCGGTGCATCACCGAGGCACTCCTGAATCATGCGCACCGTTGCGGTGACGACGTCGTTTGCCGCGGTGTTGACCAATTCCGCGTCGACGTCGACTTCAACGAGGTCACCACGGTCGACGGTTCGCGCAAGCACGACCTCTGACTTCCCTCGAGTTCGCCCGAGCGCCGACGCGAGCGAGAGCTTCAAGCTCTCAAGTACCGACGGCGCCACCACGACGCCGAGCTGGATTCGAAGTGACGACGCAATTGCCGCATCGAGGTCGTTGCCACCCTGTCGTCGTGCGCTGCCGGTGACGATGCCGCCGAGCGATATCACTGCCGCCTCTGACGCTCCTGCGCCCAGGACCGTCACCGCGGATCCGACGGGGTCCTGCACTGGGAGACCCATGCCAATCGCGGCGGCGATCGGCGCTTCAATCAGTGTTGCTTCGCGCGCGCCGGCCTGAATGGCCGCCTGACGTAGCGCCCTTCGCTCGATGCTGGTGGCGAGCGACGGCACGCTCATCACCACACGCGCACGGCTCAACTTGGAGACGCCCGCCCGGTCGAAGAGACCGTGGATGAGTCGAGCGGTGACGTCGAAGTCCACGGTTGCACCCTGCGCGAGGGGTCGAAAGACGACGACGTGTCGGGGGGTTCTCGCGACCATGTCGAGCGCGCCGAAGCCGACCTCCACGACGCTGCCAGTGTTCGTGTCGATCGCCACCATGGTCGGCTCATTGAACACGATGCCTCGTTGAGAAGTGGCGAGGCGCGTGTTGGATGTTCCAATATCGAGCGCAACGTCCAAAGCCATGAATAATGAGGCTAACCCGACCAAGAAGCAACGCTCGTGGTTACTAGCCTTCACTGGGTGGAGAGCGGAGGACAAACGAACTGGTGGCGTCGACGGCGGACGAATGCCAAGCCGCCGCCACGGGATGAACGCGAGTGGGTCCACCCGAGCGAATTACCGAGTTTCGAGAAACTGCGAACCCACCCGAATTGGCCGATAAAGTCGCCAGCGGCCCGCGTTGTCGTCGGCGTCATGGCAATCGCCCTCGTCGTTGGATCGGTCGGGCTCTACCTCACCAGAGCGACGAATCCCGCACCGACACCGCACCTCGCGGTCACGCTCTCCCAGTTGCCGACGGAAAGTCGAACGGCCGCAGACCACACCATCGACCTCTCCATCGCGACGCCCGGTCACGTTGAAGTCGTTGCCGCGATGGCGTTACCGCACGACCTCGCGGTCACGACGACCCAAATCCCCGCGAACGCCATCATCACGGGATCGACGCCGGGACACGTGAACTTCCATGTGACCTGGGTCGGTCGTGACAAAGTGATGGGCTTCTCCATCGTGCGATTGGGCGTTCACGTCCCGGCCCTCACCTTCGCACCGTTGCCATCGAGCAAGTGGGTCGTCGCGGTGTCGCCGATTTTGAAGAGTTCGACTGATGCCCCGCAATACGCATGGGCGAACACCATTCTTGGCGACCCCGAAATTGACGCGACCGGCGTCATCAGTTACCTGTCCACGAAGTCCGACGCGAACCTGGATAACTTCATTGACGCCATCGCCGTGAATCAGAGCGGACAGGTCGTTGCCGTCCTCTCGATCAATCACTTTTGGTACTCGGCCCAGTTCGTCGCGCGCATTGCCTACATCGTGGCCACCGGACGAGGCTGTCACGCGAGTTTGGGCGTGGTCGGCACGACCGCTCAAGGCGGCGGTGTGACCGTTTCGCGCGTGATTCCAAAGAGCCCATCACAGTACCGCTTGAAGCAGGGCGATGTCATCACGGCGCTCAACGGCAAGGACACCGAAACCTTCAATGCGCTCGACACGGCCCTTTATTTAACGCCCGCCTACACCAAGGCACTGGTGACGTTCGTACGCGCATCCAAGGTCCACCACGCCGTCATGACCCTGGCCTGCGCACTTTAAAGTCGTAGCCGTGAGTGACAATCCCTTCGGCGGCATGTTCGGCGATATCTTCTCCATGCTCGGCCAGCAGGGCCCCGATGCTTGGTACACGACGGCCACTCAGTTGGCGCTCAACATCGCGCGCGGCACCGACGACGATCCCAATCCCCTACCCATCGAACGTCAACGAATCGAAGAGTTGGCGCCGCTCGTCGCTCGACACGTGGACAGCCTTCTCGGAGTATCGCGCGACGCGGACGTCGTCGCGGTCAATCGCTCTGCCCTGACGCTCGCTGCCCTCGAGCAGTGGCGTCCGCTCATGGAACCAATGGTCGCGAGTACCACCACAATCGGCGACAGTCTCGACCTCGGCGACAACGCGGTGATGGCGCAAATGGCGGCGACCTTGGGGCCACTGTTCGCCGGTTTTCAAATGGGCTCGGTCGCCGGTCACTTCTCCGAGCGGGCCTGGTCCCTCGCGGCGCTGCCCCTCCCCCGTCTCGACGCGCGACGACTTCTCGTCGTGAACAACCTCGCGAGCTTCGCTGAAGCGTGGTCCTTGGAGCGCGATGAGGTGTACGTCTTCGCCCTCGCCCAGGAGTTCCTCGCGTCACTCGTGCTGACCCAGCCGGGAACGGGCGATGCGCTGCGCGCATTGCTCATCGACTCAGTTCGTGAGTCCACCAAAGCCCAGGGTGACCTCCTGACGAAACTTCAGTCGATGATCAACCCCGACGACATTGCGGGGATTATGGAGAACCCCGAGTCGCTGCTTGATGGCATTGAAATGCCCGAGGAGACTGACGCGACACGCGCCATCAACGCGGCGGCCAGTGTCCTGCTGGCATTCTTCGAAGCGGCGGCGCACGAGATCACTGAAGCGATCCTCGGTCCGCGCCCAATTCTGGTCGAGGCGTACGCCAGGCACCGTCGTAGTGACGCTCGTGGCGAGGACGCCGCGGCCGCGCTCTTTGGTATCTCGACGCAGGGTGAGCACCACGAACAGGCGGCGACGTTCGTCGCAGCGATTAAGAACGCGCATACCCTACGTGCGTTCGACGCGCTACTTCGAGTTGACGGACTGCCAAGTGCCGACGAACTCATCGACCCCGACGCGTGGTTCGAGCGAGTGACGAACTCGCCGCTCGCCTAACTCTCTTCGTCGTACCCGAGGTTCCACTCAACCAATAGGTTCTCACGCTCCGCGTCGCGATTGACGCGCTCGCGATTGCGACGGAACTGTGGGTCGTGCGGCGGCAGGAAGCGCAGACGGGCGTCAACGCGGTCAACGAATGCCTGAATCTGCTCCTCGTCACCAAAGACCATCCGGCACTCCCAGTGGGGTGCCACGGGGCCCAGGTAGATCACTTGGACGTGCCCGACCGGGTCGACGACCTCGGTGGACTCGATGGTGGGAACCTGGCTCACAATGCTCCTTCGGTGTACTTTTCTACTGCTGAGCAGCCATTCTATATAAGGCTTGCAAGCGTAAACTCACTGACAAACCCCGGGCACCGTTGCCAGCACCCCTTCCACGATAAGGACGATCCATACAGGAAAAGGTATTCCGAAGGTGTTAGATGCCAGGAGTTCGAACTCAGACATCATCGCCCTGTGCTGCTTTTGCGCCCCTTTTTCGACCTATTCCTTAGAGGAGTCTGCGAAGGGGTTTAGAGGAGTATGGTAACCATCGGCTCGTGAACAAAAGAGCCTGCCGTTATCGTTTTGTCACACAAACAGTCGCTACTGTGAAACAAGAGACCAACTTCGGGGGGTGAGCATGAGTACAGAGTGGATGGCGGATGGCAAGTGCCGCGAATATCCGGCGGGAACGTTCTTCCCCCGTGATGGAGTCGGTGTCATCATCGCCCAACGCATCTGTGCAACGTGCCCCGTCGCCAGCCAGTGCTTGGAGTACGCCCTCGAGAATCACGTGGATCACGGGATTTGGGGCGGCTGCAGTGAGCGCGAACGACGTCGCATCCTGCGTGAGCGCCGTCGCCGACGTATCTTCAACACCGACGCTTCGTAACTTCGCTCCCGCGTGTTCGAGTGTGTCATCAACCTCTCCGAGGGACGAGACGCGCCACGCTTAGGTGCACTCCGGACGACTGGCGGAGCGTCACTTCGTGACCTGCACGCGGACGCATTCCATAACCGCAGCGTCTTCACGCTGATCAATGATGCGGGCCAACTCAGTCGAGACGTCCACGAACTGTTGGGTGCCGCATTCACGAGCCTGGACCTAACTCGTCACGAAGGGGTCCATCCACGTTTCGGGGTTGTCGACGTGGTGCCCTTCGTCGCCCTCCAACCCAACGACGCGCACGAGGCGGTGGCGCTTCGTGACGAGACGGCAACGTGGATCGCCGACTCCTTCCAGGTCCCCGTCTTCCTCTATGGGCCGGTCGGAGGGGTCATTCGTACGCTGCCCGAAGTCAGAAAGACGGCCTTTCGGACGCTGATGCCCGATAAGGGGCCGAAGAGTGCGCCCGCGACGCTTGGAGCAAGCGCCGTCGGTGCACGCGACGTCCTCGTGGCGTGGAACCTGTGGCTGCGCGGCGTCACCTTGCACGAGGCTCGAGCCATCGCTCGAGCGGTTCGTCGAATCGAGGTTCGCGCGCTGGCGTTGCAAGTTGGCAACCAGGTCCAGGTAAGTTGCAACCTGGTCGCACCACTGGTCCTTGGACCCTCCGCCGTCTTTGATCAGGTGGCCGCTTTGCTGCCCGCACGGGGATCAATTGAACGGGCTGAACTCGTGGGACTGGCGCCGAGGGCGCTCTTGGCGTTGGAGGATCGCCCACGGTGGTCCCAGTTGGACCTCAGTGAAGAGCGAACGATTGAGAGCCGGCTCGGCTAGAGCATCAGCTCGCTTGGGCTCGGCGCTCAATGGCCCGGGCCCGACGAAGACGGCGGCGCTCGCGCTCGCTCATCCCGCCCCAGATTCCGAACTTCTCGCCGTTGTCGAGCGCGTACTCCAGGCAGTCCTCACGCGCGACGCACCCTCGACAGACTTCCTTCGCTTCGCGAGTTGACGCGCCGCGCTCGGGGAAGAAGAGGTCAGGGTCGACACCCATGCAGTTCGCCCGCGCCTGCCAACCGCGATCTTCCATGCCGCTCATCAGTTCCACGATTTCCACGTTGTATTCCTTCCCCACAGCGGTGATCGCCACTGATGTAATTACAACGGTGTCATTGTTATGGGAAACGTGACAAAAAGCAAATGGAATTATTGAAATTCCTGATGGGGGTGGTTTTGAGTGACGGCTAACCGGCGCGGCGATGTCGAACGAAATCGTCGAGCGCGTAACTGCCGAGTTCATCGACGTCGGTGTAGAAAAGTCGTCCGCCATTGACTTTCGCGATCTGTTCGACGAAAGGAAACTGACTCCGCTCGATATCCAGGGCGAAGGTATTGATCGTGATATTGGCTTTCGTGCATCGAAGGACTTCAGCCATGGTCTTCTCCAACGTCTCGTGCACCGGCGGCCAAGCGAAAAACGGCTCGCCGTTGGCCAGTAGGTGGGCCGTGGGCTCCCCATCGGTCACGACCACGATCTGGCGCTCCCCTCGTTCGTTACGCATCAGGTGGCGACTGAGCGCCAAGGCGTGTTGGAGATTCGTGCCGTAGGCATAATCGATCGTGAGCGCGGGGACGTCCTCAATTTTGAGCTCCTGAGCCATCTCACCGAAGCCGACCACCGTCACAAAGTCGCGCGGGAACTTGGAGCGAATGAGCGATGTCAGCGCCAGCACCATCTTCTTGGCGGGCACCAAGTTGCTGCGCATCGCCATGGATAGCGAGAGGTCTATCGCGAAGACCGTGGCCGAACGGCGCGTCGACTCGAACTCCTCCACTTCGAAGTCGTCGGCGTGCAGTTTGACGGGCGTACCCGGTCCCTGGCGCAGTACCGCGTTGCGCAGTGTCTTGGGAAGATTCAACGCAAATGGTTCACCCGGCATCCAGGGCTTGGACGTCTCTTCACGGTCGCCACCGCGCGACACGGTTGCGACACGGTGCATGCCGATCGTCGGTGAGTCGCGTAGTTGGGCAAAGAGATCGCGCAGGGCCTGTTGTCCAATCTGACGAACACCTTTGGGCGTCAAGTGAAGTTGCTGCCCCTGCCGGTCGACGAACCCTTGGTCCTTCAGCCCCTGGAGGGCTTTCTGCAGTCGAACGACGTGGCGCGCCGCGTCGTCACCGAGATTGCGTCGTACCGATTCGACGTCCACTTCGGGTAGTCCCTGTGCGGCGCTGGACTGTCCCAGGAACTCGTCGAGGCCCTTCAGTTGTCCCAATTGCTCAGCGATCGAGGCCGTTTGCGCGAAGGGTCCACCGTCGTCGCCGCGCATTCGATGCGCCCTATTCCAATCGATGTCCGGCGTCGCCATACGCAGGTTCGACACGAGTCGGCTCAGTGAGAAGTTCAACTCCATGTTCTCCATCATCTGGGAGAACATGTTGCGCAACTCGCCCTGTTGCTCGGCCGAAAGCGAGTTGAACATTGCTTCGGCCGCCGCGGCACGTTCTGCCATCATTCGCACGACATCGTCAAGGTTCTCAGCGCCGGGAAAGAAATCGCCGAACTTCTCCATGAAGTCCTCGAATGTTGGATCGAGGTCCTCGCCACGACGGTCCTGCTCGATCATCGTCGAGAGCGCGTCCATCATGCCGCGCATCCGGGCCAGTTCCTCGGGGTCCGGGCGGCCCATCATCTCCTTGCTCTTCTCAAAGTATGTGTCCAGCACGTCGCGTTCGAGTTCGGCCATGAGTTCCTCGAACTGCTCGCGCGCTTCGGACGAAACGAACTCGTAGTTTCGATAGTTGCCGAGTCGTTCACTTAGGCGGTCGCTCATCAACTCCTGTTGCATCTTCCTCTGCTCAACCAGGTCGCGCGTGACCTCTTTTCGACGGTCGTCGTCGCTCTCTTCTGCTTCGACGAGCAACGTGTCAAGTTCGACGTTCTCGGTCGCTTCAATCTCGTCCAACCAGTCGCGATAGCGCTGCATCTCGCCATCGGGGTCGGCCTGCTGCTCGAGTTCACGGCGCTTGGCGCGGGCCTGCTCGAGGAGATCGCGAAGCCCTTCGACGCGCTCACCGTCGGCGGTCGTGAATCCCTCGCGCAGCAGACGGTCCATGGCCTCTTCGAGGTCGCCGTTCTCCATGAAGTCATCGGCGAGCATGCGCAACATCTCTTCGACATCGAGGTCGTCGAAGTCGTCATCCTCGCCGAAGCGACGAAAGCCGTAGCGAACGGCCACTAACGGTTCCTCGAACGATAGAGCGCTCGTGCGCCCGAGGCGTCCTTCGCCAGTCGCTTCGTCAAATAGAGTCCTTCGAGCACGAACTCAACTGCCGACGCCAGTTCGCCATCGGTTGGCGACGGGCCGGCGATTCGTCGTGCCGGGGCGTCGAGGGCCGGCATGGCCGCCAGCACCGCAAGATAGTCGCGATCAGGTAAATCATCACCAGTGTGGACGAGCGCTTCGGTATTGAATGCGTCGATGATTTCGGGCGCCTCTTCCAACAAGACGTGCTCGGCGAAACATTGGCGCACCGAGAGCGACACCAGAGCCGCGATGACCTGGTCCGAGTCGCTGTCGTCCATCGTGTCGAACTCGAGTTTTCCCTGGGTCGATTGCACCAATGCACTGAGGTCGCTCACCCGTGGCACGACCGACGTATCGTGCGTGCGAAGTGTACGACGCAGCGCATTGGCGACGACGATCTCGTAATTCGCAATGGACAGACGCACCGACACGCCCGAGCTCTGCGAGATGACGTGGCTCTTTCGCGCGACGTGGCTGACGCGCGCGACGATGTCATCAATGAACCACGGCACCTTGATCGGGACCGGCGACGCCGGCAGCTTGGCCTCCTGGTGCACGATCGCGATCTCGGTTGTCAGCTCGTAGGGGTAGTGGGTGCGAATCTGTGATCCGAAGCGGTCCTTCAACGGTGTGATGAGGCGGCCGCGGTTGGTGTAGTCCTCAGGGTTCGCCGTGGCGACGACCAAGACGTCGAGGTCGAGTCGAACGAGGTGGCCACGGATCTGCACGTCGCGCTCTTCGAGAACGTTGAGGAGGCCTACTTGAATTCGCTCAGCCAGGTCGGGTAGTTCGTTCATCGCGAAAATGCCGCGGTTGGACTTGGGCACGAGACCGTAGGAGAGCGCTTTGGGGTCGTCAAGAAAAAGTCCGCCCGCCACCTTGATGGGGTCAACCTCACCAATCAGGTCGGCCATTGACGTGTCGGGAGAGGCCAACTTCTCGGCGAACCGCCGACTGCGGTGGATCCACGCGACCGGCGTGTCCTCACCCTTCTCCGCCACGAGGTCGATGGCGTAGGCCGAGATTGGCGCGAAGGGGTCGTCACGAATCTCCGAGCCCTCAACAATGGGCAGCCACTCGTCGAGCAGTTCAACGAGCGATCGAATCATCCGCGTCTTCGCCTGTCCGCGCTCACCCAGCATGATGATGTCGTGACCGGCCAACAGCGCGGTCTCGAGTTGGGGCAGCACGGTGTCCTCGTAGCCGAGGACGTTCGAGGTTAGCGGTACGCCATCGCTGAGTCGCTGCTCAAGGTTGGCGCGAATCTCCTCACGAACTGACTTGGGCACGTAACTCGACGCCCGCAGCGTTCCAAGCGTGGTGGGAAGGTCAGTGGGTGCAATGGGGGTGGGCATGAGGCCACTTTAAGGGTTGACAAATGGCTGTCGTGCTCGCCCATTTGTCGCACGAGGCCCCTCGCGACATTCGTGACCAGAGACCGAGGCGACGCGACTACCGGTGCGCGATGAAGGCGCCGACGTCCTTGGTGACGACCAGAACACCGTCGTGTTGCGCCATTTGGTCTTCGATTATGTGGCGCAGTTGCGCCACTTGGTCGAGCGTGGCGTCTTCACCCGGTGGTGTCGAACAGATGTAGTCAATGACGTCGTCGACGTCGGTGCAGAGCAACTGATCGTCGTAGGGACACCACGCGACATCGTCGAAGATTTCGGCGAGAAGGTCCTCGCCACTCTGCGCGCCAAAGACCTCGTGGTGGCGAAGGACCCGAGTAGGACCAAATACGGACGCCTCGATTCTGAAGAGTTCACGGAGGTGACCAGAACCAACGGTCGACGCCATCAGCACGCCACCACGACGAAGGACTCGAGCGAATTCGCGCAACGCTTGCGACGGATCGGGCACGTGATAGAGCATTTGATTCGCAATGACGACGTCGAATGAGTCGTCCGCGAAGGGAAGATCCTGCGCGTCCGCAGCGAGTCCATTGACGCCACGAATCATGCGCCGCACCAACGGTGTGGTCTCGGCCACCATGCCGGCCGAGAGATCGGTCAACGTGAGCGAGAAGTCACTCTCATCGCTCGTCCATCCGATCGTCCAGAGGAGCCCGGTGCCACATCCGACCTCGAGCACCTCACCACCCTTGGGTATCTCCACGAGACGTTGCAGCCACATCTGCCACGGGACGCTCTGCGTCGCGTACTTGGTGTGCAGCTGGGTCCGGGCGCGCAGTTTGTCACCGTTCACGTACTGGACATCGCGCAGGTATGCCTGATCGCGGTTCACGAATCGATCCGGAGATTCCATCAGAACTCGAGATACATGACGTCGAGGCCAACACGGCCCTGCGAGGCCGAGTCGAACGCGCCAGGGACGGTGCCAATGGTCACGAAGCCCAACGTCCGATAGAGCGCGATCGCATTCGAGTTCGTAGAGACGACGGCGTTGAATTGCATGCCCGCGAAGCCGCGCTCCTTCATTCGCGAGATTGCGAATTCGCACAGCGCGCGCCCGATGCCTTGTCCTCGCGCGTCACTGGCGACCATGAAACTCGCCGTCGACACGTGCGCACCACGTCCAGGTCGATTCGGTCCGAACGTGGCCGTCGCGCGGATTACGTCATCGACCAGCGCGACGACAGTCTCGCCAGGTGGACCCGCGATCCATAGCGCTTTGGCCAAATCGGGACTCAGCGTGTCGGTGTAGGCGTACGTCTCGCCCTCCGCGACGATGTCCCGGAAGATTGCGTAGACAGAGGGCCAGTCGGCGTCGTCAATTGCTCTGATGGTGACGGGCTGGGCGCTCACCGAGCAATGCTGTCACACGCGCAGGACACACCAAGGAAGAGTGTGACGTGGAACGGGTTGGCGTCAGTCGTGCAGGATTTGACGAACGAGCGCGCTTCCCACTCGATAGGCCACGTGCGCGCTGCGCGGCGCGTCGAGAATCACCACATGGGCTCGAGCTCCCGGTGACAAATGACCAATGTCGTCGCGCTCGAGGGCGAGCGCTCCCCCGAGTGTCGCCGCCCAGATCGCTTCGTCGACGGACATGCCCATTTCACGAACTGCGAGGGCAATCACGACGCCCATGTTCGTGACGTACGACGTCCCGGGATTGCAGTCGGTGGCGAGAGCGACGGTGACGCCGGCGTCGAGCAGTCGCCGTGCCGATGGGTACGGCGACTTCGTAGAGAACTCAGCACCTGGCAACAGCGTGGCCACGGTCGACGACGCGGCAAGCGCTTCGACGTCAGCGTCCTTCACGTGGGAACAGTGATCGACGCTCGCGGCTCCGAGTTCAACTGCCAACGCGACGCCACCGGTGTCGCCGAGTTGGTTGCCATGCACGCGAAGACCGAGTCCAGCGTCACGGGCGCGGAGCAGAATCGATCGCGCTTCGTCCACGCTGAACGCTCCGACGTCACAGAACACGTCGGCCCAACGCGACTTCGGTGCGCACGCCGCGAGCATTGCTCCTCCCACGAGCTCGACGTAGGCGTCGCGGTCGTTCGTGAACTCAGCGGGGACGACGTGGGCACCGAGAAAGGTGACCTCGTCACTCCATTCGCTCGCGACTTCCACCAATCGTGCCTCGCCTTCGACCGTCAACTCATAACCGGACTTGATCTCAACGGTGGTGACGCCACCGGCCCGTAGGGCCTCCACGCGTCGTTGCGTGGTCGTACGCAGATCTTCATTGGACGCCGCTCGAGTCGCCGCGACGGTTCGCGCGATTCCACCACCGTCGTACGGCTCACCGGCCATGCGCGCTTCGAACTCGTCAGAGCGTTCGCCGGCGAAGACGAGGTGGGTGTGCGAGTCCACAAAGCCCGGTATGACGGCGCTGTCGCGCGCGTCGATTCGTTCGTCGGCGCTGGGCGCATCGGCATTGGCGCCCACCCACAACACGTGGTGTTCGTCAATGACCATCGCGGCGTTGAAGAGTCGCCCCATTGGCGATCCGTCGCCGAGCGCCGCGTCATTCGTCGTCAGTTCGGAAATGTTGATGATGACGCGAGAGGTCATCTCAGCCTTCGCGCATGGGAATGCGAACCCCGCGCTCCTCGGCTGTCTGCTCGGCGATCTCGTAGCCGGCGTCGACGTGTCGAATGACGCCCGTGCCCGGGTCGTTCGAGAGCACGCGTGCCAGTTTCTGCGCGGACAGTTCGGTCCCGTCGGCCACGCAGACTTGTCCGGCGTGTATGGAGCGACCAATGCCCACGCCGCCACCATGGTGAATCGAGACCCACGTTGCACCCGAGGCGGTGTTGAGGAGTGCGTTGAGCAACGGCCAGTCCGCAATCGCGTCCGAACCGTCGAGCATCGATTCGGTCTCGCGGTACGGCGAGGCGACCGAACCGCTGTCGAGGTGGTCACGACCGATGACAATCGGCGCCGCGACCTCGCCGTTGGCGACTAGTTCGTTGAAGGCGAGACCGGCCCTGTCGCGCTCACCGTAGCCGAGCCAGCAGATCCTCGCGGGCAGTCCCTGGAAGGCCACACGCTCCTGCGCCTTGGTGATCCAACGGCGCAGGGCGTCGTTCTCGGGCAAGAGGTCGAGCACCGCTTGATCGGTGCGCGCGATGTCCTTGGGGTCCCCCGACAGCGCGGCCCAACGAAACGGTCCCTTACCCTCACAGAAGAGCGGTCGCAGGTACTCGGGCACGAAGCCGGGAAACTCGAAGGCCCGCTCGTAGCCACCGAGTTGCGCTTCTCCGCGAATGGAGTTGCCGTAGTCGAAGACTTCAGCGCCGGCGTCCTGGAAACCGACCATCGCCTCGACCTGCTTCGCCATTGACTGGCGAGCACGGTCGGTGAACTCCTCGGGCTTCTTCTCCGCGTAGTCGTGCCAGTCGGCGAGATCGATGCCTTCGGGTAGATAGCTCAGCGGGTCGTGCGCTGACGTCTGGTCAGTCACGATGTCCACGTCGACGCCGCGTCGCAGCAACTCGG
>DATCCA010000094.1:0-2899 GCA_036511575.1 Acidimicrobiales bacterium
ATGCCAAGTGCCTTCTGCAGTCGACGCACCTGACCGATGACGTCCTCGCCCACGAGGGAGATGACGGCGCCCGTTGCGCCCGCGCGGCCAGTACGACCGGAGCGGTGCAAGTAGTCGGTGGCCTGCGCTGGCGGATCGTAGTGAATGACGACGGGCAGGAGTTCAATGTGGATGCCGCGCGCGGCGACGTCGGTTGCCACGAGCACCTGGATCTGACCATTCTTGACGCTTCGCAGAGCGCGTTCGCGCTGGGCCTGGGTCCGGTCACCGTGCAACGGCACCGCAGAAATGCCCCGCTCTTCGAGTTGGCGCGCCAGGCGGTCGGCGCCGTGCTTGGTGCGGGTGAAGACCAGTGCGCGTTCGTACTCTTCGACGATGTCGGCGGTGATCTGGGGACGCTGGTCGCGAGGGACCTTCCAGAAGTAGTGGTCCACGTCACTCGGTGCTTCGTCGCCCACGACGTCGTGGACGGCGGCGTCGTGCGTGAACTCTTTGACGAGTGACTTGACGTCAGGCCCCATAGTTGCCGAGAACAGCATTACGTGGCGATCGCGATTCGTCGCACTAATGATGCGTCGCACGCAGGGGAGGAAGCCCATGTCAGCCATGCGGTCGGCTTCGTCGACGACCACAGTGGTAACCGACGAGAGGTCCAGCGCGCCCTGCTCGAGCATGTCCTCGAGGCGACCGGGGCAGGCGACGACGACGTCCACGCCAAAGTTAAGGGCTTTACGCGCGACGTTGTACGACGTACCGCCGTAGATGCAGATGACGCGTCGACCACGGTCGTCGGTCAACTGGGCGATCTCTTTTTGGACTTGGGCGGCCAGTTCGCGCGTGGGCACGAGGACGAGGGCCACCGGCTTGCGAGGACGAGCCTTCGTGAGCCGCGCCATAAGGGGGAGGCCGAAGGCGAGCGTCTTGCCCGAACCGGTGACGGCCTTTCCCACAACGTCACGACCGGCGAGGGCGTCGGGAATGGAGGCCTCTTGGATCGGGAACGCTTCGGTAATGCCGCGTTGTTTAAGGTGCTCGACCAGATTGGCGGGCACGCCGAGCGCGGCGAAGGACACAGACATATAACTCCTACAAGTTGAGATGAGCCCAACTCGAGGTTTTACAGTCGAATCGGTCTCCACCGCGAGATGCGGCGAAACAGCCAACCCATGCTAGCAGAGGATGTCTAAAGCGAACCGTCACGTATCGAAATACGAGTGCGGGCGGAGGGACTCGAACCCACACTCCGAAGAACTGGTACCTAAAACCAGCGCGTCTGCCAATTCCGCCACGCCCGCAAGAGTGACCATTGTACGTCGTCCATCGAGGTATTCGATGAACAGGCCATTAGAGTTGGTCGCATGAATACCTTAAATAGGACCGATGGATTCGGCTCGAACGACCTCAATCAGCGACTCCTTCGTGAGCGCATCGTTTTTCTTGGCTCCGAAGTGAACGACGAGTCAGCCAACCGCATCTGCGCCGAGCTCCTCCTCCTCGACGCCGAGGACAATGCCCGCGACATCAGCCTCTACATCAACTCTCCTGGTGGCTCAGTGACCGACGGTCTCGCGATCTACGACACGATGCAGTACGTCAGCGCTGACGTGCGCACGATCTGCATTGGCATGGCCGCGTCCATGGGCCAGTTCCTGCTCTGTTCGGGTGCGCCGGGGAAGCGTTTCTCGCTGCCCAGCAGTCGTATTTTGATGCACCAGCCCCTTATGGGTGGCATGCAGGGTCAGGCGTCGGACATCGCGATTCAGGCCGAGCAGATTGGCTTTATGAAACGTCAGTTGGCTGAGCGTATTGCCTTTCACACGGGCAAGCCGGTCGAGCAGATCGTGGCCGACTCGGACCGCAATCGCTGGTTCACCGCACAAGAGGCGTTGGAGTACGGATTCATCGACGCCGTGATCGAGCATTCGGCGCTTCATAAAGGCGCCTAGTGAGCGACGGCTCGTCGGCGCGAGTCGAACGACGCTCCCTAGAGGACGACGCCTTTCGCATCGTGAGTGCTCGTGACAGTCTCGTCACGCGCCTTCGAAACCTTTGGAACCGACGCGAGCTCCTCTCGAGCCTGATTCGCTCCGACATTCGCATCAAGTACAAGAACTCCGCGCTCGGCATTGTCTGGTCGATGTTGACGCCGACGTTGTTCTTGGCGATCTACTGGTTGGTCTTCGCCAAGTTCCTCAAAAACGGCATCCCGAACTTCGTGGTGTACCTCTTTGCGGGCATGATCGTCTGGAACATGTTCAATACGTCGCTCAGCACGGCGACCGGCGTCATTGTCGTTCGTTCGGGACTGGTGAAGAAGGTCTCATTTCCCC
This sequence comes from Acidimicrobiales bacterium, assembly GCA_036511575.1. GTDB lineage: Bacteria > Actinomycetota > Acidimicrobiia > Acidimicrobiales > RAAP-2 > RAAP-2. Next base: position 2,331 of record DATCCA010000094.1, read on the forward strand.
GCGAGATCCTCGCGCTCGCCAACGTGGGCGCCGCGACGTTCTACTTCTTTATTCAGGTCTGCGTCTTTGGGCTCTACCTGCTGGTCGTTGACCATTCGCCAGATTACGCGTACTTTTGGCTGTTGCCCTTTGCCTTCCTCGCGTTGTATTTCTTCACGGCCGCGCTCGCCATTGTCATGTCAGCGGTCACCGTCTACATGCGTGACATGGAGCATTTCATTCTCATCATCCTCCAGTTGTGGTTCTTCATGTCGCCAATCGTCTACTCCTACGAGCACTCCATCGCGCCCCAACTACACGCCCACGGACTGGCGTGGCTCTACTTCTTGAATCCGATCACGCTCATCATGCTCACGTTCCAGCGGACCTTTTACGTGTCGACGGTGGTGCACTCAACGGTGCCGACGGTCGTTGGTGGTCACGTCTTCCCCCTCATCAAGGTGCTGCCCTCGTGGCCGATGTCCACGTACTTCTATCTCGACATCGCCCTGCTCGGCATCATGATCGTCCTCTTCCTGTTCGCTGAGGTCATCTTCGGGCGCCTTCAGGGCAACTTTGAGTCGGAGTTG
>DATCCA010000095.1:0-19617 GCA_036511575.1 Acidimicrobiales bacterium
AGGAATGTCGCGTAGCCGAAGAAGGCCACGAGTTGACCCGGTTGGAGTGTGCCGTGCATGACGTCCTGTGCGCCGAGGTAGGTGACAACGGCCGTGAGTATCGCGGGCAAAAGGACCTGTCCGGACTCGAGACCGGCCTGGGGCGAGGCGATGCGATTGCCGGCCAGTCGCACGAGGTTGCTCTGTTGGCGATAGTTGTTCAAGAAGACATCCTCGCCACCGACGCCGCGAAGGATCCGCAGTCCGGCCACGGTGTCTGAACCAAGCGCCGCCAGACGGCCCGCCGCTTCGCGCTGTGCGGCCTGGGTCGTGTGGAGCGGTCCCATGAGCGGCGTCGTCAACGATGCGAGGACCGGCACACCGATCAACACGATGAGTCCGAGTTCGACGGAACTCGAAATGAGAATGACCGAGACGACGATCCACGCGGCGATGGCGCCAGCGAATCGAGCGAAAACGTCGTAGGCGCCGCCAATGCGCATGGCGTCGGAGGCGACGGTGTTGACGACGTCGCCGGCGGGGATGACGTCGGTCACCGCAGTGCCAGTCTTGGCGACGTGGTGCCCGATGACCTGTACCGTCTTGTACGCGGCATTCATCCAGTTGGTGACGGCGAGTTGGTGGCGCAGGGCCCCGCAAAGCGCCTGGAACAGTCCGAGCGCCATCACGATGCCGACCCAGAGGAAGAGCTCACCCTCGTTCTTGCCAATAACGCCTTTATCGATCGCTGCACCGACGCACGCCCAGATGAGGGCCTGACTCACCATCCATCCAATGCCGAAGAGAGCGTTGAGAAAGAGGGTGAGCTTCTGTTGGCGCGCAATCCACACCAGGAAACGAAGGGGCGAACGCGTATCAGGTACGCCGACGTCCGCGACCGGAAGTTCGCGGTAGGGCAGGTGTAACACGATTCGTCTTTCAGTAGTGGTTGGTGGATGATGAGTCGACCTATAAGCGGGGTTCTGTCCACCTTCCTTTCGGAAGGATGGGCGGCCATCCATCTCAGCGATCTACCTCGGGAGTGCCTTGTTTCCAGGGCATGCGGGCCACGCGCTCCCACGTTTGATCTTGCTCCGGGTGGGGTTTACCTAGCCATCTCGATTGCTCGACATGCTGGTGCGCTCTTACCGCACCGTTTCACCCTTACCTGTACTCGGCTACCCGAGCCATCGGCGGTCTGTTCTCTGTGGCACTGTCCTGCACGTCACCGCGACTCACATTTCGCGAGCACCCTGCCCTGTGGAGCCCCGACTTTCCTCACCCCGCGTTACCACGAGGTGCGGCCACCCAGTCGACTCACCATCCAAAAACAATTCTGGCACACCTCACCAGGCACTACAAGAGTCGTAATGATGTCGTCATGAAAAGGTAGCCTCGCGACGTGAGTGACGAGGGATTGACAGGCGAGACCGTGCACGAAGTTGGCGAGTTCTACCAGCTACTGACCACGCAGCTCGAATCGGCCTTTGGACGTCGTCATCCCCATTGGGTTCGTGGCGAAATTGCCAAGGTCTACGAGAAAAGTCATATGTACGTCGATTTGGTTGACGCGGGTACAACGTCGTCAGACACCAAGCGTCCGGTCCTTAACGCTCACTGCTGGGCGACCCAGTGGGCGCCCCTCAAGAGGAAACTGGCGAGTGAAGGCGTCACGTTGACGCCAGGGGTGATCGTCAACTTCTACGGGTACGTCGATGTCTACGCCCCCCAGGGAAAGATTGGCTTCACCATTACCCAAATCGATGTCCAGGGACTGCTGGGCGACGTGGCCCGGCGCCGTCAGGAACTGATCGCACGTCTGGTCAGCGAGGGTCTCATGGACGCGAATAAAAGGGTGTCGCTCACTCCCGTGCCCCTACGCGTCGGCCTCGTCGCCAGTCCCGGGACCGAGGGCTACAGCGACTTCACCGGACAACTCACGCACTCGGGCTACGGCTTTGTGATTGTGCTCGTAAAGACCGCGGTACAGGGCGAGGCGGCGCCACCGCAGATCGTGTCCGCGATTGAAGCGCTCGACGCTCACGGTGTCGACATCATCTGCCTCGTGCGCGGGGGCGGATCGAAGGGCGATCTGGCGGCGTTCGATGATGAGCGCGTCGCACGGTCCATTGCCGCGTGCGCGACACCCGTCTTCACCGGCATCGGTCACACCGGCGACGAGTCAGTCGCGGACCTGGTCGCGCACACACGAGCGATTACGCCGACCAAGTTGGGCGAGGAGATTGCGGCACTCGTCGACGGGTGGCATCGCCGACACGTGCGCATCCCGGCGCAGAAGGTTCTCGACGCCGCCAATGAGTTGCTCGATGAAGCGACGGAATACGTGGCCGAACGACGCCGTACGATGATCTTCGCGGTGCGGGACCGATTGCGTTCGGAGCAACGCCACCTGGGCGCGACCCGCAGCCAACTTCTGGTCCACTCCCGACATCTGTTGTCGACTACGGGCCAGACACTCGCCAGCACCCGTCAGTTACTTGGTGCCTATAACCCGTCAAAGCGATTGGCGCAGGGTTGGTCGATCGTGACGAAGAGCGACGGCGCGATCGTGCGTTCGCTCAATGACGTGGCACTCGGTGAAAGCGTGCACGTACTGGTCAGTGATGGATCGTTTGACTCTACTGTGAGTGAAAAGAATGGAGCCTCGTCATGAGCGATATCGGGAATTGGAATGAAGCGGCAGGTGAGCTCGACGCGATAGTCGCGTCCTTTGACGAAGGCGAAGTCTCGGTTGACGAACTGTTCGTCAAACTCGAACGCGCGACCCAGATCATCGAGACGCTGGAGTCGCGACTCGACGCCACGAAGGCAAGGGTCGACGAACTCGCGCCGCGGCTCGCGAAGTTGACTGAGGCGGAGTGACCGATCGTTTCTACTTTCGTCAACTTTTGAGCGGCCTCGACTTCTCGGTCGGTGACCCGGTCGCGGAACAAATGGTGAACTTCGCCTACGCGTTTGGGGACCGTGAGACGGGCGACGCCGTGCTCGTTGACCCGGCCTACGCGCCCCACGAGCTGGTGGACATCGTGGAGGGCGATGGGATGCGAGTGACGGGAGCACTCGCGACGCACTATCACGCCGACCACGTGGGTGGCAGTTTGGGTGGCCGCGCGCAGATCAACGGTATTGTCGAACTACTCGAGACGACGGACGTCCCTATTCACGTGCAGTCCGACGAAGTGGAGTGGGTCGCGAGGGGCACCGGCGTTGGGACTGATGCATTGGTCGCGCACGTCGCGGGCGACGTGATGAAGGTCGGTGTGTTCGACGTCACTCTGGTGCACACGCCCGGTCACACGCCGGGCAGTCAGTGCATCTTGGTGAACGGGCGACTCATCAGTGGCGACACACTGTTTCTCGATGGCTGTGGCCGAACCGACCTACCTGGCTCGGACCCCGAAGAGATGTACCGCACGCTCACCCAACGGCTCTCGGCAATATCGGACGAGACGGTTCTCTTTCCGGGACACCTCTACTCGGCGGACCCGAGCGCCGCAATGGGAGACGTGCGACTGCACAATCGGGCGCTCGTGCCGGCGAGCGCTGACCAGTGGCTCGCAATGTTTGCGCGTTGAGCATGCTCGACAGCTCCGATCACGTCGTCATTGTCGGGGCGGGCTTCGGCGGCTGGCGACTCGTCGAGGCGTTTCGTCGCGAAGGCTTCGAGGGAGCGCTGACGCTGCTGGGCGAAGAGACGCACGCGCCCTACGACCGACCGCCGCTATCCAAGCAGGTGCTTTCGCTCAAGTGGGACGTAGAGAAGGCCACGCTCGCGACGCCCGAGCGCATTCGCGAAGTGAACGTAGATATGCGCCTCGGCGTTCGTGCGGTGGGACTCGACATCGAGTTGCACACGGTGCACCTTGACGATGGTTCGAGTGTCACGGGCACGCACATCGTCATCGCCACGGGAACGCGGGCGCGTCGTTTGCCCTACAGCGCCGACGCGTCGATCTTGGCGCTGCGAAATCGTGACGACGAAGTACGACTTCGTGACGAACTCGAACGCATTGATCCCGGTAGTGTCGTCGCCATTATTGGTGGCGGCTTTATCGGCGCCGAGGTTGCGACGCAATTGCAAGGGCGCGGCTTCGCACCGCTGGTGCTCGAAGCGGCCGCGCGGCCGTTAATCGACATCGTCGGCGCAGAGGCCTCGGCGTGGCTGGAACGACTCGCGGGTGACGCGGGTGTCGAGCTTCGAAGTTCCCAGGACATCGCCGATGTGGTGCGCGATGGCGATGGGTTTTCGGTCATCTTTCAAGATGGAGAGACGCTGGACGCGGCATTGGTGATTCTCGGTGTCGGCGCCGAGGTGAATGTGGAATGGCTCGAAGGGTCGGGGCTCGTGATCGACAATGGCGTCGTCGTTGATGAAAATCTGTTGGCCACCGAGCGAATCGCCGCCATTGGTGACGTGGCGCGCTTCGGTTGGCCCAACGTCATGGGTGAGGACCTGGTGCGCATCGAGCATTGGGAGGTTGCCAATATGCACGCGCACCATCTCGCACACTTCTGGACGACGGGCGAGGGTGCGGGCGACTACATGGTTCCCTATTTCTGGTCTGACCAGTACGGCAAGAAGATTCAGATGCTCGGTCACGCCCAACCCGACGATGACGTTGTGCGCGTGGAGGGAAGTCCTGAGGAGGGCAAGTGGCTCGCGTTGTACTCTCGCGGCGGGGTGGTGACGGGCATCATCGCACTCGCACAACCACGCGCACTGATGCTGTCTCGGCACTTCCTCGAGCGACCGACGACGTTGGTGCATGCACTCGAAGAGGCGCCCTGGGCGAATTAGAACGAGACGGTACTCAGTTCCGGGATTGTCTTCTCTACTCGTTGCACGACCGCTGCCCACCGGGCACGCTCCCTTCGGCGCTCCTCGTCGGTCGTGAACGGCGAATAGACGTCCTTGGGCGTCCACAGCGTTTCCACGTCCTTCAGTGAGAGCGCGCCGATTGCGACGAGTGCCATGAGCCCGGCCCCTCGAGTCGTCGCCTCACGCTCGGGCGACACAGCGACGCGCAGCCCCGTGAAGTCAGCGAGACATTGGACGAAGAACTTGTTCGCACTCATTCCACCGTCCACGCGGATTTCCTCCAGGCGAGTGCCGGTCTCTCGCTCGGCGGCGTCAACGAGGTCCGCGCCGCGATGAGCAATGCCCTCTAAGACCGCGCGCACCAGATGGGCCTTCGTCGAGCCTCTCGTGATGCCAAAGAAGCCCCCGCGCGCGCCGAAGTCCCACTGTGGTGTGCCGAGTCCCGAGAGCGCGGGGACGAACGTGACACCGTCGGCGCTCGAGACCGAGATCGCCAGCGACTCGGTGTGCGCGGCGTCCTCAATGAGTCCTAGATCGTCGCGGAGCCATTCAATACATGCGCCCGCGGAGAGCACGATGCCCTCGATGCCCCACGTGAGGACGCCATCGCTGCTGTGGGTCACGACGGGGAAACAGCCCGACGCGAATCGCGTCATCGCGGACGGCCCCTTCGAACCGCGAACCATGTCCAGCATTGCGCCGGTGCCGAAGGTGATCTTCGCGCCCTGGGTCACGCAGGATTGACCGAAGAGCGACGCTTGTTGGTCACCGACGAGCGCCGTTATCGGTGGTGCACCGGGAAGTGCGCTCGCCACGCCCACGGGGCCCATCGTGTCCACAATGGCGGGCATCATCGCGACGTCCAGACCGAGCGTCGAGAGAATCTTCGTGTCCCAATGGTTGACGTCCAACGCCACGAGACCGTTGACTGCCGCGTTCGATCGGTCGGTCACGTGCACGGCGCCCTCACTGAGGTGCCACGCCACCCACGTTTCGATGGTGGCGAAACGTAGGTCGCGCGACTCGCGGCCGGACTGGGCCACCAGCCAGCGGGCCTTGGTCGCCGACTGATTCGGGGCGAGGCGAAGGCCATCACCCTGCAGGATGAGACAGTCGATCACGGTGCGAAGGTCCTGCCAACCGAGGGCCGGCCCGACGGGCAGACCCGTCGTTGGATCGAAGACAATCGTCGTGGCCCGTTGGTTCGTGATGCCCACGACGTCCGCACCACCGCACTCCTGCAATGTGGACGTCGCGAGCTCTCGAGCGAGACGGGCAATCTCCACGCCGTCAAGTTCGACTTCGCCCGGATTCGGTGTCGCGATGGTGAGCGGCGCTTGGCGAATGTGCGTGACCGCGCCGTGGACATCGACGATGCCCGTTCGGATCGACGTCGTACCAATGTCAATGGCGAGGGCCCTCACCACGGCGCACCGCCAATCCCGAGGGCACCGGGATTGAGAATGTTGCGCGGATCGAGCAGGGCCTTGATGGCGGTGAGCACGGGGTACGCGTCACCGAGCGCACTCGCTACGAATCGAGCCCTATTGCGTCCGACGCCGTGATGGTGGCTGATCGCGCCGCCACTGGCCATCACTTGGCGGGTGGCGGCATCCCACGCCGCGCGGTAAAAGGCGGTCGGGTCCGAAGTGGGACGCCCGGCGAAAGTGAAGTAGAGGCAGGCACCGTCGAGGTAGGCGTGTGATTGGTGCACCGACGCCACGCTGACCTCGGAAAGTTCGCGAAGCGCGGCGACGACGTTGCGATGCATCGACGCGAGTGTCGACCACGACCCGGCGACCTCCACCGTGTCGACGACGTAGCCACGCTCCCACAGCGGTCCGAGCGCGCCGACGTCGTTTCGATGTGCGAGCCACGTCTCCACCAACGAAGGAGCGAGCGCCGAGGCCCCGACACACTCGGTCGCGACGATTGCCATGGTCGCGTCGATGAGAAGCTCGTCACCCTCGTCAAGGACAATGAGGGTGCACTGATCCTCATCAAAGCTTCGCTTGGACTCAACTTCGTCGTAGAGACGAAGGACGGCGGGACGCGCGTCGCGCTGGAGTATCCGTCGACAGGAATCGAGTCCATCGTCGAACGAGGTGAAGCCGTAAGCCGCCATTCGTCGTGACGGAGCGACGGGGTGCATCACGAGTGTCGCGCGCGTGATGATGCCGAGCGTGCCCTCGGAGCCGACGAAGAGTTGCAGGAGGTCCGGTCCCACGGCCTGGCGCGGTGCGCGACCTCCGACCTCAATGACGTCGCCGCTCGCGAGCACGACGGTCAGGCCCCGCACGATGTCTTCGATCTTGCCGTAGCGATTGGAGAACTGCCCGGCACCACGACAGGCAATCCAGCCGCCGACGGTCGCGAGCGCGAAGGACTGGGGAAAGTGACCGACGGTCCAGCCCACGTCGCCCACCGCCTGTTCCAATTCCGGTCCGAAGACCCCCGCGTCGACATTGACGAGACCCGATACCGTGTCGATTTCGCCGATCGTGTCGAGTCCGGTCATGTCGAGCGCGATTGCGCCCGTCGCGGCCAGCGCACCGCCGACCACGCTCGAACGTCCACCCTGCGCCGTGACCGCGACCCCGTGCGAGGACGCACTGGCGAGTACGCGGCTCACCTGTTCGGTCGACCTGGGCCGCACCACAATTCCCGGCCACGACGGCACCAGTCCCTTCGCGACGTCGCCAATGGTGAGCGGCCACCAGTCGCGGCCGTGTTCGGCACGGGTGGCGTCGTTCGTTTCGTAGTCGATACCGGACTCGTTGAGGTCGTCGAGCAGCGCGCCGCTGAGGGCATCTGGAATGGGGCCTGCAACACCGCTCGCGGGATAGTCGTTGGGCATCGACGGACGGGTCATCGTTGCACCCTACAGAGCAATGCCCGCGGCTTCGAACTCGCGATGCACCAGCGCGCGGTACGCCTCGACCTCTGACGTCACGTCCGTTGCGTCCCATCCGAGCTCGGGGGCGACGAGCTGCGCGATCGACAGTGCGGCCGCCAGCGTGGCCCGGGCATCGTGGAGGTGCGCCCTGGTTCGACGCGTCACGAGATCGACGAGGGACGTCGCCATCTCGTGACGGACCGAGAAGACAAATTCGGCGCCGACGTAGGGCTGGCCCGCGATCGGACACTTCGCGAGCGACTCGTCGGTCCCGATCATTTCGAGTAGCACCGACGCGTCTTCACCGAAGCGCTCATAGAGATGTGACTCGAGGGGCGTCGAGGGGCGCCAGTCGCCGACTCCGTGAAGGCGAAGACTTTTTGTCTTGGTCCGAGGGAGGTTTTTCGAATAGGGGCGCAAGGCGTCGACCGTGTCCTCAGCCATCTTTCGATACGTGGTCCACTTTCCACCGGTGATGTGGACGACGCCGTCGCCCGAGTCGGTCACGCGATGACGTCGCGAAAGATCGGCGGTTCGTTCCTTCACTGCCTTACCCTCGACCGGAGCGAGCAAGGGACGAAGTCCGGCCCACAGTCCAGTGACGTCGTTGGTCGTCAGCGCCGAAGAAGTCGAGGCGTTGACAGCATCGAGGAGGTAAGCCACGTCCTCGGGGGTGCAGTGAGGTTCAGCAAAGTCACCGGTGTACGCGGTGTCGGTCGTTCCCACGTAGGTGAAGGGAGCCTCTTCGAACGGCACGACGAAGATGCTTCGCCGATCGCCGGCGACGTTGAAGACCGCCGCGACGTCGGCGGGCAGCCGGTCACGGGGCACGCTCAGGTGGATGCCCTTCGCGGGCGTAACCCGATGTGAACTTTCGTGTTCGGCCATGGTGAAGAGGTCGTCGGCCCATACGCCCGTCGCGTTGACAACCGCCTTCGTCGCAATGGTGAACGGGGCATCGCTCAGTTCGTTCTGGACGACTACGGCGTTGGCGTTCCCTGATGCGTCGTGGGTGATGTCGCGCGCACGCACATAATTGGCGACGTCGGCGCCGAAGTCGAGCGAGGCGGTTTTTGCGAGTGCGAGGGCGACTCGCGCGTCGTCGCCGCGGGCATCAAAGTAGAGGAATCCTGCGACCAGATGATCGGCGTTGAGCGTTGGTAGGTGCGAGAGTGCCTGTTCGCGCGTCACCCTTCGATGGCGTTGTCCTATGCGCCATCCGCCACTCACGTCGTAGATGCGAAGTGCGGTCGAATAGCCCTTCACGAGGGCCTTCGACGCAACACCGTTGCGACCGAAAAGGGGCACGAGGAAGGGGAGCGGGCGAACGAGAAAGGGTGCGTTGTCCAGTAGGCGTTGACGTTCTCGCAGGTTCTCGTAGACGAGTCGGAACTCGCGCTGTTGGAGATAGCGAAGCCCGCCGTGCACCATCTTGGAGGATTTTGAACTCGTGCCCGATCCGATGTCGCCACGGTCGATAAGTGCCACGCGAAGCCCGCGTGACGCCGCGTCGAGGGCGACGCCGGCGCCCGTCATTCCCGCGCCGACGACGACGAGGTCGTAGGTCGTAGTGGTCAGGGCCCCGAGCACGCGGTCGCGTTGGAAGGAGGCCACGGGTCAATGTTGGCACAGGCCCGCGTGTACCTTGAATGACATGGACTTCAACCTCTCTGAGGAACTGCTCGGGCTTCAACAGAGCGTGCGCCGACTCGCCCAGGACAAGATCAAGCCCCGGGCGCGCGACATTGACGCCACGGGGACATACCCCCAGGACATGTTTGACGAGTTCAAAAAGGCCGATCTCCTGGGACTGTGCATTCCCGAGGAGTACGGCGGTTCCGGCGCGGGCATTATGGGCCTCACCTTGACCATTGAAGAGGTCACGAAGTACTCCAACGTGCTCGGTCTCATGCTTTTGCTCACCAGACTTCCGACCGGGCCAATCATGATCGCCGGCACCGAAGAGCAGAAGCAGCGTTACCTGCCCGGCATTGCCAAGGGCGCGCAGCGCGCGGCGTTCTGTCTTTCCGAGCCGGGTGCGGGTTCGGACGTCGCGGGCATGCAGAGCCGTGTCGTTGAAGACCCGTCGGTGTCAGGTGGCTACGTCCTCAATGGCACCAAGTGTTGGATCTCGGGAGGGATGCAGGCCGATTGGTTCGTAGTCTTCGCCAAGATCGGCGATCCTTCGTCGCGCTTACATACGAACATTGGCGCCTTCATCGTTGACGCCAACAGCTCTGGCGTGACGCGGCCTCGTGTTGATCGCAAAATGGGCGTCAAGGGCATTGACACCACTGAAATCGTTTTCAGCGACGTGAAGGTGGCCGCGAACCAGGTCATCGGTGGCGGGTTCGCACTGATCATGCAGTCGCTCAATGCCATGCGGCCCATCGTCGCCGCTCGGGGACTGGGACTAGCCGAAGGTGCGCTGATGTACGCGACGGAGTACGTGAAGAACCGTCAAGCCTTCGGCAAAACAATCGCAGAGTTCCAGGGGATTCAGTGGGAGATCGCCAAGTGCGCCACGGAGATTGAAGCGGCGCGACTCTTGACCTATCGCGCGGCCAGCCTCGCTGACGAAGGCCACTTCACGAAGGAGTACGTTCCGTACCTTTCAATGTGTAAGTACTACGCCTCGGAGGTCGCCGTGAAGGCGTCAGGACTCGCGGTGCAGCTGCTCGGTGCGGCGGGCTACATGGAGGATCACCCCGTCGAGATGTACTACCGCGACGCTCGCCAACTCACCATCGTCGAAGGCACGAGTCAAGTCCAGTTGGGTCTCATTGCGAAGGGCGTCCTCGGTCACGACCTCTGGTGGGACTAAATCTCGTTGCGTCGCGAACCTACACTGACCTTGTGAGTGGACCACTTGACGGACTCAAGGTTGTTGAGTTAGCCGGCATTGGACCCAGCCCCTACGCGTGCATGCTGATGGCCGACCTCGGCGCCGACATCTTGCGCATTGAACGTGGCGACGAGGACGCCGACGCGGAGCCGACGTGGGATTTGCTCAATCGATCTCGTCCTTCGGTTGCCGTAGATCTCAAGAGTGACGCCGGTCGAGCGCTGATCCTCGAACTCTGTGAGCAGGCCGACGTTCTCATTGAGGGCTTTCGTCCGGGTGTCACCGAGCGACTCGGACTCGGACCGCTCGACGTCGCGAAGCGCAATCCCAAATTGGTCTACGGCCGCATGACGGGTTACGGACAGGAAGGTCCGTTGGCGCATCGCGCTGGGCACGACATCAACTACATCGCCGTGTCGGGAGCGCTATGGCCCATGGGTCGCAAGGGAGAGCGGCCCGTACCGCCGCTCAATCTGGTCGGCGACTTTGGCGGCGGTTCGATGTTTCTGGTCTTCGGTGTCCTCGCCGCCGTACTGTCGGCACGTGCTACGGGTGAGGGACAAGTGGTGGACGCGGCGATGGTCGACGGCTCGGCGTCACTGCTCACGCTGACCCACGCCATGATGAATGCCGGCTTCTGGCACGACGAGCGTGGCACGAATCTGCTCGACTCGGGCGCTCCCTTCTATGACGTCTACGAAACGAACGATCGGCAGTACGTCGCGGTCGGCGCGATCGAAACGAAGTTCTACGACGCCTTGCTCCACGGGCTCGGTCTCGACGGCGAGGAGTTGCCCGCGCAGTTCGATCGCAACGCGTGGCCCGACATGAAGGAACGATTCGCCGCGATCTTCGCTCAGAAGTCGCGTGACGAGTGGACGGGAATCTTCGCCGACGTTGACGCGTGCGTCACGCCGGTGCTCAGTTCACGTGAAGCCACGCACCACCACTACAACACGGCACGCGAGGTCTTCTCCTCTGAGGGTGTCGTGCAGCCGCTCCCGGCACCGCGATTTTCAAAGTCACCGGGGGCAATCGGTCAAGCACCGGGCAAACCGGGCTCGGGGACGCGAACGGGCCTCGCGAGTTGGGGTGTGGACGAAGTGCGCCAAGAGGCGCTGCGCGCCCAGGGGGCCTTCGGTTAGATATTGACGACGGGGCAGGTCAGGGTGCGGGTGATCCCCGGCACCTTTTGGATCGCCCCGACAATGAACTTGCCCAAGTCGTCCACGCTCTCGGCCGAACAACGCACGATGACGTCGTAGGGACCGGTTACTTCAAAGGACTCCAGGACTCCTGGCACGGCGCGCGTGGCGATCACCACGGCCTCGCTCGAGCCGATTTCGGACTGAATCAAGATGTAGGCCTGAACTCCCATGGAGAACCTTTCGTTTCGAGTCCCTCCATATTGCCCGATGTGGCGCGTCGGGCGCTAATCGTCGCGCCAACGCTTTCCCATGTGCCACTGGAAGCAGTAGTCGCATCGATAGGTGTCGAGGTCGACGCCGTTGAGTGTCCACGCCAATTGTGCGGCGCTCTGCGCTTCACTCTGAGTTCGGTACGCGTTCTTGGGCAGTCCTTCTCGAGTGAAATGCGACGCCACGCGGCCGATCGGCTTCGTGGGGTGCGTTCGGCGGCGGCGTTTCATGGTTCATTGAGATTACTCACCTCGGTATTCTTAGAAACGTGAGTAGCCAGATGGAGACCGAGCTCGTCGTCACATCGACGCCGCAAGTGGACGAGGGTGATCACGAGCGCTTCACGCACATCGTGCTCGAGGGGTACACGCCCAAAGACGGAGAGTTCGTCCCGCTCGACAATTCGGTCGTCGGCGCGATGATCAACGCCACCCCTGTGCGCGCGTTGTGCGGCAAAGTGTGGGTGCCCGGACGCGATCCCCAAAAGTACCCACTCTGTCCAACGTGCAAGGAGATCGCCGAGTCGATGGGCTGGTCGCTGCCCGCGAGTTGAGGTCCGGTTCGTCAGGCCCACGTAGGCTCACGACGTATGAAAACCATTCTCTTTCTAGTGGGGTCGCTCCGTGTCGAGTCAATGAATCGACGGGTCTCTTTGATCGCTGAACGAATGTTGCCCGAGGGCTACGAGTCGTCGCGATTCGACCTCATCGACGTACCGATCTTCAACGCTGACCTCAGGGCCGAGCACACACCGGCGTCGGTCAGCGCCCTACGTGGCGCAATTGCGCACGCCGATGGCGTCTTTTGGACGTCGCCCGAATACAACTTCGCACTGCCGAGCGTCGTGAAGAATGCCATTGACTGGGCCTGTCGTCCGATGTTGCCACGCAACCCGATCGTCGGCAAGCCAATGAACGTGGTGGTCGCCACCGAGTCCCCTTCGTACGGCGCGCGCGCGCTGGCTGACATCAAGCGCATTTGGGGAAACTGCGCGGGCGTCCCCGTCGGCTTCGACTACGTGGTGCACGAAGCGCCGAGCAAATTCGTGATGGAAGATGGCGCTGAAACATTTGAGCCAGTGAGTCGAAAGCGACTGCAACTCAACGTGGACAACCTGGTGCGGGCAATTGATGCGGACGCCGGTGCGATGGTCCTGGCGAATTGGGACGCGTGGGTAGAGTCGATGACGTCATGACCCGAGCGCTCGTGCTTCGTCACCACAAAGAAGACCACTCCGGACTGATTGGCGAGGCCCTCGAAGCGAGGGGCTATGAGATCGACTTACGAATGATGGACGAAGAGAGTGTGACGCCATCGCTCGACGGCTACGACATTTTCGTCATACTGGGCTCCAAGAGTGCCGTGTATGACAAGGAAGTCGAGGCGGCGTGGTTCGGTCGTGAGATGGATCTCATCGCGGAGGCTGGGCGTCGCGACCTGCCGATCTTCGGAATCTGTTTCGGTGCGCAAGCGCTCTGTCTCTACCACGGCGGCGTCGTCGAGCGCTCACCCGACCCAGAGATTGGTTGGTACCAGATCGAGGCCGTTAACGGTTCGGGCATGTCAAGCGGCCCGTGGTTCGAGTTTCATTTCGACCATTGCACGTTGCCCGACGGCGCGGAGCTTTGGGCGACCTCTCCTCGTTCGATTCAGGCGTTCGCCGTGGGAAAAAACGTCGGCGTGCAGTTCCACCCCGAGGTCGATCACGTGCAACTCGCGGACTGGTTTGCCGGGGGGATAGAGGAGGCTCGCGACTTCGGTGTCGACCCTGACGCACTGCTCGCTGAGACGAAGCGCGAGACACCGGCCGCCCGCGTGCGAGCGGCAGAACTCGTGGACCTCTTTCTCTCGCACATCGACGCCTAAGCGTTAGTTGCATTCGCAGCCGTTGGGTCCACGTGCCCTCGTGCTGATGTCTGCACCAAAGGGTGAAATTCTCGGTCAGTAGGCTGCGATGGTGAAGAACGAGATGGTTGACCAGATTGTCGGTCGGATTCGTGTCGAGCGTCCGGCGACTGGCGGTGGCGTGGGGCGTACCGACGAAGGTCGAGTTATGTTCGTGCGCCACTCTTTGCCGGGCGAATTGGTCATGGTTGAGGTGACCGATCAGGCGACCAGTTTTTCCCGCGGCGACGCAGTGGAGGTCCTTGAAGCCAGTCCCGAGCGCGTGACGCCTCCGTGTCCCTACGCCCACCCGGGCGGTTGTGGCGGCTGTGACCTCCAGCACGCCTCTTACTCGGCTCAGCGATCGTGGAAGTCGGCGTTGGTTGCCGAACATCTGCAACGGATCGCGGGAGTTGAACGCGAGGTTACGTTGATCCAACCAAGCGTTGACCCAAAAGCGTCGAGGACACGTCTTCGCTGTGCGGTCAATGAAGAGGGCCAGCTGTGTCTGCGAGCGGCGCGTTCCCACGATCTCATTGCGATCGATCACTGTTGGATTGCGAACGCAGCGTTCACTCCGGCCTTCGCAACGTCCTGGGACGGGGCCCAGGAGGTTGAACTTCGCGGCATTGGAGCGGGCGAACCATTCGCCGTCGTTCGTCGCGACACCGATCGCGGCACCCTTTACGAAGTCTGTTCGCTCCGCGGTGAACCGCTCGAGCCCTCCACGCAGTCGCGTGTTGACGTCAATGGTCACGTCTTCTCGGTTGGTCCGAGATCGTTTTGGCAGTCACACCGCACCGCGCCCGCACTCTTGTTAGACACGGTCCTCTCGTTCGGTGAGGTCACCGAGGGGGAGCACGTCGCGGATCTCTTCAGCGGTGTCGGGCTCTTCGCCGTGCCGATGGGCAAGGCAGTCGGACCTGGCGGGAAGGTGACGGCGGTTGAGTCGTCGCCCTACGCGGTGCGTGACGCGCGACAGAATGCCGAAGGACTGCGCAATGTCAAGGTTCGCGAGTGGTCAGTGTCGCCGAGGTCGGTCAATGACTCGGTGGGCGAGGGCGACTTGGTCGTGCTCGACCCGCCGAGAGGCGGCCTCGCGAAGGGCGTTGCCGAGGCCCTCATACGTCGCCGACCTCGACGGATTGTCTACGTGTCGTGTGATGCGGCGACATTTGCTCGAGACCTCAAGGCGCTCCGCGCCCGGGGCTATGAAATAGGTGAATTCGCAGTATTTGACCTATTTCCCATGACCGAGCATGTGGAACTTGTCGCAAGCCTTGACTTCGCGTCCTAGAGGGTGGAGAGTTCGTAGGAGGGCGAGAAGGCCTCGACTCTCTCGAGGGGGTTGAGAATGTCATTGAAGTTGGACCATCACCACCGAATTACAGCTCAAAAGATCTTCACGCATCCGCTCTGTCACAACATCCAGTGGCATGACGTCGCATCACTCCTTGGCCGATTCGGTGAGGTGTACGAGACCCATCGCGGCAACTGGGCAGTGATGATCGACGGAGAGTCGACGTCGTTCGGCTCAACGCGTTTCCGCGATCTCACCGAGGATCAAGTCGTCAAGGTTCGCCACTTCCTTCGTTCAAGCGGTCTCACGAAGGACCTCCTGAAGGCGGCGTAACCCACTTCGGCCTGTACCGTGGTGGGTCGTGGCCGCCAAACCCCTACTCCTCGTGCCGCCATCGGAGGCGAAGACGCCCGGTGGATCGCGAAGTGCCCCGAATGGCGTGTTTGACGAAGATTTGGACGCCGACCGTCTCTACGTGATCGCAACGCTTGCCACAACGCTTGAAGGAGCCTCGCTTCGCCGGCGAGAGATCATCTTGAACGCGAAGGGTCCACTGATGGACCGGGCAATCACCGCTGCCCAAGAGCTCGCCGCCGGCACGGCACGACTTCGCCCGGCGTGGAAGCGCTACAGCGGGGTCGTGTGGACGCACCTCGATCCGGCGTCACTGTTGCCGTCGTCACGCAAAAGACTCCTCATCCCCTCGAGTGTGTACGGACTCACTTCGGGGGAGGACCGAATCGCAGACTTTCGTTTGAAGATGAACGTCGGAGTGGGATCGCTCGGGACGTTGGCGTCATTCTGGCGCTCGCGACTCACGCCCATCATTGCTTCGCACGTGAAAACGGCTTCCCTCGTCAGCCTCCTGCCCAAGGAGCACGAAATGGCGATTGACCTCGATGCTCTCAGCACATCGCGCCAAGTAATTCGGATCGTTTTTAGCGATGATGGGGGAAGTGCCACAGTTGGACATGACGCCAAAGCGGTCAAGGGGGTACTGGCCCGCGCGCTGCTGCTCGAGGGCCTCGCGGTGCTCTCAACGTTCAAATGGAATGGCTGGACTGTGCAACTTCGTGACGGTGTCACGCACGTCGTGGCCCCCTAACGATGCATTGGCTGCATAATCAACCGATCTACCAGGTAATTTGGATATTTTTGGGAGAAATGACTTGACTATGACATCAATCTGATGTTACTTTGACATCATGTTGATATCAGAACTGCTCGATGCAATCCGACGGGACTTTGAATCCCTCGGGCAACTCGGTGGTGCAGAGACGGCGGAAATCGCCAATCGCCTGAGCGCCGCCGCCGAACCGGCTCTACGAACTCACTTCCTCGACGCAGTGAACAACCTCGTTCAGGAATTCAATCTTCACGACAGCGTTGCGCTCACCCTCAACCTGGAGGGCGACCAGATCCGAATGACGCGAGTTGTCGCGGCAGAGCCCGATGTCGCCGCACCCACACCCAGTGACCTCTCGGCTCGCATTGCCCTGCGTCTGAGCGATGGCCTGAAAGGGGACATCGAAAACCTCGCTACCGACGTTGGTTCGTCAGTCAATTCGTGGATCGTGCGAACCCTCGAACGTTCAGTTCGCGTCGACCCGACCGATTTCTCGCCCCGCAACCCTCGCCAGCTTCGCGGCAAGGGCCGCGCCTAACCAATCAAGAAAGATAACGAATGAAATTCATTATCAAAGCGGACAAGCCGTCAGACGTGAAGCAGTCAGGGCCACGCACCTCTAGTGACACTGAACGCGTCGAAACCTTCGACTGTTCAGGTCCCATCACGGCGCAGATCACGACGAGCAGCGGCGATGTCACGATCGGCGCTTCCGAGACGTCCATCATCGAAGTGACGCTGAGCGTTAAGGAAGCCGCCTCGGCGCACCTGCTCGATGACGCGGTAATCAAGTTCGACGCGCAAAAGCGATTCCTCGAGGTTCGTTCGCGCACGCACGACAGTGGCGACGCAATACGCGGATTGAAGTCAGTGATTCGTCACAGCAACTGGTTCGAGTTCGGAGAATCAGGGCCCGATGTACACGTCGCGTTGCCTGAAGGATCCACCATTGAGGTGGCCACGGCGTCGGGCGACACCGACATCATTGGAAACCTCGCCAGGGCGTCGGTCGCCAGCGCGTCCGGCGGCGTGCGAGTCGCCGACGAAGTTGGCTCCTTGGAAATGAAGACGGCCTCGGGCGACGTTACAACTGCGACCGTTCGCGAGAGTCTCACCTGTCACAGTGCCTCGGGCAACGTGCGGTGCGAGGGTGTGGGAGCCAAGACCAAGATTCGAACGGCCTCGGGTTCCGTCAGACTCACCGCAGAGGTTCCCTCGGAGATCTCAATTCAGACGGTTTCGGGGAATGTGAACGTCACCGTCGCGCGCGGACTCGAAGTAGACGTCGACGCGACATCGATCTCGGGGCGCCTTATGTCGACGATGCCTCTCGATTCGGCCGACGGCGGCCCCGCGACTAACGACGTCGTCTCGATCAGTGCGAAGACGGTCTCGGGCAACGTCAGCATCGATTCGTCCAACTAACGCTTCAATTAATGGGAGGTGTCCTCATGACCAGCATGCTCAGCCGGTTCGAGCTGGAACGTGGAATGGGTCAGGTCGAAGTGACCTGACAGGCAGTCTTGAAGTTGGTCGAGAATCCTTGGCGCGAGACCGTTGGAGAAGCAGACGTCGTCAATAACGACGTGCGCCGAAAGCGCCGGAAGGCTCGACATGACGACCCACGCGTGCAAATCGTGGATGCCGACCACGTGCTCCACCGACAAGAAATGCTCATGAACCTCGGTGAGATCTATGCCCGGAGGCGCCGCTTCTAACAAGACTCGCCCCGAGTTTTTCAAGAGCCCCCATGAAGTTCGCAACATCAATACGACGACCAATAGTGAGGCAATCGAATCCGCTCGCCGGTAGCCAGTGGAGACGATCAGGATTCCCGCCAGCAAAGTCCCGATGAAGGCCCAGAGGTCGTTGAGGAGATGGCCCATGACGCCCGCGATGTTGAGACTCGATTGATTCGCGCGAGCGACTGCGAGTGACGCAACGACATTGACCGCGATGCCGAACGCTGCCACGATGATCATCGCCGATCCTCGAACGTGTTGAGGGTGGATCAGGCGAAGAATTGCTTCCGTCGCCACGACGATCGAGATGACGAGCAACGTGATGCCATTGGTCGCGGCGGACAGAATCTCCGCCCGCTTGAAGCCAAACGTCCACTGTGCCGAGACCGGCTTCAGTCCGAGGCGAATGACCCATATGGAAAGCGCGAGTGCGCCCGCGTCGGTCAACATGTGACCGGCATCGGCCAGCAGTGTCAGCGAGTGCGTGAGGAAGCCACTAATCACCTCAGCGACCATGAACGCAACGATGATGGCAAGCGCAAATGCCAACAGGCGTTGATCCGAGGCGTGATCGACTTCGTGCGAGTGTCCTGAGTCGCGGTGACGTCCTGAACGTTTCGGGTAATGCCCTTCGGCGTGGTCTTCGTGCATTGTGTTCCTGCCCAGATTGTCACACGCGTGGTGGCCAGGCTCGCGCGGGGCCAGTGCTGAAACACGCTGGACGACGAACTGTCGCAGATCGGACTTGCTTACGTGGGGGAGCGTCCATGTACTGCCCGCGTCACGATGAGGTCGCTGCCCGTGGTGAACCATTCGACCTGTTCTTGGTGCACATCTGAGAGCGGGTGAACTTAACGACGCTCTCAACGCAACGCGTGATTAAGCGGCGCACGCGTCCCTTGGCGCGTTCGGTGGCTTGGATTTCCAGTGCGGGCTCGCTCATGGGACTCCTCACAGTTCTCTTGATATCAAGAGAACTGTGTTCACCCATTCTCTTGATATCAAGATATACTTAGGGAGTCGCCGTTAGATGGGGGAGTATGGAGGACGAAATCGAACGATTGGTGCGCGGCTGGCGACGGGTTCTGCCTACGGTGGACGTCAGCCCTTTGGAAGTCCTTTCACGGGTTTCGCGATTGGCTCGGTACCTGGATCGACAGAGGACCGTGATCTTCGCTCGCCACAATCTTGAGATATGGAGCTTCGATGTCCTCTCTGCACTTCGACGCGCCACGTCCCCCGCTCATCTTTCACCGGGGCAACTTCTCGCCCAGAACCTCGTGACCTCGGGGACCATGACCAATCGCTTAGACCGGCTCGAAGAGCGTGGATTGGTTCGTCGCCGTCAGGACCCCTTGGACGCGAGGTCAGTGCGTGTCGGAATAACGCCAGCCGGTCGCAGATGTGTGGACAAAGCGTTGGCCGATCTCGTTCGTCGCGAACACGAATTGCTGGCATCGTTGAACGCCGACGAGCTCTTCGTCCTGTCAGGTCTCCTCAATCGAGTCGTTGCGCCACTTGATGAATGAGTGCAACGAATCGGCGATAGACACGCGAGTGAATCAGTTCGCCTAGCCCCAAACTTCG
>DATCCA010000096.1:0-3614 GCA_036511575.1 Acidimicrobiales bacterium
CGGCACGAACTGCAGCGGAACTCGTCATCCTGTTTAGGCAGAATCGCCTCCGCTGGGTCGACCAGCGTGTCGACCTCGCCGGGAACCTCTTCGTCGTCCTCGGGCGTCGACGTGCGGCGAATCGTCTCGGCCAGCACCTCATCAAGAGCCAATTCGATGTCAGCGTCGTCCACGACGTCGTCATCCTCGACCACCACGACGGCGGCCACCACGTCGTCATCTTCGACGTCTTCGACGTCATCTACATCGACGACGGCCACGGTTGCGACGCCGACGACGTCCTCTACATCTTCAACATCCTCGGCGTCTTCAACGTCTTCAACGTCATCGACATCCTCTAGATCTTCTTCACCAATAATCTCTTCGTCAAAGCCTTCGGCGAGTTCCTCCTCGTCGAATACCTCTTCTGTATTTCCGTCACTTGCCATAAATTCCTCTTCTGTAGCGCTGGAAGTGTAGAGCCTTTTAGAGGGCAAGTGACGCCATTCCGAGTAAACAATGGCTAAAGATGTCAAAAACTAACGATTCAGCCGAATTCTCTCTGCGTTGCGTTCGGCTTCGAGGCGCTCGAGGTCGGTATCGGAGAAATCAACATATTTCATACTGTCGGCGATGAGATTATGCCCTGCGACGTCTCGGATCAGCCGAGCCATCTCCTGGGCCACTCGACGGTAATTGGGATGACCCTGGGGGCTGGATCGAAGCTCAATGAGGTGCATGGCCTCTCGGGCGTTCATCTGCATTACGTAGCGAATACGAAAGGCCAGCGCCACGCAGTACTGGGCCTGCTCGGGGTACTCCTCGCGCATGTCGTGGTAGAGGTCGGCAGAACGCAACAGTGACTCTTCGTAGCGCTCGGCCAGACCGGCCTCTCGGATGACCTCGGGGACGTCGAAGCCGAGTTCGGTCGTGAGTGGTTGCCACTCAATCGTGAGCAAACGATGGCGTTGCAAATCACGAAACGCTCCGTAGTCGGTCACGAGCTCGAATCGGTAGTCAGTGCGCTCAAAGGCTCGACCGGGACGGTGACGTCGATTCTTGCGATCACCAACGTAGGTCGACATGAGTGCCGCACGATCATCGGGCGGCATTGAGCTCACGCGAAGCCGAGCTTCATCGTGCGACATCGTCGAGTTGCCAAAGATGATCGCCTCGAGGACCCGGGTCTCGCCCTCGGGGTCGTACGCGACGAGACGGACCTGCTCAACTGGCTCGTCCTCTACGAGCTTCGTCCACATCGAGTCCAACAGATCGTGCGTCGCACTCTTGGTGTTCGACATGTACGTCGACCACGCAACGCCACGTTCGGGCACGTCCACGCGGCGCAAAAATGAGGGGATGACCTTCACGAGCTCGTCGAGCATCAGCTGCGCGTAAACCCGCACTTCGGGTAGTGGGTGTGCACGCATGTGCAAGAGAAGGGACTCATAGGCCTGACCGGAGGCGTAAATGCCGAGATTGGAAAGTGCGCTGGCCGGCAGCAGACCTCGCGTGGCGTCGAGCGCCTTGGCCCGGATCGCCTGGCGGTACACGAAGTCAGTGTCGTCGGCGGTCTTGGGATATTTCTGGCCCAGCCATTCCGTCAAGACCGGCAGCAGTTCGGCGTAGGTGTCAAACATCCGATCCATCTCGCCCACGTAGCGCGCTCCGAAGCGTGATTCGAGCACGTCATGGTCGCGGTAGAAGCGATAGTGACCGTTGCCAAGTCGCTTGTCGTAACCGAGATACCGCGTCGATTGCTCGAGATAACTCATCATCCGGCCCCACTCGAGGACTTTGGTCAGCAGATTGCTCGCCTGTTCGCAGGCCAGGTGGACGCCACCGAGTTGCGCCACCGAATCGTCGCCGTACTCATAGAAGATCCGCTGGTAGAGCTCGTCGGCGCGGTCGAGGCCAACGGTGGCGTCGATGGACGCATCACCCGTCAGATCGAGGTCGCCAACGAACTCGTCGAGGAAGAGTCGCCGCAGACTCTTGGACGATCGTGAATAGCGCGCGAAGAGTGCCCCCTTGACGACCTCGGGCAGGTTTACGAGTGCAAAGACAGGACCCTCGAGGTTCGTAAAATACCGTCGCAAAATCGCGATTTCGGTGTCGGTGAACTCTTCGGCGACGTAGGAATGCATGGAGTATCGAGGTTAGGGGCGAAATCAGGCGCGCGGGTGGACACTCGACGAGCCGGCAACAACACTGCGAAGCACGGCGTCGCGGGCCTCCCCCGCGACTTGGGCGACGCTGGTCAGGTCGCTCATTCGCGCCAACTGCTCACAAAGATCAGCCACCTGTTTGGCGTTTCGTACGAAGTCTCCGGGCGAGGTCTGCCCGATCTCTACATCGGCCAGGTCCAGCACCGTGCCGAGCGACGCTCCACGAGCCCAGGCGGCGATGGTGGTGGCGAACTTTCCGTCGGGCTCCTTCGCATTGGGCACTTTGAAGCGATTCTCGATCTCCTGAATGGCAAGCGATGCCAACGTAATCTCGGCCATGCGATCGTTCAGATTTCCTCTGCGTTGATTGCCGAGTCGGTCGTTCAAGACACGCTTCTTTTTCGTCGTGACCTGTCGCGACGCGTTGGGTAGTCGACTGGCTCGTTTCGACTCAAACACAAAGCAGGACAAGAGCCCCGCCAATTGTGCCGGTTCGAGACCTTCGAACACGCCCGCGGTGATCGATTCGGCGATGAGAAGGTCACACTCGTGATAGATCGATCGCAGTAGCTGGCCCTGCGACGTGAGACGCCATCCGTCGGCGTAGCCGAGTTCTTCGAGGACATGATGACGTGCGACCATCTGATCGCCGAGTGGCCGCTTGTTGCCGGCTGGGCGATGGTCGGCCTCGAACTGGGCGAAGGAGCGCTGCACGACCTCGAGCGCCGTCTCGTACTCGAAGTGATTAATAAGGTTCGCCGTGAAGTTATACGTTGGCCGAAACGATGAGTGCAGATCTGACGGCGGCGCGATTGCCACACGACCCACGTCAGAAAGGGCTACTTCGGTAGCGAAGCACACAATGGCGTGTCCTTCGTCGTCGAGTCCACGACGACCGGCCCGGCCCGTCATTTGGGAGAACTCCGCGCTCGTAAGAAATTTCCGCCCAGCGTCGGAGTACTTGGAGAACTTTTCGAGCGCGACCGAGCGCGCCGGCATGTTGACGCCGAGCGCCAATGTTTCGGTCGCGAAGACCACGGCGAGGAGATTGAGTTCAAAGCAAGCCTCGACAATCTCTCGAAAGGCCGGCACCATCCCGGCGTGATGCATTGCCAGGCCCCGACGCACACAGTCAATAAAGTCAGCGAACTCGAGCGCCTTCAGGTCCTCGTCGCTGAAACCAACCAGACGCGCCTGCGCGATGGCTTCGATTTCACGACGCTCGTCGGGCGTTGTAAACATGAGACCGTCGCGGCGACACTGATGGGCCGCGTCATCGCACGCGGCCCGAGAGAAAATGAAGACGATGACGGGCAACAGGTCTTCTCGTTCGAGCGCCATGAGAAGTTCACTGCGACGAGGTGCGCGAAAGGGTGCCGGCGGCGCACTCGAGTGCGGACCCTTCCACCTCGGACCGGGGCGGAACTTGCGCGTTGCCCTCATTTGATTGTCGATCCGTCGCGCCTC
>DATCCA010000097.1:0-8074 GCA_036511575.1 Acidimicrobiales bacterium
TCCTGCGGTAGCCACTCTTCGAGCGAGTCGTTCTTCCCCGCTTCGCGTGTCAGGACGACCTTCAACGATCGTGGTCCCATCCGGCGAGATCGCCGCCGCCCATATCGTCGCGAAGTTCGACCGCGAGCTCGCGTCCCAACGCGGCCGCGTCCGTGCCCGCGACGACGGCGCGGACACTCCGAGATCCATCGACGGACAACATCACACCACTGACGCTGAGCGTCACGCCGTCGACGGTGGCGTACGCACCGGCGGGGACCGAGCACCCGGCCCCGAGTTCGCGTAGAAACGAACGCTCTGCCACGAGCGAGGTGAACGCCGCGCTGTCGTTGATGGCGGAGAGCAGCGTCAATGTCGAGTTGTCATCGTCGCGCACCTCGAGCGCCAAAGAACCTTGGCCTACCTGCGGGACGAACCAGTCAGTGCCGAGCCGTTCGCTCACGAGTTCGTCCTGACCCAGTCGTTCGAGCGCCGCGGCGGCCGCCACGATCGCGTCGACGCCCTCGTTGCCCGCCTTTGCGAATCGCGTCGCCATGTTGCCACGCAGTCCCACCACCCGTAGGTCGGGTCGACGCTCTAACAACAGCGCACGTCGGCGCGGCGATCCCGTCGCCACGGTGGCACCCGGCCCGAGACCGGCGAGTGAATGGCCGACGAGCACGTCGGCGGCGTCGAGGCGCTGTGGCACACACGAAAGCGTGAGACCGTGCGGCGTCGTACTGGGAAGGTCCTTCGCGCTGTGCACGGCAACGTCCGCCTCCCCGTTGAGCACCGCGGTTTGAATCTCGACGGCGAACACACCCTGTCCGCCGAGCTCATCGAGTGCGACGTCCCGTCGAATGTCACCCTGCGTTTCAATGTGCACGAGTTCGCACGCCACCCCGAGTGATGTCAGACGCTGCTGCACGTAGGTCGCTTGAAGGAGCGCCAGTGGCGATCGTCGAGTCGCCAGTCGCAGGGCGCTCATAAATCGAAGAGATTCCGAGTGGCCTCACTGAGTCGCGTTCCTTGATCAGTCCCCGCGGCTTCCTTCAATGCCACCGTTGGATGATGCGCAATCTTGGCGACGACCGAACGAAGCAACGAGGCGACCTTCTCACGCTGCTCCGGCGTCAAATCATCGAGCTCACTCTCGCGACGAGCCATTTCTGTCGACACCACGTCGTCGAAGTGTTCTCGAAGTTCACTCACAATTGCGGCCGCGCCGCGCGCGCGCTGGTCGCTCAGGTATCGCTCCACGTCCTCATCAACAATCGCGCGGGCCTCCTCGAAGGACTCACGTCGATCACCGAGCGCTTGGCCGACGCGCTCTCGCAGGTCGCCAATATCAATGCGTTGGACGTTCTCGAGGTCTTCCATGTCACTCGACACGGCTCGCGGAAGCCCCAGGTCAACAATGAGCACTCGTTGCCGACATCGGGCGAGGTCATCACGCGTGACTACCGGTTGCGCAACTTCCACCGCCGCGACCACGAGTCGCGCCTCCGTCACGAGCGTCGCCACGTCCTCGAGGGTCGCCAACGCGACTCGATCATCACCTAATTCGGCGAGCAAACGCTGCGCAGTTGACGCAGTTCGGTTCGCAATCGTGAGTCGGGTGAGTCGCGCTGGTCGTGCGAGCAGTGATCGCGCGATGCCACCGGCCAGTTGACCGGCACCGATTATCAACACATTCGCACCCTCAAGGTCAACGCCTAGTTCCTCCGTCGCCATCATGACCGACGCCTGCGCGAAGCTCGTCGTGCCCCGGGCAATCTGGGTCTCACTGCGCACTCGTCGACCTGTCGAAATGGCCCGCTGAAACAGTTCAGTGATCTCTGGTCCCGCGGTCTGTTCTTCGGTTGCCAACTCGAGTGCGCGACGTAGTTGTCCCAGGATCTCAAATTCGCCCGGCACCACTGACTTGAGTCCAGCGGCCACGCTGAAGAGATGCGTCGCCACACCACGGTCGAAGTGCACGCTCAGGTGGTCAGCGAACTCGCTCGGGTCGAGTCCCGTGGCATCACTCAACGTGTGCGTGATCTCCTCGATCGCTCCGTGGAAACGGTCGATGACCGCGACGACTTCGGTGCGCAAACAGGTCGACACAAAGACCGCTTCGTGGATATTGCGTTGACTCAACAAGCTGCGAAGTACCTTGTTCCACTCGTGCTCGAGGACGGTCGCGCGCTCGAGGAGGTCCAACGACGCGTTCTCGTGGTCAATCCCGACCGATATCAGCGCCACGGTGACCTCACACTCACGGTGTCCCTCGAGGACCGGGCGTCGAGATTCCGAGCGAATGCAGCAGTCCTCCGCCCAGCGGTCCGGTGCCGTTGTTGAGGTGGTACATGAGAATCTGCAGCTCGATCGAAAAGTCCACGTAGTGCACGGCGGTGCCGATCGGCACCGTGAGCACTTGAGGTGCGAAGTTGAGCAGCGCGTGAATGCCGGCGCCGACGAGATGATTGGCGACATCTTGGGCGGCCTCGGGCGGCACGCAAATGACACCGACGGTGGCGGGAACGATGGGATCGTCGAGTGATTTCACCACGTGACCGGCGATCGTCGCACCCACGACGTCGGGGTCGTTGTCGTAGAGCGCCGCGAGTTGCGCACCGCGAATAAGAAAATTCGTCGAGTTCACGAGGGCGCGGCCCAAATTGCCGATCCCCACGACGACGACGTCGTAGCGGCGGTCGTGACCCAGCGCCTCGGCGATGTGTTCGTTCAGCACCTGCACGTCATAGCCCGCACCGCGGGTGCCAAAGGATCCCAGCCCGGCGAGGTCACGACGAACCGTTGTGGCCGTCACGCCCGCCAACTCGCCGATCTGCTGGGAGTCGATGCGATTGAGGCCGCGTAGTTGCCAACTCTCGGCAATACGTTGATACACGGGCAGACGCGCAATCGTCGGCTCAGACAGTTTCCTCGGTCGAAGACGCGGGGTGGCCATGGCTCGACGTTACTTTGACCCTCAACGTCCCATTTGACGACTGCGTTCCGCCGCGGCGGCGACCGCCTCAAGGAAAGCGGAGCGCACGGCACGACTTTCGAGGATGCGAAGGCCCGCAGCCGTCGTCCCGCCCGGCGAGGTGACCTGGGAGCGCAACTCTTCTGGCGTTTCGCCCGTGGCGACGAGCAGCGCGGCCGAGCCCTCAAAGGTGCCGACGACGAGTTGGCGAGAGACTTCGCGCGACAGACCCTGGTGGACTCCGGCCTCTATCAGCGATTCGATGACGAGAAAGAGGTACGCGGGCATTGGGCCCGAGAGCCCGGTCACGGCGTCAATATTCTTCTCGCTGACGCGAACAACGGTGCCGACCGCGCCGAGAATTGACTCAGCCCAATCGAGGTCGTCCTTGGTCACCTGCGCACCGCCCGCAATCGCGCTCACGCCCTTTCGCACGAGCACCGGCATGTTCGGCATCGCACGAATGATTGCGATGGGCTCGGGAAACGACAGTTCGAGGCGGTGCGTCGAAAGTCCAGCCACGACGGACAGAAGGCGTGTGACGCCCATGGCGGCGCAGTGGCGAGCCGCCGATTCGGCGTGTTCGGGCTTCACGCAGAGCACGGCACCGTTCGCCGTTCCGACGTGGTCGATTTCCAACGACTCGAAGACCGAGACCCCCGTGAGACGCGACTGGAGGACCTCGCGCTGTTCACCCGCGGGCTCGATGATCGCGAGGTCGCCCGGTGGACACCACTTCGCGTCCATCAGACCCTCCGCGAGCGCTGATCCAATCCTGCCGCCGCCAATGATTATCAAGGTGAATGCCATAGCGCAACGCTACAAGGTTCGCTGTCTAAATTCTCGGGCGACGACGATAGAGCGTGGGTAGTCCCAGGGTCATCGCCGTCGGGTAGATCTCGTCGATATACGTCAACGTCGCCCCGACCAACTCGTCGAGACGCTCGACGTCGACCTCGTTGATAGGAATCTGCGTCATGAGATAAATGCTCTCTTCGGGTCCGATGGCGAAGTGGACATCGCGCAGTTCCGCATTCTTCACTAGGAAGAATCGAAGGAGTGCTTCACGGTTCTCTTCGGGGGCCGGCATCAACTCGGTCTCCACGTGCACGCTTCGTTGGCGCAGTGACAGCCACAGAGTGATGACGTCCTTCTCCTCGCCTTTCAGGCGGATGAGCCAGTGAAAATGACCTCGGTCGTCGGGCGACGCTTGATGTTCGATACCTAAGAGGGAACTCGCGCTCCACTGTTGCGACCACGATTGGATCGTCTCGTCCAGTCGACCGGCCGAGCCGGCGTCGCCCAATGGTGCCCGAGTCACGTCAGCAGCGGACGAGACCCGAGATCGCCAACTCCTCGGTGAGGTCGGCCAGGGAGCGCGCAGCCGAGCGCCAGGTGTAACGCCGCGCGAGCAGGACTGCCGCGTTGGACATCGCGGTCGCGTTCTGAGGATCCAGGGCCACTTCCACGGCGTCGGCCCACACAACTGGATCACGCTCGTCCACGAGAAATCCGGTGACGCCTTCGTCGATCAAGGTCATGAGCCCGCCGACCTCACTGGCCACGACCGGTGTGCCGCACGCCGAGGACTCGAGCGCGACCAAACCGAAGCTCTCGGTCCTCGAGGGGACCAGCATGACATCGGAGGCGCGCATCCATGTCGAGAGGAGCTGGTGCGACTGAGGAGCGACGAAGCTGACGTGCGAAATAACGCCCGCTTCCTCGACTCGACGGTGCAGACTCGCGAGGGTTGCGCGACCGTCGGGTCCCGAAGGTCCGCCCACGATCGCGAGCATGATATTTCGGCCGCGGTTTCGAAGTTCGATGAGGGTCTCGAGCGCGAGGTCGACGCCCTTCAGTGCCTGGAGGCGACCAACGAACAACAACATCGAATCTTCACCTTTGATGCCCAGGGCCCGACGGGCTTGCGGGCGATAGCCCGGCGCGAAGAAGGCGTGCTCGACGCCCAGGGGCACGATGTGCACTCGAGAGGGCTCGGCGTTGTAGAAACGAACGAACTGCTCGGCCTCGACCTCACAACTCGCGAGCACCGCGTCGGCGCACGCGAAGATCGCCGCCTCCTGGAAGGCGCGATCTTCCGACTCGCCTTCGAACGTGTCGGCCTTCACGCGCTCGAGCGTGTGAAAGGTCATTATGAGCGGGATGTTGAGTTCGTGCTTGAGACGATGTCCCGCCAAGCCGCTCAGCCAGTAGTTCGCGTGGATCGCGTCAGGGATACCCGTCATCTGGAAGAGTCCGGCCACACTGTCGGTGAACTCCGCGACGTAGTTCGTCAGTTCCTCGCGGTCAAGTGCTGAAGGCGGGCCGGCCGAGACGAAGTGGACCCGGAACCCCGGCTCCACGTTCACGACATCGCCAACGAGGGTGTTGTCTCGACGGGTGTAGACGTCCACCTCGTGGCCGAGGCGAGCCAGTGCGCTCGAGAGTTCGCGGACGTAGACGTTCATCCCTCCGCCGTCGCCCGTGCCGGGCTGGGCCAGGGGTGAGGTGTGATAGGAGAGGACCGCGAGTCGAGCCACGGGGGCATCCTACCGGTGTCTTCCCTGATTCAACAGGGGAACTACCCAGCGCCTCAGGCGTTTTTCAGCACAATGTAGATGGCTCGTCGTTCGGGCACGAGGCCGAAAACTCTCGAATCCGTTGACGCAACGGCGTTGTCGCCTCGAAGATCCAGTTTCGTCCCCACTCGTGCGACGCACCGCTTCAACAGCCACCGATCGGCGTTGCGCGGGTCGCGCACGACGACGACGTCGCCGGTACGAACCCGGCGCCACCGTCGAAGTGCGGTCAGTCGCTCGCCCGGTAAATACGTCGGCGCCATGGACATCCCCTCTACGGTCACGCGCCGAAGGAAGAACTCGAGGAGCCGGTCCATTTCAGTGAACGATAGACGAGCATCTTCACTAGTCTGCGTAAGGAAATAGAGTTTGCACTTCCACGGTGCAGCACGATCGAAAGGCGAAGCCATGACGCTTCTCACTCGCATTAACGAACTACTCGACGCCACGACCACGCCACTCGTCGTCTCGGCACACTGCGACCTCCCCTGTGGCGTCTACGACCCGGCCCAGGCCCGGATCGAAGTGCAGTCCGTGAGGGCCTGCATGGAGAAGTACAACGCCTCGAGCGACGCTGATTTCAAGGTGCGCGCCACCATCATCAAAGAGGAGCGAGCTGACCTGGTGAAGCACCACCTCTGGGTTCTCTGGACCGACTACTTCAAGGTTGAGCACCTGAAGGAGTTCCCGAACCTGCACGACCTTTTCTGGATGGCGACCAAGAGCGCGGGCGACGCGAAGAAGACGAACGACGTCGTCGTTGCCGATCGCCTCCTAAGCGAGATCGACGCCATCGCCGAACTGTTCTGGGCTACGAAGAAGTAACCACTCTTCTACAACCGAGAATCCCGGTGGCTTCGGCCACCGGGATTTTTGTTGAAGGGCTAGGCGAGTTCGGGGTGCGCCGGACAGTTGGCGAGCAGCGGACTCGCGACGTGGACGCTTTCTTCAATCGGCGCCTGGCACACCTGACACGTTCGGTAGGTCCCTACGCGCAAACGCTCGAGGGCTCGATCAACGTCATTGAGTGTTGCTTCAATAGCGCTGACGCTCTCGTTCGCGAATTCGGTCACGTTGCCAAACTAATGGGCCGCCCAGGCTTCCCAATTACTCCTCCCGTAAAACGAGGGCGGTCGATGTGCCCGCAGCCATTCGACCGGGAATTGCGGCCACGACATTGGCGAGCACGAGCGCGCCCACGACGATGAGGACGATGACGGGGCCGGGAACGCTCGGCATGGGGACCGCATCGATCTCGTGCACAAAGAGGTCCCAGAGGATCCGGCCCAGCAGGATTCCCACGGGCACCCCGATGACCACGCCAATCGAGACGGCGATACTCGACTGCCACGCCACGGCCGACGCCAGTTGGCGACGGACGAAACCCAGGGTCTTCAGGAGCGCGAGTTCGCGGCGGCGGCGGCGAACGGAGGCGATCAATGTCAGAGCCAGGGCAACGACGGCCCCGAGTGCCAGTCCGCCGCCGAGGATGGCGGGCGTCGTGCCCATGGACCGGTAGTTGACAATCTCCGCCGGTCGCAAGTGCGCGACCAATCCACCCGCTGGGCGCCCATCGTTGGGATTTCGATTTAGTTTGTAAATTATCTCATGGATGCTGCGAAGGGCTTTCGTCGTATTCGTGCCGGACCGCAATCGTATGAGGACCGCTTGGGGACCGGGTATCGAATTTTGCTGTGCATTAAGTACCGCGGCCGAGAAGTCGCTCGGGGCCACGAGGGCCCCCGAACCCATGTCCAGACCCTTGGTGATCGGCGTCAATGTCGCCGTGCCGACGATCGTCAATGTCGTGGACTTTTTGCCGCTGGAAAAGGTGACCGTATCACCGACGCGTTTATGAAGAGCGGCCAACGTCGCGTCGCCAAGGACCACTTGATTCGCCGCGTCCAAGCCGTGTCCGGTCAACACCGGCGGGGCCACGCGGGCGCCGGGTGTTTCGACCATCATCTGCATCGATTGTCCGTCCAACGCTGCCGTGGCAAAATTTGCGCCCGACCACGACGCGACGTACGTATCGTGGTCGAACAACGTTGCGACTTGGGGCGCAGGCAAGTCCTCTTGACCAGCAAATCCGGAAAGAAGTGCGTAGTCCCAGTTCCATCCGTACAACGACGGATGTGACACGAGGTTGTCAAGACTGGCGCCGAAGGTAACGGTGGTGACGAGGACGACCACCGCCAAAACCGCGCCCAATATGGCAGATCGGACGGGCGCGGCGTTGGCGCCGCGACCGGATTTCAAGGCAAATCGCAGCCCGGTGGCCAACGAAAGTGGGACGCCCGACGTCGTCGTCAGGCGCGTGACCCACGAGTTCTCCGCGAGGCGATCGACGTGACGCCCGAGGCGCAGTCGACGCAGTTCGCGCCGCGCCAGCACGTACGCGAGTGACCCCAGCATGACGACGAGCGCGACGACGCCGAAACCGAGCACCGTCCAGTCGAACGCGACACCCCGGTACGGATAGACAAAACGCACCGGACCGAGTGGCGAGAGTGGTGACAGTGCAATGGCGAGCGCCACGGCG